>JBJEFP010000217.1:0-8017 GCA_051874195.1 Lysinibacillus sp. | reverse complement strand
GCTTATGTATGGAGACGGCGGGAGTCGAACCCGCGTCCAGAAACTCCAATACGCCAGCTTCTACGCGTGTAGTTTGTCTACTTGCGATTCGTGCAGCATTATGCCGACAAACAGGCGTCCTGTGCACTAACCTGGAAATCTCTTACCGCTGACTCAGGTGGTACCAGCAGGTCGTATCCCACTAAAGTTGGGCCCCACGGACTGCACATGGGCGATGCAGAGGCGGAGCGCTTAAGAGCTTACGCTGCGAAAGCTAAGTTTTGTTGTTTGCCAGTTATTATATAACTTCCGTTGATGACGGAGCCGAGACCTCCGACGCGCGACTAGAGCTTGAACCATCCCTGTCGAATCCGTAACGTCCCCGAAGTATAAAAGGCGTATAATACGCACTATATCCGGGTCACGAGCTAGTCGTGTACGGGTAGAGCAAAACGTACCTGCTCTATAACGAGTATCGTATGAGTAGATACCCACTGGCAACTTACAGTACCTATTATAACGTGCAATCAGCATAACTTCAAGAGAAGTGCCTGCTGCTTTTCCCCATTGATTGCTGGTGCGGCTGCCAGATCATCCTCTTCCTCCTTTTCTATGGAAGTCCCCTTTCGATACGTCATACAGCGACTTCCGACATGCAAAAACCAGCAGCTCTAGTTGTTTTGCGATGAAAAATGAATCAAGGTTCTTTTGATCTTCCCCATTTTTATGGCCGCATCTTGCAAAATAGCCAAATCGATATACAACATATAAGAAAATAAGTGTCATGCAGCACCTTGTCGCTTATTTCTATTTAAGTTGTATATCAAAATCGGCAAATTGCCTTTTTGGCTGTTTAAAAATCCTCCAATGATATCTTGAATCCCCAATCAATCAGTGTTTGCTGGAAGTGCTTGTTAGGATGCGCTGAGCTCGAATAGGAAAGCAGAATGATATAAAATGCCCCCTCTCCCGCCCAAACACTCAAAGTATAATGAAAGAAACGGCTATTTTTTCGCAAAAAAATCTCCACCAATTTTGTAACGAATGGCCTTTAGCCTGGTCTTATGTAGGAAAGGAGGGTGGAATGTGACGGAGTTCGAGGATATGTACGAGCGGTATTTCAAGGATGTGTATGCCTTTGTGTATTCACTCAGCCGCAATAATAGAATCGCCGAGGAGATTACGCAGGAGACGTTCTTCAAGGCGCTGAAGGGCATCGAGTCATTCAACGGACAGTGCAAGCTCCAAGTATGGCTGTGCCAGATTGCGAAGAATACATATTTTACTTATCTGGACAAGCAGAAGCGGTTTTCTGATCAGGACGTGCCGGAGCAGGAAGGTGTGCGCATCGAAGAGCTGATGACGGATAAGGAAGATGTCTTCCGGATCCATCAGGCGCTGCACCGGCTGGAGGAGCCGTACAAGGAAGTGTTCACGCTGCGGATCTTCGGGGAGCTGTCGTTTCGGCAGATCAGCCAGCTGTTCGGGAAGACGGAGAGCTGGGCACGGGTTACATTTCACCGGGCGAAGCAAAAGCTGCAGACGAGGCTAAAGGAGGAAGAACAATGAACAAATTGCCGTGTGATGTCGTACGGGACCTGCTGCCGCTGTATCATGATGAGGTGTGCAGCGAGGCGAGCAGGCAGATGGTGGAGGAGCATCTGTCAACATGCGAGGACTGCCGAAATGAGCTGGCCGCAATCGGGCGCGACATTCAGCTGCCAGCAGAGGATATCAAGAATAATCAACAGGACCAGACTGCCCTAAAAAGCATGTCAGCCTTCTGGAATAAGACGAGAAAAAAAGCCTTCCTAAAGGGAATCGCCATTGCGACGGCGGTGTGCCTGCTTCTTGTAGGCGGCTATTACGGGCTGTTTGAATGGAATATTACGACCGTCGCCTCGGAGGATGTGGAAATTTCCGATGTCAGCAGGCTCGCTGACGGCAAGATCGTCTACCATGCGGAGATTACGGACGGCTATGCGCTGTACCGGATGAAATATGACCTGGATAAGGACGGCAACTTCTATATGATTCCGCTGCGCCCGGTCATCAAGGATAAGGCCGAACCCCCGTATGCGCTTGAAAAGGGGCATGACTTCATCGATTTGGACATGTTCAAGGAGGACGGAAAAGGGCCGGACATTAAAGCGATCTATTACGGCTCACCTGATGACGCCATCCTCGTCTGGAAGGAAGGGATGGAGCTGCCGGAAGCAAGCCCTGAAGTGGAGAGCCAATTCAACTTTGACTAGCCCTAAAAAAGAGGCGCCTGTTTGACTATTCGTTCAAACAGGCGCCTCTTCCATTAAAAACTCTCCAATTCCTCTTCCGTCAAGTTGCGGTAGCCCATGTATGGAAGCTGCACCTTGCCGTCGACGAGCTTTACGACGGCATAGCTCGGGATGCCCTGCGTGATGTAGTGCTGGGTTTCTTGCGGCCAATCGCTGGCGGCTGCCGTCTTGTATTCCGCCGGGTCAAAGCCGTAGTCCTGCGTCGCGTCCATATAGCCCATGAGGTTGAAGAAGGAGTCGCGGAACGTCACGAGATAAGTGTCGTCGTTCATCTTCGTCGCCGCCGTTACGTCACGGATGACGTGCTCCTGGTGGAAGTCGCTCGGCGGCACGTAGAATACGCCGTCCTGGTAGTGCAGGAGCTCGGTGTTGTCAGGCTGCCGCGCAGACGGCAGATTGAGCGCAGCTGCGTCCAGGTCGATATCATGGAGCGCCTTCATCTGCTGCATGATTGTTTCTTCCTTGTACCCCATGAAGTAGCCGAGATCGCCGCCGTCCTGTGGCACCTGCCCCTTCACAATGATGCTGCTGATGGCCGCTTCAAATGTTGCCGGGTCGCGCTTATCGATTGTGCGGTAGAAGGTGAAGTCGGACATGCCTTCCCGTATCTTGGCCAGCACTTCCCCAGAAGCCTGCTCCCCGTCTGTCGGCACCGTATCGAAGCCTTCCATCAAATCGGCGAATACCTGCCCGATTGTGGCGGAAATATCGCTCGCATCAAAGGCGAACTCCTTCTCCCCTGCCTCGCTCCTTACGAGTGGGGCTTCCTCTCCTTCATAGTCCTCCAACCGCTGCTCGAACGCCTTTCTGTCCACTTTCTTCCCGTCCAGCTGGTGCTCCTCCTGGCCTCCTGCGCTGTGGTAGGTCTTCAGCACCTGCTCGAATGCACCGTCACGGTATGCATAGTACGTGGATTCATCGAAGTTTTCCTGGCCATCCGATTGGAAGCGGCTGTTCTTCAGTACGACCTCCCCCTTCAAGGTCGTCACGAATGACACGCTCATATCTGCCGGAGCCGAAGAACCCGGATCGATGAACTCACTGTGAAGCATTGCTGCTCGTCCCGTCTCCTGGTCTGCCTGCCAGACCTCCAGTATATAGCCTTCCTGATTGCGGTGCTCCAGTTCATCTTTGTGGTAGCTTGAGCTTCTGAATAGCATGTACAGTTCGTCCTGTCCGTCCTGGTTCACATCAATTAGACCTGCATGGGCCAGACCATAGAGGCCGTCTTGGAAGGATGAGTTGTTTTTCATGACACCAAAACGGTATGCCACATCCTCGAGTACATCGAGGAGCTGCTGGTGCGTGATTTCATCGGCTGCTGGTGCCGGCTGCTCTTGCGCACCTACTTCATCCACCAGGACAGCTTCCATGTCTTCGTCCGCTGCCTGCGGTCTTTCATCTTCCGTACACCCTGCCAAACAAAGGATACCTGTTGCTAGTAGTAGTTTTTTCAAGATAACCACCTCTTTTATGTTTTACCCCTTCTATAAACTATTCTCCATTAATTAAACATCTCCTACCTTCAATTTTTGACATCGCCTTTAAAAACCCAGGCCAGGATGATGGCCAGGACGAGCGCAAAGCCGAGGTATCCCATCGCCGCGTACATCTTCCCGACAAGTGTCGTAAAGCCGACCGTGCTCGCTGCAAAGCCGATGAAGCCGACAAGGACGATGACCGGCTTGAACATCGGCCGATTGGGAGAGATGAAGCGCACGGTGAATACATAGAACATCCCGACCGCCGTGTTGTACATCATGCCGAGCAGGATGAGCGCCATGCAGATGCCGACTGCCGGATGGATCTGCTTGGCCAGCTCCAGCGTCGGCATGGCCGTGCCCGCTACGACATCCATCTTGACGAACAGTGCCAGATTGATGAGTACGATGAGCACACCGAGCATGATGCCCCCGATGATGCCGCCGCGCCCTGCGATTTTACGGTTCCTTTCCGTACCGCCCATCACAATCAGCATGGCCGCCCCGGCGGCGATATTGTAGGACACATACAAAATCGCCCCCATCCACCAGCTCGATGCGACCGCCTGCTGCTCACGGGCGATGATGTCGAGCTCGCCGATTGAATAGTCCATTGTGAAGAAGGAATACAGCAGGATCACAAAAATAATCCCCATTAAATAAGGCGTCAGCATCGCGACGACCTTCAGGATGTTCTTCACATCGAGCAGCAGCGTCAAAATCGTCACGGTCACCATGATGATGCTGCCGATCATCGGATGGATGCCGAACGTCTGCTGGAAGGTGGCCCCCGATCCGGCGAACATGACGACCGCCACACCGAACAGGGCCGCCGTGATGAGCATGTCGAGCACCGGGCCGAAAAAGCGCCCTCCGATATGATAGATCCCTTCCTTATGCGAGCTTGTCTGTAAATCCGAGCCGAGCTGCGCAAGGATCATCCCTAAAAAGGCGAACACCACCGTCGCCACAAGTCCGCCTAGGATGCCCATGACACCGAAGCTCGTAAAATACTGCATGATTTCCTGCCCCGAGGCAAAGCCCGCACCCGTCACAAGCCCGACGAACGCACCGCCGATTTGAAAGCTTTTCTTCATGGCTCACCTACTTGTCCATCTTTTTTACATGCCACTTGCCAAACGCTGTTGTACTAGCCTATGTTTGCGATTTCGCCGGCATGAATGGACGATTCCCCGCTTTTGTCTCCATTCAAGGAGGATCGATCCTGTTCGCCACTTTAAGCACCGGCATATCCTGCTGCACCATCCGTCTTCATGAACACCGACATGTCACTTAACATATTGGGCGCCACAAGCATCAATCCGCCTAACGCTCCACTTCTGTGTGCCACTTTCCTGCCCTTTTTCGTACCTGCCACGACGGCCAGCATCCCTGCAACGGCCGGGAAATTCTCCGGTACGGGCAGCAGTGCCGAGAGAACCAGCTGGAGGCAGCCGCACACGGTGTTTGCACCAGTTCATCTGCCTGTGCCCAGGAAGGAATGACTAAAGGCGCCTGACGCTTTTTGTTTTATCAGCACCGAATAGGGTATTTACCTTCCATAAGCAAGTTAGCTAGCGCTTGGTAGGAATAAATGAGAGAAAAGGATTGATAGCCAATATGATATGGAATAAAAAGTTTCTGTTGGTTTTTAGTATCATCACGGTCTGTTTTTTATCGGCCTGTGCCGAGAAGGATCAGCTCGAAGACGGATCTGAACTGATCAACAAAAACCAATTTGTTTTCGCCGCCTCTGGTGAATTCAAGCCATTCAGCTACATCAATGACGACCTCACCATGTCAGGCTTTGATATTGAGGTTGGCGAAGCGATTGCAAAGGAATTGGGCCTTGAGCCGGTGCAGAAGCGCATCAAGTTCAAAGGGATTGTCGAGGGGGTAAAAACAGGCCGTGCGGATGCAGCCGTTGCCAGCCATACGATTAATCCGCAGCGGAGCAAACATGTCGCCTTCAGTACCCCGTACTATTATTCAGGGCCGAAGATTTTCACGAGACCCGATAGCAAAATCAAGACGGTCGAAGATTTGGAGGGAAAGGAAGTCGCGGTGGCAAAAGGCTCGACATATGCCGATACAGCTTCCCAGTACACAGATAAGGTCAAAACATACGACAGCGACATTACCGCTTTAAAAGCGCTGAGCAGTGGACGTCATGATGCGGTCATCACTGATTTTGTGACAGGGAAAACGGCTGAAAAGGAAGGATTTGCGATTACAGGACAGCAGCTGATCAACCGCAGTGAACAGGCGATCGTGCTGCCCCAGGATAATCCGCAGCTATTGAAGCGAGTGAATGAAGCGCTGGAAAATCTCCGGGAGGATGGGACGCTCACTCGGATCAGCATCAAATATTTCGGTGAGGACATCACCAAGAAGCCGGAATAACTCCATACTATTGAAAGAAAGGACGTCATACTTTGCCAAGTTTTTCGCATTTTTTCGACATACTAACGGATACAAAAGGTGTATTCCTAAAAGCCATGCTTTTGACATTAGAGCTGACGGCTGTTTCGATCCTACTCGGAATCGTCATCGGGCTTGTCTTTGCCTTAATGAAAATCTCCAAAATAAAAGTTTTAGAGCTCATCTCGGATATATATGTCTACTTAGTCCGCGGAACACCACTGATCGTCCAGATCTTCATCCTCTACTTCGGAATCAGCGGGATTTTCCTCCTTCCCGATTTTTGGGCTGCTTCCATTGCTTTAGCATTACATAATGGGGCCTATATTTCCGAAATCCTTCGGGGTGCGATTCAATCTGTCGACAAGGGACAGCTTGAGGCAGGCCGCTCCTTGGGGATGACGAAGACACTGACATTAAGAAGGATTATCCTTCCGCAGGCATTCCGCCGCGCGCTGCCTCCTCTAGGCAATCAATTCATCATCAGCCTGAAGGATTCTTCGTTGGCCGCATTCATCTCCATGAATGAGCTATTCAATGTGGCGACGACACTCGGGTCCAACAACTTTGACGAAATGACCTATTTACTCATCGTCGCAGTCTACTATCTATTGCTGGTGGCGCTGCTGACATTCATCGTGAACCGGGTTGAACGGAAATTGGCAATAAGCGACCGATAGGAGGCGAACGGATTGGATACGAAGGAAATGATACAAATAAAGCAATTAAATAAATCATTCGGCGACTTGCATGTATTGAAAGACATCGACATGACCGTTTATGAGAGCGATGTCGTCTGTTTGATCGGAGCGAGCGGCTCGGGGAAAAGCACCCTCCTCCGCTGCCTGAACTTTTTAGAACGAAAGGATGACGGCCAGATCATCATCGAGGGTAAGGAAGTCAATCCACGGACCGATAACCTCAACAAAATCAGGGAAAAGGTCGGGATGGTGTTCCAGAACTTCAACCTCTTCCCCCATAAAACGGTGCTGGAAAACATCATCGAAGCCCCAATCCACGTAAAGGGCGTGGACAAAAAGGCGGCGATTGCCAAAGCGAAGCAATTACTGAATAAAGTAGGCCTGGAGGATAAGGCAGACGTCTATCCTAGTAAATTATCAGGCGGACAGAAACAGCGGGTGGCCATTGCCAGAGCACTTGCGATGGAGCCGGACATCATGCTGTTCGATGAGCCGACATCGGCCCTCGATCCCGAGCTTGTAGGAGAGGTGCTGACAACGATGAAGGACTTGGCCGAGGAAGGCATGACCATGGTTGTCGTGACCCATGAAATGGGCTTCGCGAAAGAAGTGGCCGACCGTATCGTGTACATGCACGAGGGAAGAATTGTCGAACACGGCACACCCGATGAGTTTTTCAATAACCCAAAAGAAGAGCGAACGCAGGAATTTTTAAAATCGACATCGCTGAAATAACGCTGCAAGGTCCTGTCTAACTGTTTAGGCAGGGCCTTGTTTATTGTGCCGGGATTCCTTTAGCCCAAGATTTATAAAAGTTTCATTAAGAACTCCTGTGTTGATGTGCAGTTTTTTCTTGCTTTATAATTGGACCATGTTGTTGGACAAAAAGAAGTTGAAGGCTTTTTGAAATATTTGCGGAATAATAATCTATAATTTTAAAAATACAATTCGTTCGTTACTAAAAGTGGAAAATGGCCTTGAACTATTTCGAGTAATAGAAAATATCACGTCTGTTGATTATCCAAATATTAGTTGATAGAAAGCATGATTTTTAGATAAAGCCCTCATAAAGAGTGACACGCTAGCGGATTGTAGCGGAAGCGGCGAGACTCCTAGAGAAAAAGGAGCGAAGGCTAAGAAC
>JBJEFP010000216.1:0-8031 GCA_051874195.1 Lysinibacillus sp. | reverse complement strand
GCTCCATATAAATAGCTCTCTTATTTACTTAAATTATGTGAGATGCAGGCCAGCTCTTCCGCTGAATGGGCCACCTGTCCGAATGCGGTCGACAATTCGCCGATTCCTTGCCCCAGGAGCCCTATTTCATTTGCAATGACGCTGTTTTGGGTCTTCGTCTCCTTCATCGATTGCAAAATACTTGAAAACTGCCGCTCGGTCTGGAGCATGCCCTCGCCACCAAACCTCACCGCCTCCTGTATATGGTCGAGCGATACTTCCAATTTAGCGGTCCTTTCATTTGTATGATGCAGCAATTCACCTACTGTATCAGTCGATGCCTTTGTCTGTTCGGCCAATTTCCGCACTTCATTCGCTACAACGGCAAAGCCCTTCCCTGCCTCGCCCGCGCGAGCAGCTTCAATGGAAGCGTTCAGCGCGAGAAGATTCGTCTGGGTTGCGATGTTTGTCACAATCGACATGACGCCCTCCATCTGCCTCGTCATTTCCGTAAGGCGATGGATATCATGTGCAATCCCTTCTACAGATGTCGTAATCACCTTCATATTCTGGGACTGCGACTGCATCTGTTCCCGCCCTTCTAGCGCCTGTTGCTCCGTCTCGCTGGAAATGCCATTCGCCCGCTCTGAATGGGAAACAAGCTCCTCCGTCTGGGCGATCAGCTGCTGATAGGCGGCATTGGTCTGTTCTGAGATATGTGCCAGGCTTTCCGAAGACTCGATAATGGAGAGCCCGACCTCCTGTTTATGCCCCTCATTTATACGCTGCGTTTCCAAAACATACGCTTCAAATGCCTCCAGCACAAGCTGTTGCTCCAAATTCAAAATCTTAGAGATGGCCGCCAATATGCTGAACTGGTCTTCGATGTGGGGGATATTGTCTTTTACATATCCCATGAGCGAAATGTTCAGATTTTGGAACGTTGCAATATACCACTGTGTCGGCAGACCGATATGTACGTGGATCCTCGCGATGCGCTCCCGTTTTTGGAAGAAGTCCGCGTCAATGATACCTCCGAACATTTCATAAATATGATTCCGCAATGTGACCTTCAGCCGCTCAATCGTGCTATGGTCCTCGATGATTTTCAGCAGGGCAGGTTCCGTGGCCAATGCGCGGTAAAAACCATCGACAAGCCCATCGATATTTTCTTTAACATACGGTTGGAACGCCTGGAGGTATTTCAAGTCCGTCTCCGTCAATTCTAGCATGTCGAGCTGCCTTTTCACCTTGGGATGGCCGTCTATTTGAATTTTCACTGGCATGGAATCTATGTTGATGGGTTCTTGATGTGATGTCTTTCTAAAAAACATTCACTACACCACTTTCCGTTGAATTTACATACTTATTTAGATTACTATGTTTACCTACAAATTCAATATAAATTTACATATATTTGTAAAGTTGAGTAATTATACTTATATTAATTTCGAGTTATATATAAATACATTCCATACAGGAAACAGCTAACAACTAACAACTAGAAATTCCCCCTACCTGATGCTTTTTTCACCTTCCCTTTCAAATCCGAGCCTTCGGTGTGCCTTTTTTCAGGGCAAACAAGTATTCACGCCTCTTCAGCTACTACAAACAATGGAGCAATGTTCCTAGCACGGCTGTCCGGACAGGGTCCATACTTTCTTTTCTTGTCATCCACACACGGTAGTGAAGACTTTTCTCACCAACGAAATAAGCACAGCCTCCGAAGTTTCAGAGACTGTGCATGCGTTTACAGGAAAGGAAGCCCTTCCATCAATGTTTTCATTTCGACCTCTAATGTGGCAGAGCGCTTTTCAAAATAGCCGATGCGGTCATCGGTACGGTCCGGCACCGTGCTATCCGGTGCTAGCATTTCTACTACATCACATGTAAAAAGGCGCAGCGTCCGCAGCCCTGCCTCGAGCTTTCGGACTTCCTTGCCGTACGCGGCAATCGACTCGTCCTTCGTCTTCCCTTTCTTTACTTCCCTTCTGTTCTCGAAAATCATCTCATCGAGCCGGTCGAAGCGACTTTGCTGCTTTTCCTCCATGTGCTCAATCTTTCCCATATACTTCTCTCTTTCAACCTGGTCGATTCCTACATCTTTGAATCCTTTTAAATAACCGACGATTGTATTCAGCTCCGTCAGATCCTCCTGTTGCCGTGTCAAAATTACACGCAAGTTCCGGATATGTTCCCTCTTATAGGAAGCTGTTTCCGTGGATGGATCAGGTACCGCAAATAATAGCATGATAAAACCTCCTTAGTTGATCTCCTACTACACTATTAGCCTGTTCGATGATAGGTGTAAACATTCCTGCTTATATCGGCATTTCCTATTATTTATCTGATCAAGAAGAGATATTCCCCCTCCTATCAGGCCCTCACCATTCCTGTCCGGCCTCTTCTAGCTGGGCAGTAGCGGCAAGGCGCCATTTCTCAGCCTCTTCGTCATCCTTCGGGATACATTCGCCCTCCTCATACATATGAGCGAGATTCACCTTTGCCTGGTAATCGCCAAGCAGCGCCGCCTGCTTGTAATAGGCGACGGCCTTCATCCCGTCCCGCTCCACGGCAATGCCTTTTTCATACAGGTAGCCCAGGTTGTAGATGGCATCTATATGAAATTGCCCGGCCGCCCGCTCGAACCATCCCAATGCCTTTTCTCCGTCCCGTTCTTTCCCTAAGAGCCCTTCCAAACAAATGCATCCCAAGCGGTACTGTGCATCATCATAGCCACCTGCTGCTGCCTGCTCGTAATATGCGTAGGCACGCGCTTCATCCACCGGCGTCCCGAGCCCTTGTTCATGCATGATGCCCAATGTGAACATCGCTTCCACGACACCGCTTTCCGCTGCATAGGTGAACCACTCCAGCGCCTTTTCCTCATCCGTTTCCACCGATTCGCCATTCAAATACATATCCGCCAGGTTATTCGCTGCATCCGCATGGCCCTGCTTTGCTGCCTGCTCGTACAGTTCGAATGCCCGCTCCTCATCTACATCGGTCCCAACGCCGGCATAATAGCAGTTCGCCAGTTCGTATTGGGCAGGGGCATACTGTTGCGCCGAAGCCCTCTTCAGCCATATCATCGATGCGCCAACTTGCTCTCTTTCCTGTAAAATCATGGCGAGCATGAACATTGCCTCAGCCTCTCCATCCACTGCGCGCAAGATTGTTTCCTGCCATTCATCCCCTACTAACTCAAGTAATAATTTTTGATCCATCACGACTCTCCTCTGAAATAATCGATTAAAAACTGCTTGAATTCATTAGCTGCCGGTGACAGGTACCGTCCCTTTGCCCAGGCGATTCCGATTTTCCTGCGGCATTTGGGGGAACTTACCGAAATCTTCTTTACATTAAAGTTTTCAAGGCCTTTTATGTGGGGAATGAGCGATACGCCCAGTCCTGCACCGACAAAGCCCGCGACCGTATGCATCTCCTCTCCCGAGAAAGTGGTGTGTGCCGTGACACCCGCCTCCTTCAGCAACTGGTCGACGATTTGGCGCAGGGAATTGCCGCGCTTTATCGAAATAAACGATTCATCCTTTATCTCATGAAGCTCAATCATATCCTTAAGCGCCAGGGGATGCTCCGACGGGACAATGACGAACAGCTCCTCACTCCATAGCTCTATCCATTCGATGTCGATGATTTTCGACTCGATTTCCTGCGATAGGCACAGGTCGATCGCCCCTTCCTCCAGCCGCTTCAATAAATTGAGCGACGTCGCCTGGGTGAGCGAGAATCCCATATGGGGATATTTCTTCGGAACAGTCGCCATGAGTTCCGGTACGACTTCCATGCCGAGCGTATGGATGAAGCCGAATGCCACCTCCCCATGTCCAGGGGTTGTAATATCTTCGAATTCCTGCATGATTTTTTCATACTCAGCTAATATAATATCGACGCTTTCCAAAAAAAGAATTCCGTAGCGGTTTAAAAAAATGGAACGGCCCTGCCGATCGAAAAGTGGCACCCCAAGCTCCTGTTCGATATTGGCGATTGACTTGCTGAGTGCCGGCTGGGAGATGCTGAGCTTCTCCGCGGCGCGCGTCATATGCTGCAAATGGGCAACCTTTTTGAAATATTGCAGTTGCTGAATTTCCATGGGAAAATGGCTCCTTTCCATCGATAACTAAAAGTTATTGAAATAATAGAAATAATAAATTGTACTTATGTATTTATAGCACTATAATAGCAATAGCGAAACGATTTCATATCAAATTCTCGTCTGAATTACAACCTTTTTTCAGAAATCTTCAATTGATTGTCACATTTCCTTACATCAAATAAATTATCACATATTTAAAAAGGAGCTTGTTTTAAAATGAAAATCATTCCACCGAAACCATTTACATTTGAGGCTGGCGAGCGTGCCGTCCTTCTATTGCATGGTTTTACGGGTAATACAAATGATGTAAAGCGTTTAGGTAAATATTTAGCGGACCGCAATTACACAGTCCATGCACCTCTCTACAAAGGACATGGCGGCGACCCGAAGACGTTAATCCAGACAAACCCTGTTGAATGGTGGAACAGCGTAATCGAAGGCTATGATACTTTACGCAGCCTCGGCTATGAGGAAATCGCCGTTGCCGGTGTATCGCTTGGCGGCATCTTCTCGCTGAAACTCGGTGTTGAACGTCCGACGAAGGCCATCGTTACGATGTCGGCGCCCGCCATCGCGAAAAGCCCCGAGAGCCTGCAGAGCCGCATCATCGACTATGCTATCAATTATAAAAAATTGGCCGGCACCTACGACCCGAATGAAGACCGTCCAGAGCGTGTGGCGGATCTTGTCCGGATGCCATCGCTTGACTATTTGCAAGGGATGATTAATGATACTAGTAGCAAGCTGGAAAATATCCAGACGCCTGTACACATCTTGAGAGGTTTGCAGGATGATGAATACTATTGCGAAAGCGCCGACCTGATTTATAGCTCCGTCAAGTCACGCATCAAATCCGTGAAGACATTTGTAAACTCCGGCCATATCCTGACATTAGGCAAGGAACGCGATTTAGTGTTCGAGGAAGTCTACCGTTTCTTCGAAGGATTGAAATGGAAGGAATAATGTATAGACATCCCTTTCTTTGTCTATACTAACCATATTATCCCCAGCAGAATACCCCTTCTGCTATATATACAAAAGTAAGCGACGAGGAAGATTCCCCATCTCCCCGCCGCTTATTTTAATTCTCCAGCATGACCGCTTCATAAAAGTTCGTGATGATTTTTGCGGCCTGCGCGCGCGTCAGATAGCCTGTCGGATTGAACTTCCCTGTCGAGCCTATTCCTGATGCAATTTTCTTATCATAGAGGAATGTCATGGCCCGCTGGTAGTCGTCGCTATATGTGCTGATATCGATGAACGGCGCCATTTTTGCCGGCTTATACGCCTCACCCGTCACATGTTCATACGCACGATGCATCATCATTGCCATCTGGGCACGTGTGATGCGGTCGCCCGGCTTGAATAATTGGCCGATTCCTGTGACGATTCCCGCCTCACGAGCCGCCGCCACTTCCTGCTGTGTTTCTTCGGCATAGCCCTCCATATCCTTGAATGGTACAGCGAATTTCGCCTCCAACTCCAATGCACGAGTCAGAATCGATGTCATCTGGACACGCGTCAGTTGGGTATACGGCTTGAATGTGCCATCTCCATAGCCGTTCATCAGCCCATACTCCGCCGCCTTCATTGCATAGCCGTAAAATTCGTTATCCTTTGGAATATCTGTGAAGTCCCGCTTCACCTCAGGTAATGGCATCAGCATGATATAGTCGACGACAGGCTCTGCAAATTGCTCGGCCACTGCCTTGTATCCTGCCTCGCTCGGGTGGATGTTGGCTGGGTTCGGCAGGTACGTTGCCGTATCAGACCCGAACACATCGTTCACCTTCACAAAGTACGCTCCATTCCCCTCGGCCATCTGCTTCACCTGACCATCCAATGCGCCCACAAGCATATCCAATTGAGCGGAAAGCTCCGTTGCATGAGGGAAGGGATTATAATACCCCATGACAAATACGTCTGCAGTCGGGTTGAGCTGTGCAATGCGTTTCAAGATGGCATCATAGTTGCCCACCATCTTGCCGATCGCCTTCTGGACTTCGGACATATCGAAGCCGATATTCCCTTCCTCGTCGCGTTTCACATTCCCCAACACGTCGTTCGCCCCGACGCTGATCGTAATGACATCTGCTTTCTTCACCTCATCCAAAAGAGAGACAGTCTCCCCTGTTTCAGACGATGGCTTCTCCACATCCTTGTTCAGCTCAGTTAGAATTTGGTCTGTCTTATAGCCTGGGTATGCAAATCCCTTGTTGTAGGAAGCAAGCAACCCGTTCTCCTTCAGCATTTCCGCCAGAAAGTCCGTGTAGCCTGTCCCTATTTCCCCTGTTTCAATCATACCGGCAGCAAGCGAATCTCCCAGTGCCAGATAATGTGCAGGCTCTCCCTTATTGCCTGTCATGGCTGTTGCCGGACTGACAAGTTGGAAGGTTAAGAGCAGAACTGCCAAAATCTTGAATAACCTCAACCACCATTCCCCCTTTTCTAGTTACTATATTAATTATAATAGAAGCTCTCGATCTCCTGCAAAATTCCGCAAGAAAGATATATCACTACCAAAATAGGTTGAGATATATCTTTCTCATGCATAGCCATAAAGCTTATACATTCCTATTTGCAAATGAAAGGCAGCTGGATTAGCTGCCCTCTAGTTTCGCCACATTGAAATTCTCTTCGATGAGGAGCCAGTTTTGCGGGAAGGACAGCCCCAGCTTCCAAAAGCCGATTCCCCGGAGGCCGAGTCTTTTCAGAAGGTCGAATTTCGCTTGGATGGACCTTGCATCTTCGAACCACACGATGTGCTCCTTCCCTTCCTCATCCCGGTAGGTGAAGAATGGCGCCTGTGCCTTTGTATCATATTCGATGGGCACCCCATAACGGAGAGCAAGCTGGATGGCCGTTTGCGGGCTGATTGCCCTGGCATACTCGCCCCCCTGCACAAACGGGAGCGTCCAATCGTAGCCATAAATGTTCTGGCCCATGATGATTTTATCAGCAGGTATCTCCGTCAGTGCATAGTTCAGTACACGCTCCACCTCATTGATGGGAGATACCGCCATCGGAGGGCCGGCCGAATAGCCCCATTCATATGTCATCAGCATAACAAAATCAACGACCTGGCCGATTGCACCGTAATCATGTGCGACAAACCATTCTCCCGGCTGGTCCGCTCTCGTCTTCGGGGCCAGCGCAGCGCTGACGCTCATCCCCACCTCATGCAGCTGTTCGACCGCCCGCTGTAAGAACTGCACATAGGCGAGCCGCTGTTCCCCCGGTAAATGCTCAAAATCGAACATGACTGCACGCACCCCGCCCAATTCCTCGGCATAGGAGATAATGTTCTCGAGCAGGAGGTCCTGGACTGCACTGCTTTGTAATATATCCCGCCCCAGCTCGCCACTGAAGGCTCCCTCCTCAAGATTTGTCACCACCAGCATGGTAACCACTCCGGTATTCTGCATCACCTCGTTCAAACCATTGCTCGGCGGCAGGCGCAGGCTGCCATCTCGCCTTGCTCCCAGACTGAATAGGTTCAAATAGGTGAGCTGCCTTCCAGCATTCATGGCCTCCCCCAATAATGCCTGACTTACTGCATCACCTCTAGGCTCCAGGAACGCCAACGTTTCAGCATCCGTCTTCGGTCGGGGCGGAATGTAGAGCTGGGTGCCAACCGACAATGGCTGATCGACGTTCAGACCGTTCAGCCGTGCCAGTGTATCCACGTTCATTCCGTACATTTGGGCAATGCTCCACAAGCTATCTCCGGGTTGGACCCAATAAAACCTGCCGTATATCGGCATGACCAATGCCTGCCCTACCACGAGTCGATCCGGGTTCTGCAATTCATTCGCCTGTATAATCGCCTGCATCGTTGTACGATATGCCTGAGCCAACCCATACAGCGTCTGGCCGGGTTGTACTACATGAATTTGCATAATCTTCCCCCTCTGCGACTACCATATGCGATATGA
>JBJEFP010000215.1:0-8059 GCA_051874195.1 Lysinibacillus sp. | reverse complement strand
AGCCTTTGCTTCAGGCACGGGAGACTATGTGCAGCTGTTCGAGCCGACAGCCAGCGTATTTGAGAAGGAAGGGGTCGGCCATATCGTCGCCTCGTTCGGGACGGAATCCGGACATCTGCCGTATACGGTGTTCATGACGAAGGCGAGCATGATCGACAGCGATCCTGAAATGGTAGAGAAATTCACACGGGCTATCAAGAAGGCCCAGGACTGGGTGTATGCAAACAGTGCTGAAGATGTGGCGAAAGCGATTCAGCCGTTCTTCGAAGATACAGATGTGGAGCTGATCGCCACGGTGGTCGATCGTTATAAGCAACAGGAATCCTTTGCAAAAGACCCGATATTGGATGAAGAGGAATGGAACAATCTGCAGGATGTGATGGAAGAGGCGGGCGAACTGCCGAAACGGATGGATTACGGGGAGCTTGTCGATACAACATTTGCTGAGAAAGCAACGAAGTAGTATGGAATTTCTAACAGTCAGTAATGTCCATCATACGTATTTCTCACCGAAGACGGCAACCGAAGCATTGCAGGATATCCATCTATCCATCGAAAAGGGCGAGTTCATTTCCTTTGTAGGACCGAGCGGCTGCGGCAAGACGACGCTGCTATCAATCATTGCGGGGCTGTTTCCCCCAACGGTCGGAACGGTCTCGATTGAAGGGCAATCTGTCTACGGGAATGAGCATCTGTCGATTGGCTACATGCTGCAGCAGGACTACTTGTTCCCGTGGAAGACGATTGAAGAGAATATCACGCTCGGACTTGATATTTTAAATAAAGATGAGGATAAAAGGAAGGAAATCACTTCCCGGCTGCTCAGTGCCGTCGGATTGCCCAATATCGAAAGGAAGTATCCGAGGGAGCTGTCGGGCGGGATGCGGCAACGGGTGGCGCTAGCCAGGACACTGGCGGTGGACCCAGCCATCCTGCTATTGGATGAACCGTTTTCCGCGCTGGATTACCAGTCCAAGCTGAAGCTCGAGGACCTCGTTTCTCAAATGTTGAAAGAATTCGGCAAGACGGCAATCCTCGTCACACATGATCTGGGCGAAGCGATTGCGATGAGTGACCGGATTTTCTTGTTTTCCCCACGTCCGGGAAAGCTGTATAAAACGTTCGAGGTGCCGGAAGAAATAACAATGCTGACCCCGTTTGAAGCGCGTGCCCATCCGCAATATTCCACTCTATTCCAAACCATTTGGAAGGAGCTTGAAAGCCTTGAACATAAAAAAACTCCATGAAGAATATAAAAAATCATTGATTAAGGAAAAGCGGTGGACGCGTTTTTTTCAACTATTGATTCTACTCAGCTTCTTTTCCTTATGGGAGGCGGCCTCACACTTTCGCTGGATTGATGAACTCATCTTCAGCTCGCCTTCCAAAATCGCCATGCTTTTCGTCGAGAAGCTGAATGACGGCACCTTATTGACGCATATCGGCTATACGTTATTTGAAACAGTATTGGGCTTTATCCTAGGGACGCTGGCCGGCACCATTCTTGCGGCCATTCTCTGGTGGTCACCGTTTTTATCCAGGGTGCTCGATCCTTATCTCGTCATCCTGAATGCCATGCCGAAAGTGGCGCTCGGACCGATTCTGATTGTTGTCATGGGTCCGGGTATGACGTCCATCATTACCATGGGGGCCATCATTTCGGTCATCATCTCGACAATTGTCATCTATACGGCATTCAAAGGGGTGGACCCGAACTATCTGAAGGTGCTGCAGACATTCAATGCCACGCGGTTCCAAATGTTCAAGGAGGCAATCTTGCCGGCCTGCATACCGACGATCATCTCGACACTGAAGGTAAATGTCGGCCTATCGTGGGTGGGGGTAATCGTCGGGGAATTCCTTGTTTCCTCTCAGGGGCTCGGCTATCTCATCATCTACGGATTCCAGGTGTTCAATTTCAATCTCGTCCTGTTGTCGCTTGTCATCATAGCGGTCTTTGCGACAATTATGTACCAGCTGGTGGAGCTGCTTGAAAGGGCTCTATTGAAAAATGGATAAAGAAAACCCTTGGGTGTGAATTGCAGCCCAAGGGTTTTTCGCGTGATAGAGAGAATATAAACTATCATCATATGGTTTGCGTGAGAAGGTGCTGTACGCCTTCCCGATGAAAAGGTGCTTGCGGTGAAAGCGAAGCGCATTCGATTAAAAATCTTCATCGATCCGTGAAGATGTGCGGTAGAACTTGAAGTTGCCTGTAGCGATGCGCTGTTCCGTCTTCTCTGCGATTCGCCCATTGCAAACGTCGCACATATATGTGTGGATCGGACGGTTGCGCAGCCTTTTAGCTAGTGGCAGGTCGTCGGGTAATTGGTGGATTGCATCACAAATAACACATTTGACGCGCATGCTATTCCTCCTTATTGGACACGGATTGCGAGTACCCCTTTAATCGGGTCGTCTACATTTGAACCGTCCCCAAATAAAAGGTGAACAGGTCCGCCCTCTGTAATTGGTTTGCCGTCCTGGCTGAATTTGAAGACGAGTGATTTGGCTTCCTCGATCGGGAAGGCATGCTCGTCCCCGTTTTCACATTCAAAAACGACTTCAGTCGCTTCCGGTTTGATTTCGGCGTTTTTCAGGAATGGAGCCAACTCCATCCCGAATGTGCCTGTCATCATCCCTTTACGGTCGAATTTACGCTCCGTTTTTAATGTAGGCGGGAATACAGCGCCTTCCATGATTTCGCGGGACCAGTGGGCACCCACATCCGCCAAATATTTCTCCTCTGAATCATCAGGGGCTTTTTCTGTTGCAAAATAGGTTGTCAAGTCCAAGCGGCGGTCGTCGAAAATCCAGACAGTCGGATCGAGTGTAAGGGAATATGCGACCGCACCTTTAATAGGAATAATTGAGTTCATCAAAAATCCTCCTTTATTAATATCCAAATACAGTATACCGCCTTTTCTATGAAATAAGAAACATTTAAATGAAATTCGGCTCTCTATGGAAAGACACTTGCAATTTTACTTTCGAAAAGATAAACTTTATTAAGATAGAATCGAAGAAATATCAGATAATGGGGGCGTCCTCATGGATACGAAATCACAAGCTTCCTTCCAGGAGAAAGCATTAGAGCTGTTACAAACAGATGCTGATAAAATTGCTCAATTGATCAAGGTACAAATGGACAATTTGACAATGCCGCAGTGTCCTTTATACGAGGAAGTTCTGGATACACAGATGTTTGGTTTGTCGCGCGAAATTGATTTCGCCGTGAAGCTGGGATTGATTGAGCGGGAGCGGGGCAAGGAAATTCTGGATGCTTTGGAGAAAGAGTTATCCTTACTGCACGATGCTTATACAGACAAATAATAGAAAAACTCAAACCGCTGTGTGCGTTTGAGTTTTTTTTCTAAGAAGAGGTTTTAGAATGAAAAAATATATTGCGACATACTTACGAAACTTCGACTATCTGCTGTTCTTTACATACGTGTTTCTATGTTTGTTCGGGTTAGTGATGATTTATAGTGCAGGCATGATGGTCGGCATCATGTATGAAGACGGGACGCCGGATTATTTTTACCGCAAACAGGTGCTGAATCTGGCGGTAGGGGCTGTCGTATTCTGTATCGGTGCTTTCTTTCCATATAAGCATTACAGCAGCAAGCTGGTCATGATGGCAGGTATGCTGGTCATGATCATCCTGCTGGTATGGGTGAAGGTAGCCGGCATCGGGCTGGAAGAAACGGGTTCCCAAAGTTGGATCAGGCTGTTCGGCATGTCATTCCAGCCGTCCGAGTTTGCAAAACTGTTCATTATTTTATATCTTGGCGGTTCTTTTTATAGAAAGAGCCTCAAATACCCGTCCATCCAATCAGTGACGCCGAATGACATCATCAACCCGATCCTCGTCTGGCTGCTCATTTTAGCCGGTGTAGGGACGGAGACCGATCTTGGGGCATTCATCATTCTCTTCTTCATCGCGATTTCCGTCGCCTGGTTGAGCGGCATCGAAGGGAAGTCGCTGACGAAGTTCTTCGTCGTGCTGGGGGGAGTCGGCGGGCTGCTGTCGGCTATCCTGCTGCTTTTCAAATACGACACCATTTTCACAGAGAACCGCGCCGGCCGTCTGAAGGTATGGTCGAATCCGTTCGAATATGCGGAGGGTTCCGGCTATCAAATCATCAACGGCTATCTAGCAATCGGACAGGGGGGGCTTGAAGGGGTGGGCCTCGGCCAATCGGTTCAGAAGCTCGGCTATTTGCCCGAGCCACAAAACGACTTCATCATGGCAATCATTGCGGAAGAACTGGGAATCATGGGCGTGGCAATTGTCCTTCTCGGCATCGGTATCATCGTGCTGCGCAGTTTCTATATTGCAATGACAACAAAAGATCCGCTTGCACGTATGATTGCAGGCGGGATTGGGAGTTGGATTGGATTTCAGACGTTTATCAACCTAGGGGGGGTATCGGGTCTAATCCCGTTAACCGGAGTAACGCTACCTTTCATAAGCTATGGCGGTACTTCTATAATGATGCTTTCTTTAGCCATGGGCATTCTACTTAATATTTCCATGTACTACAAGAGAGACAAGAAAAAGCTTTCATAAGGAGTTGGGGAAATAATGAATGAAATCAAGAAGGTATTAGTGGCGAACCGGGGGGAAATCGCCATCCGCATCTTCCGTGCCTGCACGGAGATGCATCTTGAGACGGTAGCCATCTATTCTCGCGAAGACAGCGGTTCATTCCACCGCTACAAGGCGGATGAGGCGTATCTTGTCGGAGAAGGGAAAAAGCCGATTGACGCGTACTTGGATATCGAGGGCATCCTTGCAATTGCAAAGGATGCGAATGTAGATGCCATTCATCCAGGCTACGGCTTTTTATCCGAAAATGTAGAATTTGCCCGTCGTTGTGAAGAGGAGGGAATCATCTTCATCGGACCGACATCCAAGCATTTGGATATGTTCGGCGACAAGGTGAAGGCGCGGGAGCAAGCAATCCTCGCCGGTATTCCGGTCATCCCGGGTACGGACGGTCCTGTCGGAAGCCTTGATGAGGTAGAGGCGTTCGGCGACGAATATGGATATCCGGTCATGATTAAAGCTGCACTCGGCGGCGGTGGACGCGGCATGCGTATGGTCCAGTCAAAAGGGGAGCTGGCATCAGCCTATGAGCGTGCAAAGTCGGAGGCGAAGGCAGCATTCGGTTCGGATGAAGTGTATGTAGAGAAATGCATCGTAAAGCCGAAGCATATCGAGGTGCAGATCATCGGTGATACGGCAGGCAATATCGTTCATTTATATGAAAGAGACTGCTCGATCCAGCGCAGGCATCAAAAGGTCGTAGAGATGGCCCCGTCCAACTCGATTGACCAGGATTTACGCAACCGGATTTGCGATGCGGCCGTAAAACTGATGAAAAATGTAGGATATGTCAATGCCGGTACGGTAGAGTTCCTTGTTGCCGGAGATGACTTCTATTTCATTGAAGTGAATCCGCGCATCCAGGTGGAGCATACGATTACAGAGATGATTACCGGTGTGGATATCGTCCACGCCCAAATCAAGGTAGCAGCAGGCTATACTTTGCACTCTGCTGAAATCAATATCCCTTCTCAAGACAAAATACCGTTATTTGGATATGCCATTCAGTCCCGTGTCACAACGGAGGATCCGAAGAACGATTTCATGCCGGATACGGGAAAGCTGATGGTATATCGCTCAAGTGGCGGATTTGGTGTACGTCTTGATGCCGGCAACGGATTCCAGGGGGCGGTAGTGACACCTTATTATGATTCCTTGCTCGTAAAGATTTCCACGTGGGGAAGGACATTTAATGAAGCAGCGGCTAAAATGGACCGGAACTTGCGCGAATTCCGTATCCGTGGGGTGAAGACGAACATTCCGTTTTTGGAAAATGTGGTTATTCATGAAAAATTCCTGACAGGTGAGTTTGATACAAGCTTCATCGATACAACGCCGGAGCTGTTCGAATTTCCGGAGCGTAAGGACCGAGGAACAAAGCTTCTGAGCTATATCGGGAATGTAACACTGAATGGTTTCCCAGGTGTGGAAAAGCGCATAAAGCCGATTTTCGCCCAACCGGAAAAGCCGAAGCAAGGTTTGCTGGCATCTCCTCCGGCAGGGACGAAGCAGATTTTGGATGAGCGTGGAGCAGATGGGCTGATTGAATGGATTAAGGCGCAGGAGGATGTTCTTTTGACGGATACAACATTCCGCGATGCCCATCAATCCCTTTTGGCTACCCGTGTCCGCTCTCATGATATGTTCGGCATTGCGGATGCGACAAGCCACATGATGCACAACTACTTCTCACTGGAAATGTGGGGAGGGGCAACATTCGACGTCGCGTACCGCTTCTTGAAGGAAGACCCATGGGTGCGTCTTGAAAAGCTACGGAAGCAAGTGCCGAATGTATTGTTCCAAATGCTGCTGCGCGGTGCCAATGCAGTCGGCTATACGAACTATCCTGATAACCTGATTCGTGAATTCATCAAGGAATCGGCGGCGTCAGGCATTGATGTGTTCCGTATTTTTGACAGCCTTAACTGGATCAAAGGGATGGAAGTCGCAATCGACGAAGCTCGCAATACCGGCAAGATTGCGGAGGCTGCCATCTGTTATACGGGGGATATTTTAGATGATGCACGTGCGAAGTATACAGTAGAGTACTATAAAGATATGGCACGTGAGCTGGAAAATGCAGGCGCTCATATCCTGGCGATAAAGGATATGGCAGGATTGCTCAAACCAGAGGCGGCGTACCGTCTGATTTCAGAGCTGAAGGACGCAACAGAACTGCCAATTCACCTTCATACTCATGATACGAGCGGTAACGGTATTTATCTATATGCACGGGCAATCGAAGCGGGTGTAGATATCATCGATACAGCTCTTGGCTCGATGGCGGGCTTGACTTCCCAGCCGAGCGCCAACTCGCTTTACTATGCGATGAAGGGGAGTAAGCGCAATGTACGGGCTGATATCGAATCGCTCGAAAAGCTATCCTATTACTGGGAGGATGTGCGCAAGTACTATGCCGATTTTGAAAGCGGCATGAACGCCCCTCATTCAGAAATCTATGTTCACGAAATGCCGGGTGGCCAGTACAGTAACCTGCAGCAACAGGCAAAAGCGGTTGGCCTGGGCGACCGGTGGGATGAAGTGAAGGCAATGTACTCGCGTGTGAACATGATGTTCGGCGACATCGTGAAGGTGACCCCGTCCTCCAAGGTGGTAGGGGATATGGCATTGTTCATGGTGCAAAATGATTTGGATGAGGAGAACATTTATGAGCGGGGCCAATCCATCGACTTCCCCGAATCAGTGATCGAGTTCTTCCAAGGATATCTCGGACAGCCGCACGGAGGATTCCCGGAAAAGCTCCAACAGGTGGTGCTCAAAGGGCGGGAAGCGATTACCGTACGTCCTGGAGAGTTATTGGAGCCGGTCAATTTTGAGCAGCTTGCAGAAGAACTGAAGGAAAAGCTGAACTGTGAGCCGACGAAGCAAGATTTACTGGCATATGCACTTTATCCGAAAGTTTTCGAAGAGTATTCGAAAACGACGAGCCAGTTTGGTGATATTTCCGTCCTTGATACGCCTACGTTCCTCTACGGCTTGAAGCTGGGCGAGGAAATTGAAGTGGAAATCGAGAAAGGAAAGACGCTGATCATCAAGCTTGTGTCAATCGGCGAGCCGCAGCATGATGGCACGCGTGTCATGTACTTCGAGCTGAACGGCCAATCACGTGAGTTGGTCATTCAGGATATGACAGTGGAAGTGGACGGCAGCCTTGCAATGAAGGCCGACCCCACTAACCCGAATCAGATTGGGGCGACGATGCCTGGTACGGTGCTGAAGGTAGTAGTATCAAAAGGAAGCCACGTCAAGCGGGGAGACCATCTGCTAATCACGGAAGCGATGAAGATGGAAACAACTGTACAGGCGCCAAAAGATGGTGTTGTCAAGGAAGTGTACGCTGCAGCGGGCGACGCCATCTCCACAGGAGATCTATTAATTGAGCTGACATAAAAAAAGAGTGCGAGGAAACCCTCGCACTCTTTTTAA
>JBJEFP010000214.1:0-8063 GCA_051874195.1 Lysinibacillus sp. | reverse complement strand
TGAAGAATTTATTATCAATGGAACATTTAACGAATGAAGAGATTTTACACATCCTCAATAGAGCGCAGGCATTTGAAAACGGCGAACCTCCTCAGGTTGCCCGTACCTACAACGTGGCCAACCTTTTCTTTGAGCCAAGTACACGTACGAAGACGAGCTTTGAAATGGCGGAACGTCGTGTAGGATGTGAGGTCATACCATTTGATGCAGGTTTTTCAAGTGCAATGAAAGGCGAGACGATGTACGACACCGTCAAGACGTTAGAGATGATTGGCATAGATGCGGTAGTCATTCGTGCCAAGGAAGATGAGTATTACAATGAACTGCTCGAAGGCATCGGATGTGCAGTCATCAATGCTGGGGACGGGGCTGGCCAGCATCCCTCACAGAGCCTCCTTGATTTGTTCACTATACGGAAAGAGTTCGGAACATTCGAGAATCTAAATGTCACGATCGTCGGGGATATCACACATAGCCGCGTCGCAAAATCGAATGCTTCAGCACTTACACGGTTAGGAGCGAATGTACGCTTCCTGTGCCCTGAGGAGTGGGCAGGCGATTTTGAAGCCGTCCATTCGTGGGATGAGGTGCTAGAGGACAGTGATGTCGTCATGCTACTGCGAATCCAGCACGAGCGGCATGCAGTAAGCAAGGACTTCTCCCAAGACGGCTATCATGACGAATTCGGGCTGACGGTGGCGCGTGAAAAACGGATGAAGCCGGGAGCAATCATTATGCATCCGGCACCGGTGAACCGTGATGTAGAGATTGCGGATGAATTAGTAGAATGTGAACGCTCGCGTATTTTCCAACAAGTTCGCAATGGTGTTTATGCAAGAATGGCGATTCTCGAAACGATTTTGAAGGGACGGAAATAATATGGCAATCACGTATATCCAAAATATAAGACGATTAAATGAACAAGGGAATTTGGAGCTTTCCTCCATCACTGTGGAAGACGGCAAAATTATTGCCATCGGAGAAGGAATTCCGGAAGGGCAAGGGGTTATCAAGGTGATTGATGGAGCAGGAAACTTCCTGTCACCAGGCTTTGTCGATGTACATACACATCTGCGTGAACCTGGCTTCGAGCATAAGGAAACAATTGCTACAGGCTCAGCGTCAGCGGCACGCGGCGGCTTCACGACAATCTGTGCGATGCCGAATACGAAGCCCGTCCCGGATTCGGTAGAGAACATGCAGCTGATCAACGGCTTGATAAAGGATAGTGCCGTCATCCGTGTACTGCCATATGGCTCCCTGACAAAGGATATTTCCGGGGAAGTGCGCACGAATATGGAAGAGCTGAAGGAGAACGGCGCTGTCGCATTCTCGGACGACGGGGTAGGGATTCAGCTTGCCTCTACCATGTATGAGCAAATGAAGGAGGCAGCCCGCCTGAATGCAATCGTCGTTGCACACTGTGAAGACAACTCGCTTATTTACGACGGGGTGATGCATGAAGGCAAGCGCAACAAGGAGCTTGGACTGCCGGGGATTCCTTCCATCTGCGAATCGGTCCAAATCGCACGCGATGTCCTGCTGGCTGAAGCGGCAGGTGCCCGCTACCATGTATGTCACGTATCCACGAAGGAATCGGTACGTGCGGTACGGGATGCAAAGGCAGCCGGCATCAAGGTGACGGCGGAGGTTTGCCCGCACCATCTTCTATTGGAAGAGATGGACATCCCTTCAGATGATGCGAACTGGAAGATGAATCCTCCGCTCCGCGCAAAGGATGATCAGGATTCATTGCATGCAGCGCTCCTTGACGGGACGATCGACTGCATCGCGACGGACCATGCCCCGCATACGGTGGAGGAAAAATGCTGCGGTATGGTTGGGGCGCCGTTCGGCATCGTAGGATTTGAGACGGCATTCCCGCTGTTATATACAAGCTTCGTTAAAACAGGTAAATGGACATTGAAGCAATTGGTTGATTGGATGGCTGCAAAACCGGCTGAAATTTTCGATCTGCCATATGGAAAAATCGAAGTAGGGGCGTCGGCAGACTTCACAATCATCGATTTGGAAAAGGAAATGGCGGTAGACGCAGACGGCTTTGTATCTAAGGGGCGCAATACGCCATTTAATGGATGGACTGCGCAAGGCTGGCCGGTCATGACAATTTTTGAAGGCAATATCGTATATCAGGAGGCAGAATAATGAAAACACGTTACTTAATTTTAGAAGATGGCACAGTGTTCCACGGTACGGCATTCGGCAGTGAAAGGGAATCACAAGGTGAAGTCGTATTTACGACTGGCATGACGGGTTATCAGGAAACATTATCTGACCCATCATTCTACGGCCAAATCGTCACACTGACATACCCATTGATCGGCAACTACGGTATCAATCGTGACGACTTCGAATCGATTACACCCGCTATCCGCGGCTTCGTCGTACGTGAGCTTGCTGAACAGCCGTCCAACTGGCGTTCGGACATGACGTTGAACGACTACCTTGCCTCCCAGGACATTCCGGGAATTGAAGGGATTGATACCCGCAAATTGACGCGCATCATCCGCTCTAAGGGTGTGGTACGCGCCATCCTGACAGCAGTAGATACGGAAGTGAATGTAGAAGAAATCGTTGCCAAGCTGCAGGCGACACCATTGATTACGCATCATGTCAAAGAAGTATCACCGAAAGCAGCCTATCCATCTCCAGGACGCGGCAAGCGTGTTGTGCTGCTTGACTTCGGGATGAAGCACGGGATTTTGCGTGAACTAAACAAGCGTGACTGCGACGTACTCGTTGTCCCTTACAACACGCCGGCAGAGCAGATCCTTGCTTGGCATCCGGATGGCATCATGCTGTCGAATGGACCCGGAAACCCGGAAGATGTAACTGAAGGAATTGAAACGATTAAAAATCTAGTCGGAAAAGTGCCAATGTTCGGCATTTGCCTTGGTCACCAATTATTCTGCCTGGCATGCGGCGCCACTTCTTTCAAGCTGCCATTCGGTCACCGGGGCGGGAACCATCCGGTGAAGGACCTGCGCACAGGACGCACGGACTTGACTTCCCAAAACCACGGCTATGCAATCGACATTGATTCATTGGCAGGGACGGATCTGGAACTGACGCATGTCGCACTTAACGACGGCACTTGTGAAGGAGTCCGCCACAAGAAATATCCAGTCTTCACCGTACAATATCACCCGGAAGCTTCACCAGGTCCGGAAGATTCAAATCACTTGTTTGATGAGTTCATCGAGATGATGGAAATTGAAGCAGCAAAGGAGAAACAACATGCCTAAACGTACAGATATCAACACCATTTTAGTAATCGGCTCAGGTCCAATTATCATCGGCCAGGCAGCGGAGTTTGACTATGCAGGAACACAAGCGTGCCTATCATTGAAAGAGGAAGGCTACCGCGTTATTCTAATCAACTCGAATCCGGCGACAATCATGACGGATACAGAAATTGCAGACAAGGTGTATATTGAACCGATTTCATTGGAATTCGTATCCCGCATCCTTCGTAAAGAGCGCCCGGATGCAATCCTACCTACATTGGGGGGGCAAACAGGGCTGAACATGGCCATTGAGCTTGATGAATCAGGGATTTTGGATGAACTGGGTATCGAAATTTTAGGAACAAAACTTGATGCCATCCATAAAGCGGAAGACCGCGATTTATTCCGTAACCTAATGTATGAACTAGGTGCGCCTGTTCCTGAATCGGACATCATCCACAACTTGGACGAGGCACGCGCTTTCGTAGCGAAAATCGGCTATCCGGTCATCGTGCGCCCGGCGTTCACGTTAGGCGGTACAGGAGGCGGTATTTGCAATAATGAACAAGAGCTAGAGGAAATCGTAGCGTCAGGGCTTAAGTATTCTCCGGTAACGCAATGTCTGCTTGAAAAATCTATTGCTGGTTTTAAAGAAATTGAGTATGAAGTAATGCGTGACGCGGCAGACAACGCCATTGTTGTGTGTAACATGGAAAACTTCGACCCTGTCGGCATCCATACGGGCGATTCAATTGTAGTGGCGCCGACGCAGACATTATCTGACCGTGAAAACCAAATGCTGCGCAATATCTCACTGGACATCATTCGTGCATTGAAAATTGAAGGCGGCTGTAACGTACAGCTGGCGCTCGATCCATACAGCTTCCAATACTATGTGATTGAGGTAAACCCACGTGTATCCCGTTCATCTGCGCTTGCTTCAAAGGCAACAGGCTACCCGATTGCGAAATTGGCGGCGAAAATCGCTGTCGGCCTGACATTGGATGAAATCAAAAACCCGGTAACAGGTTCAACATTTGCCTGCTTCGAACCGGCGCTTGACTACATCGTCGCAAAAATTCCACGCTGGCCGTTCGATAAATTCGAATCGGCAAAACGTAATCTAGGTACGCAAATGAAGGCGACGGGGGAAGTGATGGCGCTTGGCCGTACATTTGAGGAAGCGATATTGAAGGCGGTACGTTCCTTAGAAACAGGTCATGTGCATATCGAGATGAAGCATCCGGAGGAATTGTCGGATTCCTGGATTGAAAAACGAATCCGCAAGGCGGGCGACGAGCGTCTATTCTTCATCGGCGAAGCATTGCGCCGCGGGGTGACGATCGAGCAGATTCATGAGTGGTCTGCAATCGACCTGTTCTTCCTTCACAAGCTGAAAAAAATTGTGGATATGGAAACAACATTGGCAGAAAACAAGCAGGACAAGGATGTATTGCGTACGGCAAAACGCCTTGGCTTCGCAGACAAAAAGATTGCAGAGCTTTGGGAAACGACACCGGAAGAAGTATACGCATTCCGTAAGGAGCACGGCATCATCCCGGTCTATAAAATGGTTGACACATGTGCTGCGGAATTCGATTCTCAAACGCCATACTTCTACGGCACATATGAGGATGAAAACGAATCCATCAAAACGGATAAGCCATCCGTTGTCGTACTTGGCTCAGGTCCAATCCGTATCGGGCAGGGGGTTGAGTTTGATTACGCAACAGTTCACTCTGTATGGGCAATTCAGGAAGCGGGCTATGAGGCGATTATCATCAACTCGAATCCTGAGACGGTTTCAACGGACTTCTCCATCTCAGATAAACTGTACTTCGAGCCACTGACGATTGAAGATGTCATGCACATCATCGACCTGGAGCAGCCAATCGGCGTTGTTGTACAGTTCGGTGGGCAGACAGCGATCAACCTTGCGGATAAATTGGCAGCAAACGGAGTGAAAATCCTTGGTACTTCCTTGGAAGACATCGACCGTGCGGAAAACCGCGACAAGTTCGAATCCGCCTTACAAGAGCTTGACATCCCGCAACCTCCTGGCGATACAGCGACATCGGCTGAAGGTGCGCTTGAAATTGCAAAAGGTTTAGGCTTCCCTGTACTGGTCCGTCCGTCTTATGTGCTTGGCGGCCGTGCAATGGAAATCGTCTATAACGAGGATGAATTGAAGCACTATATGGAAAATGCGGTGGAAGCATCGCCGGATCACCCAGTACTGGTAGACCGTTATCTAACAGGGCAGGAAATAGAGGTAGATGCCATTTGTGACGGTGAGAATGTCCTGATTCCGGGCATCATGGAGCACATCGAGCGCGCAGGGGTCCACTCCGGTGACTCGATCAGTGTATACCCGCCGCAAAAATTGACAGAAGCACAGAAGGAAACATTAGTGGACTATACAACACGACTGGCGAGAGGTCTTGGCATTGTCGGGCTAATGAACATCCAGTATGTCATGAGTGAAGGGGAGATTTACGTCATCGAGGTCAACCCGCGTTCATCTCGTACTGTGCCGTTCTTATCAAAAATTACGAATATCCCAATGGCGAACATCGCAACGAAAGCAATCCTTGGCCGGTCCATCGTGGAGCAAGGTTATCCAACCGGCTTGGCGAAAGAGCAACCAGGTGTCTTCGTGAAAGTACCGGTGTTCTCGTTTGCAAAACTGCGCCGTGTAGACATTACATTAGGGCCTGAGATGAAATCCACAGGCGAAGTAATGGGCAAAGATGCAACATTGGAAAAAGCATTGTACAAAGGCCTAGTAGCAGCCGGCATGGAGATCAAGACACACGGAACAGTCCTGTTCACTGTATCCGATAAGGATAAGGAAGAGGCCATTGCCCTGGCGAAACGCTTCTCGACGGTCGGCTACCGTATCATGGCGACGGAAGGTACGGCAAAAGCATTCGAAAAGGCTGGCGTTCGCACGGATGTAGTAGAAAAGATTGGCGCCAAAGGCAAGACGTTAATCGATGTCATCCAAAACGGCGAAGCACAGCTTGTTGTGAACACATTGACAAAAGGCAAGCAGCCGGCTCGTGATGGCTTCCGTATTCGACGCGAATCAGTAGAAAACGGGGTACCGTGCTTAACTTCTCTGGATACGGCTGAAGCGATGCTGCGTGTCATCGAGTCGATGACATTCACTGCCGAAGAAATGCCAAAAGCGGAGGTAGTACACTAATATGATTCGCAACGAACGTATGATGGTCGTTCATCAAGCGAAAATTGCTCATAACATTTTTGAATTGACGCTACAAGGCGAACTTGTTCAGGACATGGCTCCTGGACAGTTCGTGCACGTACGTGTGGGAGAAAGTTTCGAGCCGCTTCTACGACGACCAATCAGTATTGCAAATATTAATAAAGAAATGAACGAGTTTACGATGATCTACCGAGCGGAGGGGCGCGGGACAGAGCTTCTGTCGAAAAAACAGGTCGGCGACGCAGTGGATGTATTAGGACCGATTGGTAATGGCTTCCCTGTAGAGGCAGTGGCACCAGGTGGTACAGCCCTGCTCGTCGGAGGAGGAATCGGTGTACCGCCTCTCCATGAACTAGCGAAGCAATTGAATGCGCGGGGCGTCCGTACGATTCATGTGCTAGGATTCCAATCTGAAAATGTTGCCTTCTACGAGGAACAGTTTTCAGCCCTTGGAGACACGCACTACGTAACAGCAGATGGGACAAAGGGGACAAAAGGCTTCGTGACGAACCTGCTGGATGAATTGAAGCCGGAATTTGATGTGTTTTATTCCTGCGGACCGCTTCCGATGCTGAAGGCGCTGGAGGCACAGTTCCCAGAAAAGCAAGGCTACCTGTCCTTTGAGGAACGGATGGCCTGCGGTATCGGTGCGTGCTTTGCCTGTGTGTGCAACACGACAGACAACGTGGAAAAAGACTATGTAAAAGTGTGCTCGGACGGGCCGGTATTCCCGAAAGGAGTTGTGGCACTATGAGCCGTATCAATATTGAACTACCAGGTTTACAATTAAAAAATCCGATTATGCCAGCATCCGGCTGCTTCGGATTCGGGCGTGAATATGCACAGTTGTATGATTTATCAAAGCTTGGCGCTATTATGATCAAGGCGACGACGGTAGAGACGCGTGCAGGGAACCCGACACCGCGTGTGGCGGAGACAGCGGCGGGCATGCTGAATGCAATCGGCCTGCAAAATCCAGGACTTGATAAGGTGCTGGCAGAGGAACTGCCTTTTTTAGAAGCTTATGATGTACCAATTATTGCGAATGTCGCAGGTACGGAAATAGAGGACTACGTAGAAGTAGCGGACCGTATTTCAAAAGCGCCGAATGTACACGCGTTGGAGCTGAATATCTCCTGTCCGAACGTGAAGTGCGGAGGCATCCAGTTTGGGACTGACCCGGCAACGGCGCAGGAGCTGGTCAAGGCTGTCAAGGCTGTATCGAGCGTACCCGTGTACGTGAAGCTATCACCGAACGTGACGAACATCGTGGAGATCGCCAAGGCGGTCGAAGCGGGCGGTGCTGACGGCATTACGATGATCAATACACTCATCGGCATGCGCCTTCATGAAAAGACAGGCAAGCCGGTCATCGCCAATGGTACAGGTGGTCTTTCCGGTCCTGCTGTGAAGCCGGTTGCAATCCGCATGGTGTATGAAGTGTATAAAAATGTAAGCATCCCAATTATCGGGATGGGCGGTGTGACAGATGCACAGGATGTCATCGATTTCATGAGTGTCGGTGCTTCTGCCGTGGCAGTGGGAACAGCGAACTTCGTTGATCACTTCGTATGCCCGAACATTAT
>JBJEFP010000213.1:0-8085 GCA_051874195.1 Lysinibacillus sp. | reverse complement strand
GGAAAACGAATGGACCATCTATTGCAATGCATGAAAATAATCGGCGACGATACAATCCAGCGCACGCAGCTGAAGCACCGACTGGAACTGGTGAAAGCATTTGACGTGAAAGAAGGGATGCGGATCCTTGAAATCGGTTGCGGCCAGGGGGATACAACCGTAGTCCTCGCCGAACAGGTAGGAGAAGCTGGACATATAATGGCAATCGACATTGCGAATCCAGACTACGGTGCCCCCATCACGCTTGGGGAAGCAACCGATACCATCAAGGCTTCCCCTCTTGGTGAACGGATTACCTTTGCCTTTGAGACGGATTTACTTGATATAGTCGTGGACGAACCGTTTGATGTAGTCGTCCTATCGCACTGTTCCTGGTATTTCCGCGACCCCGAACAGCTACAACGCTATTTTTCCTATTGCACGAAGCTCGCGAAGCGGATTTGTGTTGCGGAATGGGATGTTCATTTTAGGGAGCGGTCCCAACTCCCCCATTTTTACGCAATCTCAATTTTAGCGTTGTATAGTCAATTCGTTGAAAACGACGGAAATATCCAGCATGTTTTCAGCAAGGGGCAGCTCATTCAGATGATGGAAACATCCGGCTGGACACTGAAGGAAAGCAAGACAATCGATGCGACCTACTTGCAGGATGGGGGCTGGGAGGTCGATTATGCACGTTCTGTCGAACAGGATTTTACGAGTGCTCCTCCGAGAATTCAAACGCTTATCCGTACTTACTATGAGTTGCTCCGTTCTTGTCCACAACCAGTTCAAAGTCTTAACAGTGTTGTCCTAACAAGCGAGTTGTTTTCGTAAAGAGAAAGGTGAAAACGATGATTACGAACGAGTTAATAGACCGTCTCACTGCAACGGAAATTGCGATGTACGAGTCGAGGCTAAAAGGGATCCAAACAATCGAACAAAATGGAATGGGTGTTGAAATCGCCAGGTTTTCAGACGTGCATGTGTTCTCGATACAGCACATCCCTGGACCTTCTTATAATGTTGTGAAAGGAACCTGGGGAGATTCAGTGGATACCCTGCCGGCAATCAGCAAATTTTACAAAGAAAAAGGGATCCCCCAATCGAGGTCGCTCCGCATGAGGCTCAGCAAGCTTGCCTGCTTGATTTTCACCAGGCGGGCCTTTATCAAAGCGAGGTCCATGCAACGCTGTACAGCTATCTGGAGGAAATGGATAGTATAAAATCATGTAAAGATTCCATCATGATACGGGAAATTGGCCGGGATGATTTCCAGCAGTATGGCCGGCTTTATACGAAAGGGTTCGGCATGCCCGCCTTCTTGGCAGAGAACGTTGCCGCAAACAATGAAGTGCTCTTGGACATGCCTGGCTGGCACTTTTTCATCGTATCCATCGGTCAGCGGGATGTCGGGACTGCGGCGCTGTTCATTACAGGCGATGTAGCTGTCCTGGCAGCTTCAGCCGTCATTCCAGAGGGGCGCAATCAAAAGGTCCATCAGGCGTTGATTGACTACCGGCTACAGATGGCAAAAGGGCTTGGCTGTCAGCTCGCTTGCGGTCATGCCAAGTTTGCCTCGATCAGCCAAAACAACATGGAACGCTGCGGACTGAAGCTGGCCTACTTGAAAAATATCTGGCAGGAGGCTCCTGTGCAAGCATAAGTTCATACTAAAAAAGGCAACCCGTATAGTAGCTGCAATAGCTCTATACGGGTTGCCTTTTAACGTCCGATTAATTATCGAAGCGTTCTTTGCGCTGTGCCTGAATCTCAGCAATGAGACCTTGCAGCTCTTCTTTTGAAAAGTCATATGTTTCAAGGCAGAAGTGGCATTGTGTTTCGATTTGGCCCATTTCATCGATCATTTCCTGGATTTCCTGTTCACCAAGACCAAGAATGGCCGCACCGTAACGTTCCTTCGAGCATTGGCATTGGAATTTTACAGGCATCGTGCTCAAAATTTGCACGTTTCCTTCTTTACCAATCACCGCCTCCAAAATTTCTTCTGGTGTCATGCCCTTTTCAATCATTTTCGATACCGGCTCAATGGAAGCCAGGTGTGCTTCTAGTGCCTGAATCGTCTCTTCCTCACAACCCGGCATGATTTGCAGGATGAAGCCGCCTGCAGCCAAAATCGTGTTGTCCGGATTAACAAGTACGCCAAGACCTACCGATGAAGGCACCTGTTCGCTTGTCGCGAAGTAATACGTAAAGTCTTCTGCAATTTCCCCCGACACAATCGGCGTCTGGCTGGAGAACATATCACGCAGGCCCAGATCTTTTACAATCGTCATAAAGCCTTCATCGCCGACACCGGCGCGTACATCTAATTTGCCCATTTCATTCAGGTCGAAGTGGACTTGACCATTTGTCACAAAGCCGCGCACTTCCCCTTTTGCATCCGCGTCGATGACCATAGGACCGATTGGACCGTTCCCCTCAATTTTAATCGTCAATTTATCATCGCCTTTGAGCATGGCGCCCATCATGACACCCGCTGTCATAGAGCGGCCGATTGCAGCCGATACGACCGGCCATGTATTGTGGCGACGCTGTGCTTCGCCTACTGTATCTGTTGTACGGGCCGCAAATGCCCGGACTTGGCCGCCGAAGCCGATTGCTCTTACTAAATAATCATTCATTCGTTTCGTCTCCTTCATGTTGTATGGTGTTTATGCAAAATCAGTAAGGCTCGTCATGGATGTTGCGCCGGATTCGATTCAGCAGCTCCGCCAGCTGGTGAAGCTCCCCTTCATCGAAATCACGAAACATCCGATTTACAAAACTCAATTTATCTGATTGGCAGCCACCAATCCGCTGACGCCCTTCCTCGGTCAGGCGGACAAATGTCTCCCGATTGTCGGCCGGATTCTTCCGTCTTGCGACCATGCCTTCTGCTTCAAGCTGCTTTAGATGACGTGTAATCGCCGCATTATCGATATTGACCGACTTTTGCAAAGCAGACTGGTTTATCTCGTCGTTTTGGACGAGCTGGTACAGGACTTCAAACCTGGACAGACTCATATGTGCTGCCTTTTCAAACTTCGGACCAAGCTGATTGCCTAGCGATTTAAATAGTAATAGTAGTCGCTCCTGCTCTGATACCGCAAAGCTCATTTGCCAACCTCCCCTCACTTATGCGTCTATGGATATGATTGGACATGCCATATCGGTCGTCTTCTCATTTATCTGGCAGATCATTGGGTCCTCAATCATTGACCCCTCAATAATATAATCGAAATGCATGCATTACACAAGAAAAACGATTCCAAGCTACACTATTTCCGACATACAAAAATAAAAGAAGCTTTGTCATAAATCTACATGAATAGGATGTTGTAGAAACCCTCTACGTTGTATAATGGAGCGAAAGAAACTTTCCAGAGCATGCTACGTCTGATAAGAAAAGGAAGGAGTTTGACATGAAAGAGAAAAACGAGTTACTGGAATGGGCAAAGGTGCTTTCCATCGCTGTTTTATTTGCTGTCGGGATACGATTTTTCATCATGACACCTATCATCGTCAATGGAGCCTCTATGATGCCAACATTGGAGGATGGAGATAAAATCATCATTAATAAAATTGGACCGAAGCTATCGGACTATGACCGCTTCGACGTTATCGTCTTCAAATCACCAGAGGGCCCCAACTATGTAAAGCGCATCATCGGTGTTCCGGGCGATCATATCGAATATATGGACGATGAACTTTTCATCAATGGCAAAAAATTCGAGGAACCTTATTTGGCTGACTACAAGGCTGGTCTGCTTGATTCCGGTACGCTGACAGAAGACTTCCGGCTGGAAGAATATCTAGGGGAGATGACAGTACCGGAGGACTCCTATTTTGTCTTAGGGGATAACCGTCGCAAAAGCAACGACAGCCGCTATCCCGATGTAGGGTTCATCCCACAGGAAGTGATACTGGGCAAGGCCGAACTCGTCTTCTGGCCATTTGACCACTTCGAGACGGTAAAATAACCTCCTGTACACTGTACGTTTCTGGCATTCTCATGTTCCAGGCAGAGCAGGAAATGTGACAAATTCGCAAAAAAAGGGCTGTCTAAAACGGACAGCCCTTTTCCCTTATCTTTCCCTTATTGGTACAGCACTTCGGATGCTAGCATTTCCTGATGGTATAGCAGCGCCTGGATTTGGTGTGAGCATTCCTTCGGTGTCATTGTATCCGCCTGGAATGTACAGCACGCATAGCAGCCTTTTGCGACAAATGGTCCCAGCAGTCCGGCAAGCTCTTCCTCCGAAAGCTCGGTATACAGATAGAAGCCATAACTGTTGGTCATAGTCGTCCATATAAAGCAGTGATGCTTTGAGATGGACGAAAGAACAGGCTGGATATCTTGTGTTTTGAGAACAAAATACGTTCCGGTTGTCCTGTTTATTTTTCGGAAAAAGCTCTCATTCGGCTCGTAGTTGGGTAAGGATGCGTTGAAATCAGACAGGCTTGCCAATTTCAGCCGCAATTGGCCTTCCTGCTTGTCCCTGATTTCATGGTAGTGCCGTTCATACTCCCTGTATGCCGGACAATTCAGTGCTTTCGCAGCGCGCATCATCAGTTCATAGATTTCATGATAGATGGAAAGAATTTCACCGAGCTCCTCATTGTCCTTCAAAATCGCCAGAATTTCCTGGCATGTTTGAAGCGCCCGCTCATACTCCCTGCCCTCATATTCACATAGGGCGAGCTGCAGATGCAGCTTCAGTCGAATGAATGGCGGTACATTCAACGAGAGCAGCTCCTTCACCTTGCTCTTTGCGGCATTATAGTCCTTGAGACACATCAGTGTGCGGCAATAAATTAAATGGGCCTCAATGTAGGCCAATGAATCATCATCCCGCATTTCCTGTATGCTTGCGAGATTATATTTCAGCAGCTCCAATATTTGTACATAGGACACCTTTTGCTCATGCATGATGAAGGCTACACCGGTTATCGCCGTACTCAGAATGCGAGGAAAACGATGCTGGAACGCCAGACTGGCTGTTTTTTGATAGTAAAAGAGAGCCCTATCTAATTCCCCCGTCATATATGTATGATAGTGACCTGCAAAAAGCGCCAATCTCATGCCATCTTCCGGTTTTTCACTGCGCCTGATTTCGTCCTTATACAGCGTGTAGGCTTCAATAAAATTCTCCTGATCATGTAGGTTCACATAGATTTCAAGCATCGTGAGACGCACTGCATGGTAGGCTTCATGATCTGGCTGAAGTCTTTGCAAAATATATTCGCACAAATCGCGCGCCTCTATATAACGTGCTTGTCCTATCAGAAATTCCAAACAATCAACCAGTTGGGAATCCGTCAACGTGTTTGATTTCATTTTCCTCACATCCTTCTCGATACTATCCTTGTTTTTCACATACATCATACCATATTCATACAATTATAGAGACTTTTTATTTACAAAATATCCTACATCAGCTACTAAAGTACTTTTGATGATTCGCCGACACATACCGAAAGATTCACCTGATGAAATGGAATATAAAAAACCTTTCTCTCACTTTACAAATAAAAGGTGAAAGAGTAAATATAGAGACATGTTTTTTAAAGCGGCCCATCCTCTTGTACGTAACACCCGCATCAGGAGTAATGTCCTAGTTCCCTTTCGATTCCTTATCATGGGGCCTCCTGCGTCTCTTCCTACACTTTTACAACCTTCATCCTGCGCAGCTTCGGCCAATGCCTCTTCAATAGCCATAACGAGGCAACGAGGCATAGCACAAGCGGGATGCCCAGCGACAGTATCTCTTCCTGCAGGTCCTGCTGAGTCGGTACGTAGCCTCCATGAGCTGCAGGCGGAAACAGAGCCGGCAGCAGTGATACAAAATTGCCTATGCCATGGAGGATGACGGGAACCCATATATTCTGCGTGCTCGCGTAAATATAGCAGAACAGAATGCCGACGAGGAATGCATGGAATATGCTGTTCCCGCCGAAATGCAACAGACCGAAGACAAGAGAGGATACGACAGCTGAGGTTGTCGTCCGATAGCGCAGTGCCAGACGCCGGAACAGGATGCCGCGAAAAAAAAATTCCTCCCAGATGGGTGTGAAAATGCATAGGGAAACAAACATGAGCAGAAACACAAACATCGTCGGCCTCTCCGGCTGTAACTGTCCCTCCAGTAGAATACGATTGATTGCATCGATGCTAGATGGAAACGCCAACAGGAAAAGCAGTACAAGCGTTGAAGCCCCGAAGATGCCAATTACTTTTACGAACAATGTAGCTCCCATATATTTCGCCCATCTGCCTAGGCTCATCGCTCCGGATATGGCCTGGCCGTTCAACTCAATCTGCAATACCTTGACACTCCGATATATGTAAAGCATCAGCAAACCGGTCATCAGCACATCCACTGCCGCCTTCCCTGCCAGTCCGCTCAGTTCGCCCAAAAATATCACAGAAATCACCGTGCTGATGATGAGGAGCAGCAGAAAAAACAAGCCAAACTTCCACACTTTAAAATGCCGTAAATTCGTATCCACGTTCTTCATTCCCCCACTTCTATATTCTTTCTTACCCCCATCCCTTATTCCTTACCCTTTATTCTCTACTTGAACAATTCAGGAAGCCGCGTCTATATAAACTCTCCAAAACTATCTTCCCCAACTGGATACTACTATTATTTTCCACAAAAATACGTCCATTCCTTTTCTCCCGCTAGAAAATCCCCCAGTTCAGCAGTTTTCGACAGTCACCTTCGAAGCAGGACCGAGATAGAGGAAAAGAAGAATGGCTCTCTGGATTCCCCATGCCTTGAAAGAGGCTTGGCTGTTTATCGCTCTTCCGGATTTCTTTGATTTTCAAAAAGGAAATATATCAAAATAAAAAATGAAGTTTTCTAATTCATCTGTCCTATCACTTTCTTGATTTCTTCATATAGTAGATACTAGAAAGAGCTTACCGCTCCTTCTAGTTTAAAAGAGGAAAATGAAAAGTGACTGAAGTGATATCTTTACCGGCAATAGGTAGCAGGCTCCTTCGAACCAAGATACCTTCCGACGAATCACAGTTTCGCCAAGACTCAGGTCTGCCCATAAAGATCCTTTACTCACTATTCAAATGCCTTCTCTTTCCAAAGGTAATACGGTTATTCCCTATCAAAACGCCATTTCGTTCAAATGTATGGCAGATACAATAGAAAAAACAAGCCTTGTGGATTGTAAAGACGAAGTACGCTAGGTGAACCATTTCTCTCCCCTTCCCGAACAAGGGGGATCACAGAAGCGTACTTAGTTGGCCACGACGCTGTTTTTAGGAAATCATTGGCCGTATTCCGCCTTGTGTACTGCAGGCCATGCGCTTGCCACTTGTGCTGCTTATCAAACAAAGTACGCCCATAAAATTCTCTATCCTATATCGAAGATGGCTTCTATGATTTTATTTCTTTGAACCCCCTCTTCTAGCTGCAAAGAAAGAAGCATTTTCAAGGAACGATAAACTGCAGGAAATATAGAAATTCCACCAGACCCTTACTTTATTTCCCTATACCCAACGAAACAGGGCATGAAATTGTAAAAGGTAAGAAAGTGGAAGTCGGATTGGAGCATGGCGACGCCAATAAAGAAGCATACTCCCCCCTTTTAAACGCAAAGAAAGAGAGGTCCTGATATGGGCCTCTCTTTTCTTCGTTTCAATCATCAGTAGCAGGCACGTCTACATGACGGCCTTTTCCTGGAAGTGGGCAGACAATCTGCTAATGGTGCTGCCGACTTCATCTGGTGATGTAATTTCATCTGCGAATTGCGAAACGGGATGTTCCCCGACACAGACGCTGTAAACGGCATATGTAAATAGTTCATGGTCGTTTTGATCATTTCCAAAGGCTATATAATCCTTGATGCCGAGCCTTTCAAGTCCCGCCGCCTTGTTGATGGCTACCGGGCTGATGTCGATCAGTCGCTCGGCATGATGGTGGAAGATGGTCACGGGCAATGCGGATACCGCCTGCCGGATGATTTCGTCGTCCGTAAACAATACGGCCTTCGATATCTTTGTCAGTTCGTGGAGCGGTCTGTTCTTTGCCAGCTTGAGCGGGTCAAGCCCCTCATAGAGCGGCTGCTCCTCTCCCCCTGTAT
>JBJEFP010000212.1:0-8235 GCA_051874195.1 Lysinibacillus sp. | reverse complement strand
TTTTTTGTGTCAAAATCCAAGCGCCCACATACTGTAAAAGCAGGAGGGTGTAACGTGCAATTAGCAGAATTATTGAAGGATTGGCCGTGCACGGTAAAGGGTTCAATTAGGGAAGAAGTGCTGCGTATTGAGGATTCGTTGGAAGAGGTGCGACCGGGCGATTTATTCATCGCACGAAAAGGAAAAAAATACGACGGAAAAAAATGGATCGAGCAGGCGCTTGAACGGGGCGCAAAAGCCGTTGTAGTGGATGATGAGGTTTTTTTTGATGAATTTTTATGCGATGCGCCTTTAATCTGGGTGCCGAATATATTGCAATTCAGCGCGTTTGCAAGTGCAAAGCTATGTGGTTTTCCATCCGAAGTGCTGAAAATTGTCGCTATTACGGGGACGAACGGAAAGACGACGGTCAGCCATTTCATCGGACAGCTGCTCCAGAAAATGAATAAGCGCGTACTCGTCATCGGAACGAACGGCATTTATTTAAATGGTACGCCTTTTGATGCTAATATAGAACAACTTACGACATTACAGCCCAAACATTTACACCCGCTGTTTTTAGAAGCAGTTCGGCAAAATGTCGAATATGTGATAATGGAAGCCTCCTCGATGGGCTTGGCCACTTATAGACTAGACCATTGTGATATAGATATCGGTGTGTTTTTGAATTTGACGGAAGATCATCTTGAAGATCATGGGTCGTTTGAACAATATAAATTGGCAAAGCAGCGTCTGGCCGGATTGAGCAGCAAGCTCGTGCTTAACGGTGACGATTCCTTTTGCAGGAGTGTAGGGGTCCTTTCAAAGCGTGAGAAATGCTATTTCGGCCTGAAGGGGCGTGTCGATGTCCTGCTGCAGGCATTGGCGGAAGGAAAAAATGAAAGCACATGCTGGGTGCAGACGGCGCATGACGAGCGAGTTGTGGCTGTTCCATTCATTGGGGATTACCAACGTGCGAATATAGCAGCGACAATAGCGGTGCTGAACATGTTAGGATTCCCCTTCGATGATGTGATGGAACTTATTCCTAGCATGACATTGCCGGAGGGACGCATGCAAACGTTCCATAGCAGGCAGGGCTTTCAGGTCATCGTGGATTATGCACATACAGCCGATGCATTGAAGGCGGTTCTGCAGACTGTAAAGAACACCTCTACGCGGAACCTCTATGTCGTCTTCAGCTGCGGTGGAGAACGGGATGTTGCCAAACGGCGGGAGATGGGTACGGTCGCTTCCAAATATGCCAACTATATTATTTTGACAACCGATAATTGCCGCAGTGAAGATCCGGAAGTAATCAACCGGCAGATTGCGGAGGGTTTTTTCGCCACGCAAAGCTACGAAGTCATATTATCGCGTGAACAGGCGATTGAGAAAGCGTTGCACCTAGCGAAGGAGGGCGATGTCGTCGTCATAGCGGGAAAAGGGCATGAGCGTACCCAGATCATCGGGAACGTCACGACCCCATTTTCGGATATTGATTGTGTAGCAGCCCTACTGGCGCGGCTCGATGATGAAAAAAGTTGCGGTAGCCGTAGCTAGCTTCCGGCCTGTTTCATCTTCAATGACGCACTCCATGACAAACATCCTTCGTCCCTTGCTGACGAAGTAGCCTTTCGCAATCAATTCTTTATTGCGTGTTGTTGCGATATAGTTCATATTCAAATTTGTCGTGACGACATTTTTTCCTGGTTCGATGGCGCGGGTAGCAAGCTCGCCCATGGCAACATCGGCAATCGTCGCCAAAATCCCGCCATGGGGATATTTGATTGTATTATGGATGACAGGCGTAATCGGTATGCGGATGATGCTGTGGTCCGGGAAAAATTCTCCTGTCATATGGAGAGCGGCATTGATATAGCGGTGGTAGGTGCCTGTCTGCTTATCGCGTAGCCCCTCAAGAAGGTGCATCAGTACTTCCGTGTCTTCCGTCGTGCCATCCAGGAGGATTTGCTGTAGAAGTTCCTCTGCCTTTTCTTTTGATGTGGTAGTCATGGTACCTCTCTCCTCACTTTGGATCTTATTTATACCAACTGTAACATAAATTCTGTTATGATAGGGGAGAGAATGGAGGAATTTTCGATGTTGATGACTTCAGAATGGGCGTTCATTTTAGACGAAGCCGACATGTTGAGTGCAATGATTCTTTCATCTGAACAGGCCCGAAATCTGCGCATCGCTTATCAGGCGGTTTACGGGGATGCGGAGCTGGCTGCACAAGTGAGGGCGTTCAGCCGTCTAAAGGAACATTATGAAGATGTACAGCGTTTCGGGAAGTACCATCCCGACTATCATACAATCATGAAAAAAATTCGCGAGCAGAAGCGTGCGCTGGATCTGAATGAGAAGGTGGCGCAGCTCAAGGTCGCAGAAAACGATTATCAGGACTTGCTCGATGAGATCAGCCTGATCATCGGCAAGTCTGTTTCGGAGGCTGTAAAGGTACCTGTAAGTAACCCGTTCTTTTCAACAGGGGGCGGCGGTTGCAGTACGGGCGGCTGCGGATCAGGCGGATCATGCTCATGTTCAGCATAAATGGTGCAGCAGGGAAATTCCCTGCTGCATTTTTTATTGTCCTACATGAAAAACGGGGGCTGCTGAACCATTATGAATGAGCTTGCATCTTGAAAAAAGTGGAGGCTAATTTTTGTGGAACGGTTTTATTTTCCAATAATTTCATTTACAATGGACGATAGTATGTTAGCAGAGGGGAATAAAAGTTGTTGGGTTCAAACACAAAATTTATATTTCGTTTGAGGTATCTGGTCATGGGAGTTGTCATGATGGCCTTTATTTCAACGATTGCAAGCAGTTTATGGGGCGTCTATCAAATATCGAAGAATATATTAATCGAAAATACACTGGAGACGAACCGGGTGTATGCACAGAAACTTGCTACTACAGCCAATACATATCTGGAGGAGACTTTTAAAACCCTTCAGTTCAGCTCCCTTTACATTTCAGAGAATTATGGAAATGAAGCCTTGCTCCAGCAGGAAGTGGAGCGTTTGCGATATCAGACAGATGTATTCAACTCTGTTGCGATTACTGACGATAAAGGAATGGTTCTCGCCATTTCGCCGCCTACATTGGAATTGAAGGGCGTTCAATTGAGCAGTGAGCAGACTGGGCAAGCGTTGGAAAAGAAGAAGCCGGATATATCGAAGCCTTATGAAGGGATTACAGGAAGGAAGCTTATTTTCATTTCCCATCCCGTCTTTAATGCTGCGGGTGAGTATATCGGGCTTGTCGGTGGTACCATTTACCTCGAATACGACAACATATTCCATAATTTGCTGGGAGAGCATTTTTATCATGACGGATCATATGTATATGTAGTGGATGGGGATGGGACTATCATCTATCACCAGAATCCGGGCAGGATTGGCGATGTTGTAGCCGGCAATCATGTTGTTGGGAAGCTAATGGAAGGGGAAAGCGGTGCAGAGCAAGTAAAGAACACAAAAGGTGTGGAAATGCTGGCCGGCTATGGATCGGTCGAACTTTCGGGATGGGGCATTGTTTCTCAGCGGCCGCTTGATGTAACATTGGTTCCATCTATAGATTTGGTGAAGAAGGTAGCGATGATCTCAATGCCTTTCGTGGTATTGGCATTCGTTATCGTGCTTGTCATTGCTTCATTTATTACAAAGCCGCTGCAGCAGATGGCGCTGCTCTCGATGAATGATCAGGAGAAGGTGAAAATAGAAGAGCTTCATAAAGTAAAGAGCTGGTATTTTGAAGCCGGGATTCTAAAAGAATCGCTTGTTCATGCCTTTACCCTTCTACAAAATCGCATCAACCATTATCAAGCCCAATCTACAACAGATGCGCTGACAGGGCTGATGAACCGTCGTACTATGGATGAAACGCTCATTCGTTGGACGGAAGAAGAGCAGGGCTATGCAGTAGTGCTTGCCGATTTGGATCATTTTAAAAGTGTAAATGATACATATGGGCATGGCATCGGGGATGAAGTGCTGAAATATTTCGCCAAAAGCATGCGAATGCATAGCCGCCCTCAGGATATTTGCTGCCGCTATGGCGGTGAAGAATTCATTATACTTTTACCGAAGACAAATGAAGCAGAAGCATGCGCGGTAGCGGAGAATCTGCGCCAATACCTGCAAGAGACAGACAGCCCTTGCGGCAGACCTGTGACGATGTCTGGCGGGATTGCCGTGTATCCCGAGGCGGGGGACTCTCCGCATGTCATTATTGAGAGAGCAGATCAGGCACTTTATAAAGCAAAGCATCAAGGACGCAACCAAGTGCAGCTTTCTTCTACAATCAAAATTACCCAGTAAAAGAAGCTTGGCCCTATCATGGGGCCAAGCTTCTTTGTTATTGAACATATTTTTTCAGTAATGTTTCTGCGATATCTGGACGGTCTGTTATGATGCCGGCTGCGCCTGTACGAACGAGGCGAGACATCGTCACCAGGTCATTTATGCCCGTATACAATACGTGGCAGTTCAAATCACCTAAAAACTTGACGAATTTCGGAGAATCGAAGTTCATCACATTTGATTTTAATGGCGTTTCGAATACATCTACCTTTGGAGAGTACAGGTGTCCGAATTGGCTAGTCAATGATGTATAGGCTTTTGTAAGATCGGCATCACCCGCGCCCAATGCCACTCGGTCCTGTGCATACAGATTGAAACGGTCGGTTTGCTCACTGTAGTTCGAAGATACGATGACACGGCCTGTTGCTTGCAGTTCTTCAAGCAGGCGCCAAAGCTTAGACGGCATCAGGCTGCCTTCATAAGTATCGGGGGCATCCTTGATATCGATGTACACGAGCTTATCGGGAAATGCCTCAAGTAGTTCGCGTAACGTGACGATTTCCACCTTTTTCCCTTTATATGGGTGGTTCCCTTCTAAACATACAAAGTTTTCACCAATGTTCAGTTCACGCAATTCAGCCAGCGTCAGATCTTTTACATAGCCTGTAGAGCCCGTCAGACGTTCTACGGATGCATCGTGGAACAAGACGATTTCTTCATCCTTCGTCAGACGAATATCGACCTTGAATCCATCGACACCATATCCCGCTGCCTTTTCGAATGCCAACATGGAATGTTCAGGTGCCAGGTGACCGCCGCCGTGGCGTGCCAGTACAATAGGGCGTGTGAAATTCAGAACATCTTTATCTTCGCGTTTTTGTGGCTTTGCTACTGCTTTTGTACCTGCCCAGACAGCTGCACTAGCGGCTGCAATGGCAAGTGCGACTTTTGTTTTCTTTCCCATACTTGTCCTCCTCTTACGTACTGTATTCCTCTGTAAAGCTTCAATATACACATGTAAGACACGAATAGAGCGCCGTTTTACAATAATCTTTCGAGGAAGCACTCTACTATTTTCCATTATAACGGAAAATCCTCCATCCTGTCAGCTAAACTCTGTTGCTATCATTTTTGGGTGTATGGTATGCTCTTATCAAGAAATGAGGGATTTATCATGACAGAAAGGCAAGGAATCATCGTCTATGTGCATCAATTGAAGCATGCAAAATCGCTGCGCAAATATGGACATGTCCATTATATTTCACGCAAATTGAAATATGTCGTCATGTATTGCAATCAAGAAGATGTCGAGGCGATTACGAATAAACTACAACGCCTTCCATTTGTGAAAGGCGTTGTCGAATCATACCGCCCGTTTTTGAAAACCGAGTTCGAGAATGCGAAGCCGGATAAGGCAAAAGAATATGATTATAAAATAGGGCTTTAATTAGTGCATCGGCGGAATGTAGCGGCTCATGCGCAATATGCCAATCAAATATTGATAAAATTGATTTGGCTCCTTGAAGAAGGAGGAGTGCTTGATTTCAAGTGTAATCGCCTGTTTTTCGATAGCGGCCAGGGCCTCTTCGAACAGGTCGATGCGTTTGGCGCGCTTGTCCTCATTGTAGGGAATTCCCTCGCGACATATATAGAGGGGCATGAATTTGCTTTCACCTACAGGTTTCAATGCGACAGCGAGTGAACAAACCTTCTGCTCATCTTTATAAGAGGTAAAAATGAACGCTCCATGGAAGCGTGCCTCGTTCGTCTTGATGAGCTCGCATAGCTCATATACATCGCCGTAGCCTTGACCAAGTTCTATAAATTGTTGAATCAAATCTTTCACATCCTTTCCATTCAATATATTATCATGATGCAGGAGGAACGGGCACATGAAAATCGCAGTAAGTTTGTTCAGCGCACTTGTAGTTGTCATCGGGGCTATGCTCTTCCTACAATATCAAGTGTATTCAGACCAGGATATCCCGACAAATGAAGCCTATATGTACTCCCAGGAAATTGAGATTACGTACCGTTCAGGCAGCCTGGACGTCCGGCATCACTTCAAAAACTTGCCGAATGATGAGCTGGAGATCATGTGGCCGGATGAAGCGGTGGATAAGCAATGCTTTTTGGAGGCAGAATATAGCTGTGCACGGCTGAGTGGGGACAAGACCGTCTTCAGTGAAGGGGAGAACCGCTCACAGTCGATTTCCTATATCATTCCGGTCGAGGGTGGACTGATAGCCCAAAAGCTGATGAAGAACGTCTATGCATCACTCAAAAACGGAGGCGTCCAATTTTCGACGGTACATATCTCGACAGACAGCACGATGAAGGGGCAATGGGTGACAGGCCTGCCGATGATTGGCCAGCAGGCGTTAGCCCTTGTCAATTATTCCATGTTCAGCGGAACAGGACAAATCAGGGATTTGTACTGGCAGGAGGGCGGCCTTGCATTGCAGAAGAAGACGGATGCCTTGTCCCTTTATGGAGATGCAGGACCCGCAGCCGATGTCTCTCAAGTCATGGATGAACTTCCCTCATTGGGTGGGGAGCACATGGTCGTAATCGCCGGTGCAAAGCAGCCGCGGCTAGAAGGATATCGTATGCTGTTCATGCCGCAATTGACGGCCGATTCCCTGAAAAAGGAAGTGCTTATGAAGCAGGTCGAATCCATCTATGATTTCGGGGATTCCCCGTTATGGCTGAAGCATGTGGTCGCCATGCATTTGTCCGGTGAAACGTTTGGGACGCCGCGTGCCAAAGCGGTGGTGGAGGAGCTGAAAGGCCAGTTGTCCGAAGCGCAGATGTCCGAGTGGCGCTCCCGCTTGGAGGCTCTGGCGGGAAGCAAAGTCTCACCGGCTGTGCTAGACGACGAGTTATCCGCGCTATTAGGCGCATATACAGCGTATTTCTCCATGAATGTAGATGCAGAGCAGACGTATCCATTCGTCTACAACGACCGGCGCGGCGTATATGTAGGGGAAGCATCAGAGGCCGATGTGGACGTCATTTTATATGAAGGGGAAGTGCTATATACGGCGGATGCCTTGCTGCAGGCGCTCGGCTATGCGACATCGGTCGGTCCGAACGGCTATTATGTAAACAGCGAAACGCGTGCATTCCGTTTCCCGGACGATGAGCACGGCTTCTATGTGTTCAATCAGCGCCGCTATAATACGGTGTCGCCGCCGTTTTCGGTCGTGGCAGGCACCTACTATATTAAGGAAGCATGGCTGCAGCGCCTGTTCTTGGTGGAGCTGCAAAAGGACGAGCAGTCCATTCGTATTGCTGCAACAGCACAATAATAGAAAGTTTGGTGAGATGTATGCGTGTTGTAGCAGGTGAGCGTAAAGGCATGCCATTGAAGGCAATTGCCGGCACGACGACAAGACCTACAACAGATAAGGTGAAGGAATCGATTTTTAATATGATAGGTCCGTTTTTTGAAGGAGGGACTGCCCTCGATCTGTTTGCTGGTAGCGGCGGCCTGGGGATAGAGGCACTCAGCCGCGGAGCGGACCGGGCAATTTTCGTGGAAAAGGACGGAAAAGCCTTCGCCATATTACAGGAGAATATCAAAAAATGCCGCTATGAGGACGATTCGGAAAGTTTCCGTACAGATGCCGTTCGGGCGGTGAAGGGACTGTTAAAGCGGGATATACAAATAGACTATCTGTTTGTCGACCCGCCTTACCATAAGAAGGACTACTATGATTTAGTGGAAACACTTATACAAGGGGAAAAATTAACGGAAAATGCGACAATTGTCTGCGAGCACTCGACAGAAATACAGCTCCCTTCAAATTATGGAGCATTTGTCTGCACTCGACAAGAAACGTACGGTAGCACCATCATATCGATCTACCGTAGACAAGAGGAAGAGGGAGAAATCGTTGTCTGAAAAAATTGCAGTAGTACCAGGAAGCTTTGACCCCATTAC
>JBJEFP010000211.1:46937-48142 GCA_051874195.1 Lysinibacillus sp. | reverse complement strand
CTGGCTGGATTCCGGGAAGTAAGCAAAACTTCTGAACACAAAAGGAGAGGTTGTCAGTGAACATGAATAACTATACCCTCGATCGCTTTGAGGCGGATTATGCCATTTTTTTAAAGCGACCTAATGAAACCGAGCAATTACTCATCCACCGTGATGATATCCGTGTACCTGTTAAGGAAGGGGATATCGTAAGCATCAAGGATGACGGAGAGAGCTATGAAATCAAGGTGCTGGCAGAAGAAACAGAGGCTGCCAAGGACCGAGTCAGCCATTTATTGAACCAACTTAGACAAAAATGATGGTGACGAACGCGAACCCGTACATGCCGGATATCAACCTGGTATGTACGGGTTTTTTATATGCAAAATTCTTCATAAATCATCGGAATTTTAAGACTTTAGTGTGCTAAAATGAAGATATACATATTTAGACTTAGGAGCGAAAACGATGACAGTAAAAACAATTATTTTTGACCTTGATGACACATTGCTTTGGGATCAAAAGTCCGTGAAAACAGCGTTCGAAAAAACTTGCGAATATGCGGCGACAAAATATGAAATAGCACCCGATGAACTGGAGAAAGCGGTAAGGGAGGCTGCCCGTACGCTTTATGAGGGCTATGAAACATATGAATATACCGTGATGATCGGCATCAATCCATTTGAAGGGCTCTGGGGTGTGTTTGATGATCCGACGCCGGAGTTCCAGAAGATGAAGGAAATCGTCGTGCAATATCGTGCCCAGGCGTGGACGAACGGCCTCAAAAAGCTGGGAATCGAGGATCCGGAGTTCGGCCGTGAGCTGGGAGAACGATTTGTCGAAGAACGCAAGGTGGCGCCATTTTTATATGATGACACATTTACGGTATTGGACGAATTGAAGGATAAATACCAGCTCGTGCTTCTGACGAACGGGTCGCCGAGCCTGCAGAACCTGAAGCTTGAAATCACGCCGGAGATTGCGCCGTACTTTGACCAGGTTGTCATTTCCGGCGAATTCGGCAAAGGGAAGCCCGATGCCTCGATTTTTGAATTCGTCCTGGAAAAGAACAATCTGCAGCCTGAAGATGCCATCATGGTGGGGGACAACCTGATGACGGATATTTTAGGCTCGTCACGCGTCGGTATGCGCAATGTCTGGATCAACCGTGAAAACAAGCCGCACAATCCGGATGTCACACCTACATACGAAGTGGCTTCACTGAC
>JBJEFP010000211.1:0-46837 GCA_051874195.1 Lysinibacillus sp. | reverse complement strand
AAAACAAGCCGCACAATCCGGATGTCACACCTACATACGAAGTGGCTTCACTGACTGAGTTTTTGGCACTGTTAAAAGAGCTTTAGGATGGAAAGGCAATAGAAATATATAGAATTCGAGCGAACAGCAATTATTTCTTAGGAGATAGTTGCTGTTTTATGCTTGATTAGTAATATACGGCGATGAAAGATAATAGTAATAGAATAGGAAATAAAATAATTTGATATGTTCACTGGTCTTGCATGAACCGGTCATGTGAAAATTGCGGATGTCCGCATGTGGAAATGGACAGGCATTGTGCTGGTCAGGGGAATCGGGGCAGCTGAATGTATCAGCATTTTTATTGAAGACCCATCCGTTGTTCAAATTGAATATCTATCATTTGCATTGGTGAAATAGCTACAGTGAATTGACGTCCGCATGATGCTTGTGGGCGTTTTTATATGAAATGAGGGGAGACGTATGAGAAGAACAATCCAAGCAGAATGTTTTAGCTGTCATGACAAGCTGTCAATGAATGTTATGCCGCGTGCAGTAGTGAATGGGAGCGATGTATTGCTATGCAGAAGCTGCAACCACCATTTTGAAAGGCATGGCTATACGCCGCTGCCCATCATCTTTCCGCCAAAATCCATACATTGCGACCAGTGCAAGAGGCTCTACACGAAGGTGGACATTTATCAAGTACAGGGCAGGAACCTTTGCCTGCTGTGCGAATCGCTTGTAATACGCAAGTCCAAGCCTCGCAGTCGCCCGGCCCGGCTGTCTTTTTCATGGAAGACCGTGGTCCTGGGGGGCGTCATGATTTTATGCATGATGGGCATTACGAAAGTGGAGGAGTTTGATGAAATGTTCGATCCTCTCCATACAACGCCGGAAGAGGTAAGTGATTATGTCCAGACGGTGACGAATCCGTTAAATGAGTTGAACAATCAGTTGATGACCGATCTGGGCATCGCCGGGGGGAGCATTGGGGAGGAAAAGGCGATTGCCTATGAAGAGCAGTTACATCGTATTTCCCTGCATGTGGCAAGTGAAGAGGAAGAGCTGGTGGACCTGGTGCAGGAGGAAAAAAATAAGATAGAGCTCTTGAAGGAGATGATTGCCACTGCCCGAGCGTCTGATCCGGTGAAGAGGAATGAAGATATAAACGCATTGGTAGGTCAGCTGGAGCAAATTCATGAACAAGGAAACCGGATTTTGACAGGGCTGTTTGATGAGAAAGAAATAGAATACGAACACAAGGAAGGGGAAGCGATGCACTATTACTACACGAAAGGGGATGAAGTGAACTAACGGACGCTTCCCCCGAATAAAACACCGCTTTCCTGCGTAATGTACAGCAGGAAAGCGGTGTTTTGGTATTTAAAGCGTGATTGATTTCACTTCATCAATATTTTCAAGTTGACCTACGAATACCAGGTCTTCTACAGTCACTTCATTGTCCACTACAAGCATCATGACAGCGGAACCGCCTACTTCGTCACGGCCTACCTGCATCGTGGCGATGTTGATGTCCTTTTCAGCCAATTTCGTCGCTACGCGGCCGATTGCGCCTGGCTTGTCGGTATTTTTGATGTAAAGAAGATGGCCTTGCGGGATGACATCCACAACGAAGCCCTCCACCTTCACGATGCGTGCGCCAAGGCCGTTGAGTAATGTACCAGCCACTACATGCGTTTCAGTTTCCGTCTTCACTTCTACCGTTACTAAATTCGTAAAGCCTTTTGCTGTAGTCGTTTTGTGTTCGTTGATTTTGATGCCTACGCGTTCAGCAAGGTAACGGGCGTTTACATCATTTACATGCGTGCCGTGGTTAGTTGACAGCAGGCCTTTGATTGCGTTGGCAGTCAATGGACGGACGTCGTAGTTTGCAACCTCACCCGCATAAGAGATATTCAATTCTTTCACTGTACCTTCTGATACTTGGATGAGGAATTTTCCAAGCTTTTCAGCCAGTGCAAAGAATGGTTCCACTTCAGCCAGCTTTTCCTTTGGAATAGAAGGCATATTGACAGGGTTTGTCACCGTACCTGTTTTAAAGAACTTGATGATGTCGTTTGATACGTCCACCGCAACAGACTCCTGCGCCTCTACAGTTGAAGCACCTAGGTGAGGTGTCGCGATGACTTGCGGCAATGTAAGCAGCTTGTGGTCCGTTGCAGGCTCTTCCACGAATACGTCAAGTGCTGCCCCGGCTACTTTTCCTTCCACGATCGCATCGTATAAATCATCCTCGTTGATGATGCCGCCGCGTGCACAGTTGATGATGCGTACGCCTTCCTTCATCATGGCGAATTTTTCCTTGTTGATCAGGTTGCGTGTTTCCGGCAGAAGTGGTGTATGCACAGTGATGAAATCCGCCTGTTCACAAATTTCCTCTACAGTCGCCTTTGTCACGCCAAGCTCTGCAGCGCGTTCCTCGGATAGGAATGGGTCGTATGCCATGACATTCATGCGTGAGCCCTTAGCGCGGTAAGCCACTTCAGCACCGATACGGCCAAAGCCGACTACGCCTAATGTTTTGTTCTTCAATTCCACACCGACATATGATTTACGGTCCCATTTGCCGTTCTTCAATGTGTTGAACGCCTGCGGGATGTGACGGGCTAATGATGTCATCATCGCAATCGTATGCTCAGCTGCAGAGTTCGTGTTGCCGTCTGGGGCATTTACGACGATGATGCCGTGTTCTGTCGCTGCTGCTAAATCGATGTTGTCGACACCTACGCCGGCACGTCCGATTAGCTTTAAGTTTTTCGCAGCTTCGATGATTTCGCGTGTCACAGTCGTTTGGGAACGCACGAGCATTACTTCCACATCTGCGATTTTTTCCTTTAATTGCTCCGGTGCCAGACCAGTGTCGATGATGATATTCAAGTCCAGGTCAGTTTCCTGGCGAAGCGGCTGGATGCCGTCCTCGCTTAGTGGATCTGCGATGAATACGTTGATTGTTTTTGTTGCTTTCTCGATTGTTTCTGTTGTCATTTGATTGTTTCGCTCCTCTTCTTTGCATATAAAATAAAAAGCCTTTCCGTCCCCTTACAACAATGTGTAAGGGGCGAAAGGCTGTTAATGAACATACTTACGCGGTGCCACCCTTTTTCGTTGTAGAAATATTCTGTATAAAAAGTCTACAACCTTCGTTCAACTGCGTAACGTGCATGTGACGGATAGGCATACTGATTTTCCGCCTATCTATTCAGGAGTTGAACCCAGGTCGATTCTTGCACCGGTTTGCACCAACCACCGGCTCTCTGGAGAAAGAAATTCGACGGGCATGTCTCCGTCCTCATATTTGCTCTTGATTAAATTTGTTAACATCATAATCCCATTGTTCATTTGTGTCAATGATATTTAAGGAAAAAATTAAAAATAGTGTTTATTTCACGTAATTATCAACTTAATAAGCGAACAATTATTGTATCAGGGAAAATTAATGTTCGTGTTTTTGTTTTTTCTATGAAAGCGTTACCGAACGCGGCGACCCACGTCAACGCTGAATTTACTGAAAATTTAAAATGTAACTGTGTGTAAAAATATAGAATAGCAAGACGAACATTCATAAATTGACACAATTTTGACAAGAAGGGCAGGGAAAGGGCCCGTTTTACTAGAAATCAACAGTTACTACAGATAAGGGGGATTGGGAATGGAATATGATGTGATTGTAGTGGGAGCGGGTCTGGCGGGGCTCGTGGCCGTGTGCGAGTTGATCGATGCCGGGAAAAAGGTGCTGCTTGTCGACCAGGAGCCGGCTTCCTCCATTGGGGGACAGGCATTCTGGTCATTTGGCGGATTGTTTTTAGTCGATTCTCCCGAACAGCGGAGGATGGGCATACAAGACAGCCATCAACTTGCCTGGCAGGATTGGCTCGGAACGGCTGGTTTCGACCGTTTGGAGGACGAGGATTCGTGGGGATATAAATGGGCGAAAGCCTACGTGGATTTCGCAGCAGGGGAGAAGTATGGATGGCTGAAATCGAAGGGCATCACCTTCTTTCCAGTAGTCGGTTGGGCGGAGCGTGGAGGAAGTCTGGCAGGGGGACACGGCAATTCTGTTCCGCGCTTCCATATTGTATGGGGCACGGGACCGGGACTGGTCGAGCCGTTTGCCCAAAAAGTGCTGGAGGCGGCAAGCGGAGGCGGAATTGATTATAGGCCCCGACATAAGGTGACGGATTTGCTGATGGAGGACGGGAAAGTAGCCGGAATCTGTGGAAAAGTGCTGCAGCCGAGCGAGGTGGAACGTGGCAAGGAGAGTTCAAGGGAGGAAATAGGGGAGTTTGAATATCGGGCTGATGCCGTCGTAGTGGCGAGCGGCGGCATCGGGGCCAATCTGGAGCTGGTGAGGAGGAATTGGCCGTCTCGGCTTGGGAGCGCCCCAAAGCAGATGGTGTCCGGCGTACCTGCCTATGTGGATGGCAGCATGCTTGAGATTGCGGAGGGGATCGGTGGCCGTCTCGTCAATAAGGACCGCATGTGGCATTACACGGAGGGACTGAAAAACTGGAACCCGGTCTGGCAAAATCATGGCATCCGCATTTTACCCGGCCCTTCTTCCATGTGGTTCGATGCAGAAGGGAACCGCTTCAAGGCACCGAACTTCCCCGGTTTCGATACGCTCAGTACATTGGAGGCGATCCGGAAAACAGGCCATGACTATTCATGGTTCATCCTGACGGAGAAAATCATTGAAAAAGAATTCGCACTGTCGGGATCGGAGCAGAATCCAGACCTTACAAACAAGAGCATAAGGGATGTCCTCAAGCGTGCCCTTCCCGGTCCACCAAGCCCTGTGCAGGCGTTCAAGCAATACGGGGAGGATTTCGTCATCGCTGATGGCCTGAAGGAGCTGGTCGAAGGGATGAACCGGCTGGCGGGGGATGAAAAGCTTGATTTCCTGCACATCAAAGAGCAGATTCTGGCACGTGACCGGGAGATGGACAATACGTTTACGAAGGATGCGCAGGTAACGGCCATCCGGGGAGCGAGAAATTACATCGGCGACAAGCTCATCCGCGTGGCAAAGCCGCACAAGATTCTCGATCCTGCAGCTGGTCCATTGATTGCCGTACGGCTGAACATCCTGACGCGCAAAACACTGGGCGGTCTGCAGACGGATTTGGATGGAGCGGTGCTGAATGAGTCGGGTGGACGGATACCCGGTCTTTTTGCCGCCGGAGAGGTATGCGGGTTCGGCGGTGGCGGGGTCCATGGCTACCGGTCACTGGAGGGGACGTTTTTAGGCGGGTGCCTGTTTACTGGACGTCAAGTGGGGAAATATTTGAGTGAATAGAGGACTTTGCAAGCAAGTGTCGAAAGGTATGAATGAACATTCATTTTAAAGGGGTGGATAATGATGGATTATAAGACAATTGTGTTGGAGATTTTAGACCGGAAGGCGACTTTGACGTTGAACCGTCCGAACGCCATGAATGCGATGGACTTTACGATGATGCGGGAGCTGGCGGACTGCTTCGAAGCACTACATAGCGAAACGAGTGTGCAGGTCCTTGTCGTCAAGGGGGAAGGAAGGGTATTCTCGGCGGGGGGCGATGTGAAGATGATGGCCGCTTCGGATGACTACTCGGATTTTGGCGATATCATGGGGGATATTTCCCGTCTGGTCAGGGCTTACTACACATTGCCGATGATCACGGTTGCCCAAATTCATGGGGCTGCGGCGGGGCTCGGCTTCAGCCTTGCTTTAGGAAGTGATATCATCGTCGCGGAGGATACGAGCAAGCTGGCCATGAACTTCATCGGCATCGGGCTGATACCGGATGGTGGAGGCCATTTCTTCATGAAGGAGCGGCTCGGTACGCAGAAGGCAAAGCAGATGATCTGGGAAGGCAAGGTGCTAGGCGGCGAGGAGGCGCTGTCGCTTGGGCTGATCGACTATAATGTACCAAGCGGTTCGGCGGCTGCCACAGTGGACCAGATCGTCGGTAAGCTGCTGGCATCCCCGGTTGCAGCCATGCTGGAAACGAAAAAAATACTGCACAGTTCAAGGCTGCCTGAGCTTGAAGCGATCCTTGATGGGGAGGCGAAGGGGCAGACGGCCATGCGCCAGACGAAAGACCATCTGGAGGGCATCAAGGCATTTGTTGAAAAACGGACGCCGGAGTTTGCAGGGAAGTAATGAGCTGAAGGATATCTCGTTTTGTGCGGGCTATCCTTTTTATTCGGGCAAAAATCTGTACAGCGGCAGAACAAATAATTATGATTATGAAGGACTTAAAAGTGGAGGACAATAATGGATCAGACATTACAATATCTTCAGGAAGGTCAGCTCATTCATAATATATACTGTCCGACTGCAGAAGAGACGATTGCTGTATGTGAGAAAGAGCTTGCAATATTGCAGAATCAACAGAAATTTTACTTTGAAGTGCCTTTTGAACAGTTTGACGATGTGTCTCATCATTTTCATGAAATGGAGTCGATCAAACAGGGGGCCTTTACGTATATACAAGCCCGCCATATCGCGGATAGCGGGAATATCCAGCATCTGGCGAGGGATGGGGGAGGACGTGTCTTCTTCAAGGAAGAGACGATTGGTATGAGTACGGCCCTTGCATTCGCGCAAAGTAAATGGAACGGGGCGCCGAAGGAAGAGGCAGTTGAGAACGCGGTTATCACAGGCCTTACTGTCATAGGCGAAACATTTGTGGAGGAGGTCATCTCCATCCATGAGCAGGAGATGGGGGCGGTCGAAAAGCTTCGGGTAGACGGCCGGCTGGCGGATGTTGTGAAGAAAAACGGTGCAAAGGCGGTCGTCAAAAAGGTAGCGGCAAAGGCGACAAAAAAGGCGATGTATAGTCCCGCTGTAGCCCAAAAGACCATTACATTGCTGAATGCCAATGTAGTAACGGGCGCCCTTGTGACAGGCGTTATGTCGAGCATTGATATTGTACGAACGATCAAGGGGGAGATGTCCCCGGCGCAGCTGTTCAAAAATGTATCGAAGACGGGGGCAAGCGTGGCCGGCAGCATGATCGGACTGGTAGTGGGTGGCGGTATCGGTCTGAATATCCCAAATGTCAGCACGGCGGTCATCAGCTTGATTGGGGGCATCATCGGACTGATTATCGGAAGTATCCTTGCGACGAAGGTTGTCCAAAAGGTGCTGGACTTCTTCATCAAAGATGATACGGCTAAGATGCTGGAGATTTTCAATGTGGAGCTTGCCGTTGGTGCCGAAGCGTATTTATTGAGCGAACAGGAGCTGAGGCAGGCATTGGATGACTTCAATAACATATACGACATGCAGGATGAACTGCGGAGCATGCATGCCGCAGAGGACCGAGAAGGATTCGCTCGGGTCTTGATTGACAATGAACTGTCGCGCATTGTCAGGGCGCGAATGTACTTGCAGGTGCCGACGAATGAAGAGCTCTATCAGGTGATTGAAAGAATGCGGTAGGGCGGAGAAGCCGTCCTTTCTGTTGCAGAGCCTTATCGGACAAGCAGAAAAGAGCTGGCCAGAAAGCAGGAACTTTCTGGCCAGCTCCTATTTTTAGGAGCCGGCATATGTAGGATTACACATGGAACAGGATTAACTTCCCCGATTTATTTACTAAGCGGTGTGTCTTTTCGGCGATGCCCTTCTCCTCGATTTGCTTTTGGCCTTCGACTTTGGCCACATCATCATTTTCAAAAGTCCATACTTCGTCAAACAATGTTTCCCCTGTTTTCTCGAATGCAGTGAAGCGATAGTTTTCCATTTTACTCACCCTTTATTTTACAAGATATAATTATTATACATGAAAATTCTGTTTTATTCACGGAACTACCTGTATGATGTAGGATATTTTTGAAAATATGTCATGATGATGAACGGTTGAAAAAGTAGGTGAATAGAGTGTGCCCCTTTGCAGCAATCCTTCTGCTTTGCGACAAAACCATTGGTCTAACTGTAAGGGGCCATTCTATAATTTTGAAAATATGCCCTTTTCAATCGAAAAGGGGAACAAATGCATGGTACAATAAGGTAGTAGCAATAGAGGACAACGATTTAGCAGTTAGTAAAGGAGCGATTGTTCGTGAAAGGGATTACGAAACTCCAGGTGGGGGAGCAGGTAGATCAGTATTTATTGATAAAAGAAGCGAAAAAAGGTGTAACGACGGTGGGGAAACCCTTCATGTCCCTTATTTTACAGGACCGTAGCGGGGATATCGAGGCAAAGCTTTGGGATACGAACGAAGAACATGAACAAACCTACCGCGCCCAGGTAATCGTCCGTGTAGGAGGGGAAATCCACGACTACCGGGGGAAAAATCAATTGCGCATCAAGCAGATCCGTGTGGCACGCCCGGAGGAAGGCATTGAAATCAGTGATTTGCTTCCTACTTCAGCGATTCCGAAAGAGCAACTGTACGAGGATATGACCCAGTTTTTCTTTGAAATCAAAAATCCGCACATTTCAAGAATTACGCGCCATTTGATCAAAAAGCACCAGGAGCGGCTGCTCATCTATCCGGCCGCTTCCAAAAACCATCATGACTATGCATCGGGACTGCTTGATCATGTCGTATCGATGCTCCGCCTGAGCAAGGCGATCTGTGAGCTCTACCCGACATTGAACCGTGACTTGATGTATGCGGGCGTCATCCTGCATGATGTCGGGAAGGTCATCGAGCTGACAGGCCCTGTCGGCACCGCCTATACAGTGGAGGGCAACCTGCTCGGCCACATCTCCATCATGGTGAATGAAATTGGCCAGGCAGCCAAGGAGCTGAACATCGAGGGTGAGGAAGTAATGCTGCTGCAACATTTGGTATTGTCCCATCATGGGAAAGAGGAGTGGGGAAGCCCGAAAAAGCCGATGATTCAAGAGGCGGAAATCCTGCACTACATTGACAATATCGATGCGAAGATGAATATGCTGACACGTGCACTTGAAAAAACTCAACCTGGTGAATTTACAGAACGGCTATTCCCGCTCGATAACCGCTCGTTCTATAAGCCGACCATTTAAACATGAGGATCTCCAACGCTGTTGGGGATTCTTTTTTTATGTAAGGGCATGGTGGCGCAATGCAGATGGCTCGTTTAGGAGCACTTTTGCCTATACCATTCAATCCTTGTTGTCGCCAAGGGTGGATGACGGTGATTAGGCCGGCCTGTCTTGCTAAGGAAAACACCCCCAGGGGCGATTGGCCCTGAGGGTGTTTGTCCATGTCGGGAAACGCATCAACTGCTGTTTCCCGAGGTGTTTGCAAAAGCTTCTGGAAGTCGCTTTAAAAGCGTATCGAAGCTAAGCGGGTGCAAATGAAATTGTTTCTATTTTTGATTGTCCTGCTGGAATTTCACCATGAAGTCCGCTAATGCCTGGCATGCTTCACGCGGTACGGCATTATAAGCGGATGCACGGCAGCCGCCGACTGAACGGTGACCGTTTAGTCCTACAAAGCCGGCCGCCTTCGCTTCATCCAAGAATTTTTTCTCCAGTTCCTCATCGGCAACACGGAAAGTAATGTTCATCAAGGAACGTGAACCGGTTTCCGCATGCCCCGTATAGAAGCCGTTTGAGCCGTCGATGACATCGTAGATCAAGGCAGCTTTCTCTTCGTTGTTTTTCGCCACCTGCTCCAGGCCGCCTTGGTTTTCCACCCATTTCAACACTTCTCCCAACATGTAGATGCCGAATGTCGGCGGTGTATTGTAAAGGGAATTGTTATCGGCATACGTCGAATATTTCAACATCGTCGGAATATGCTTGTTCGCTTTTTCCACCAAATCTTTACGGATGATGACAACCGTGACACCAGATGGGCCGAGGTTTTTCTGTGCACCTGCGTAGATGATGCCGAATTTGGAAATGTCCACTGGCTTTGAAAGGATATCGGAAGACATGTCGGCTACTAAAGGCACGTCGCCTGTGTCCGGGAACACCTTCCATTGTGTACCGAAAATTGTATTGTTGGAAGTCAGATGCACGTAAGCATCATCCGTGTTCCAGTTGATTTCCTCCAGGGAAGGGATATTGCGATAGTTGTTTTCCTTTGTTGACGCTGCTTCAACAGCAGTGCCGAACAGCTTCGCTTCCTTGAACGCCTTTTCAGACCACGAGCCTGTCTTGATGTAGCTCGCTGTTTTCCCCTCTTGCAGGAAGTTCATTGGAATCATCGTAAACTGCAGGCTTGCGCCACCTTGAAGGAACAGCACCTCGTAGTTTTCGGGAATACTGAAGATTTTGCGCAGACGTTCGATGGCACCATTATGTACTTCTTCGAATGTTTTGCTACGGTGACTCATTTCCATAATGGACATGCCTGTATTTTGGAAATCCAATAATTCTTTTTGTGCCGTTTCCAGGACTTCAAAAGGTAGAGCGGATGGACCGGCATTGAAATTGTATGCGCGTTTTGTCGTCGTATTCAAGAGGAACACTCCTTCGATAGTTTGTTTATCTATATAATATAATGTTTAATAGAATAAATGGCAAAATTTTTATAAAATTCGAGGAAAACGGATTGAATAAAGGAAAAACCGTATTAAGAGCGTATTTTAGAATTGGAATGTTCGTGTTTTAGGGTGATTCTGGGGGGGCTGTTTCAAGAATGAACGTATTTATTCATGCACTTTTTGGAAATGGGAAAACGGAGGAAGCAATGAATGACAGGAAAGCGAGAGATGGAATATGAAGGATACAATTGACGAGCTCAGTCTTGCAGCCATCAAGAAAAAGGCGATGTTCCGGCGCAATAAACCGGGCTATCTTTTCGTGACCATGCTCGGAGGGATATTCGTCGGCTTCGGCATCATCATTTTGGTGACGATTGGCGGGCTGCTCGATCCTGCCGGAGTTCCAAGCATGAAAATCATACAGGGATTGTCATTCGGGGTGGCGCTCAGCATAGTCATGCTAGGCGGGGCAGACCTTTATACTGGGAACAATCTAGTCATGACAGTGGGGGTCCTGGAGAAGCGGACGACATGGGGAGATTTGATGAAAATCTGGCTGTTCAGCTGGTGCGGCAATTTTGCCGGCTCGTTCCTTGTGGCCGGGCTATTTGTCATGGCAGGCTTGGCTACAGGGGATACGGGGGCCTATATTGAAAAGATAGCCGGCATAAAAATGAATGCGACGACAACGGAATTATTCTTCCGTGGCATTCTATGCAACATCCTTGTCTGCATGGCAGTCTGGTGCTGCTATAAGCTGAAAAATGAAGCAGCGAAAATTTTGATAATCTTCTCCTGCATCTATCCGTTCATCACTGCAGGCTTCGAGCATAGTGTGGCGAATATGACGTTGTTTTCATTGGCGCTGATGATTCCCCATGGCGAACTTGTATCTTTTAGCGGACTCGTACATAATCTCCTTCCGGTATCCCTTGGGAACGCAGTTGGGGGAGCATTGTTCATAGGAGCGGCCTTTTGGTATAGCCAGGTGCACGACCGATAACATATGCCTCTATGATCATCGATACGTTGCACGAGCGTTTTATTGAAATGGGTAAGTCGGGGAGAGGATTGCATGCACCGCTCCAGGCAACGGCAAGCCGGGAAAGGGCGGAAGGAACGGCGAATGGGAAGATTCTGAATGCACTCATCATCCAAAACAGATAGAGAAGGGAATTTTTTCAAAATCAAACGGTAGTTCACAGGAGAAAAGGATTGCCCACACGCAGGAGTTGTGACAGTATAGAAGGGATGAATTTCTAGGAGGTACGAAGCATGGTGAATTTACCGAATTGCCCGCAGTGCGGCGGGGAGTATACGTATGAAGATGGACTGAACTATGTGTGCCCGATGTGTGCGCATGAGTGGCCACAACAGGCAGAAGAAGGCGTGGAGGAAGGTCTTGTTGTGCGTGATGCAAACGGCAATCTGCTTCAGGATGGCGATACTGTGACAGTCATCAAGGATTTGAAGGTCAAGGGAAGCTCCCAGGCATTGAAGCAGGGTACGAAAGTGAAGGGCATTCGTCTGGTGGAGGGCGACCATAACATCGACTGTAAGATTGATGGCTTCGGTGGGATGAAGCTGAAGTCGGAGTTTGTCAAGAAAATCTGATGCAGGGCCGGCAGCAATGTCAGGACAAAAAAGGCGCGGCCAGGGATTTCCAGGTCGCGCCTTTCCTTATTAGAACCCGACTTTCAAGTCTTCGTCTTTTACTTCTACTTTTGCCTCTTTTAGCAATTGGGATTGGATAGAAGCCCAGTCCGCTTTTTTAGCGTTCAATAACGTTTCGCTAATCTCTTCTTTTTTCTCTTCAAATGTGCCGTAGCCTTCTACTTCACGTTTTTCCAATACTTCGATGATGTGGTAGCCGAAGTCGGATTTTACAGGCTCGGAAATCGTATTTACTTCCAGTGCGTAGGCAGCATCATTGAATTCCGGTACCATCTTGCCGACGGAGAACCATCCTAGGTCGCCGCCTTCAGCGCCTGAAGCAGTATCCGTTGATTTTTCTTTGGCAATTTTCGCAAAGTCGCCACCATCTTTCAATTCCTTGATGATTTCCTTTGCTTCTTCCTCAGTTGCTACTAAAATATGACGGGCGTGCAGCTCCTGGCTTGCCTGATCATAGTATTCCTGAACCTCTTCATCCGTCACCTTCACGTCAGCTTGCGCTTTTTCCTGCAACACTGTGAAGCGGAGGCTTTGTTTGAAAGTCTCTTCTGTATAGCCGTTCGCTTCCAAAACAGTCGCCATTTGATCACCGTACTGCTGTACGTATAGCTCGTACTTTTCTTGGATTTCCTCGTCCGTCACTTCATATTTGTCATTCAGGACCTTTTCAACGACGACCTGTTGAAGCAGTTGAGGACCAGCTAATTTTTTGATTTCATTATAAAACTCGTCCTGCGTGAGGTCGCCCGCTGCTGTAGATACGATTACTTCATCTCCTGGGTTGCTGCAGGCAGCCAATCCAAGGGAGGCGGCGATTGTCAAAGCGTAAACTGTTTTTTTCATAATTCAAACTCTCCTAACATTTTTTACAATGCATTAGCTACTATAACATAAACGAAAAAAAAACAAAATGGTTTCACGCGTCAATTGCCTAACTTTTACATATTGGCATGCATAGCATATAAGGTAGTTAAAGGAGGTGTAAGATATGAGCGGTGGAGGTTACGCTGGCGGCGGTTATGGTGCTGGTTCTGGCTTTGCTTTACTCGTAGTCCTATTCATCTTATTGATTATCGTTGGGGCTGCATTCATCTACTAGTTTGATGGGGTAGAAATAAAAAGGGCGAGATTTGCTGCATAGCAAATCTCGTCTTTTTAAAATGCCGTTAACACTTCCACATAAAACGAAACTAATAAAATCGTAATGAGCACATTGATTGTACGGAAAATTTTGGGGTGTCGTTCTTCGGGTATTTCCCTACGCATACATAGCGCATATGTCATGCGGTTGATTTGGAATAAATAAAATACTGAGAATAGCACTACGATTAAAAGTAGCATTTCTATTCCTCCCCTCTATCACTTCTTCAAGAATATCAAATGACCCATTATGGAGACAAGTTTTAGCCACCCTCCGTAAAGGATGGAATCAACACTTCGTATCCTCTCGGTGTTTCCTCGATTATAGCATTTTTAGGAGCCCGCCATAAATCTTTTACATACAGCAGATCAAGCAGACAAATGCTGCAGTGGAGTGCGAGCAATAGGCAGAAATAATGAGAAAACCACGGCCATGCAAACGCCCCTGCAATAAAGAGCGGATTTAGGGCGAAAAAGGGCGCCAGCAGCGAAAAGATATACCGGTTTTTAGGAATCGTCTCCTCCAGACGCATATGCAGCATCGGTACAAAGGAGAATTTGATTTTCATCCGGTAGACAAGCGATTTCCTGTAATTCGATAAAGAGAAATAGTGAATGAGCTTATGCATAGGGTAAAGCAGGAAAAAAGTAAAAAGAAACTTGAAAAAATGTGCATCTGAATGAGGGCCGGTGTAAGTAAGCCCAATCAAAATATAGGAAAAGCAGAAGACAAGGATGAAGGTCAGCCCCGTTAATAAAGAGAGCCGTGTCAGCCCGTATTCATATTCTACATTAATGGTTTTTATACAGTGCATAATACTACCTCGTTAGTAAAAAGTGTGCTTCCATGATGCCGGAGAGGGGCGATGTTCTTCTGGGATGCCCGCCACAAGACGAAAAGCCCGGTCGAACCTGTCCGGAGAGGAAGTCTTCTTCGATGAATAGTACCAATTAAATATCGCAAAGTCGAGGGAGAACTACCGCAGACGCAAAATAAAAAAGGGGGCGATCCAATTGTCGGACGGCCGCTTTCCCTGCTCATTGCATATTCCGTAAAGCTTTCCCCCTGGGCGGCTCCAGCAAGGTGGCGTCCTCCACGTCAAAAGGAGGCATCTCCAAATGGCTTGCAGATGCCTCCTTCTCCCGATTATTGTGTGACGGAAGCCTGTTCTTCCACCTTGTCCAGGCTTTCTTTGAAATTGTCGAATGAACGTTCAAAAATTTCGATGAAATCCTCACCGTATATATTACGGATGACCGCCATGACATCCAGAAACTCTGGGAAGCGACCATATAATTCTTTTAAAGCTAAAGAGCCTTCAAGAATGGAATGGTGCGTATCATGGTAATGCTCGTACATGTGAAGGATTAAATCGTTACCTGGCTCTGTCAGCTCCACATATGTGTTGCGTTTGTCATCATCCCGTTTTGAGAATTTGAGCAATCCTCTTTCCTCCAGCTTTTTGGAGAAGTTGAATGCAGTGGATACATGCATCACGCCGAACTTTGCGACATCGGAAATAGAGGCACCCTTCAAATGGAATGCAATCCATAAGATATGATGCTCATTGATGTTCAAATCGTACGGTTTAATCCAGGTTTGCCAATCTTTTTCGACAGCTTTCCAAAGAGCCTTAGATAGCTGAGCAATGCGTTGGCTATATAACATAGCCTCTTTCATCGTATATAATTCTTGAGACATTGCAATCACCTTCTTCTTTCATAGCATTTTGGGAATATTATAGCAATAAAAGAAAAAAGTTTAAAGTTAGAAAAGTTAAATAATTGAAATGTGATTTAAAAATGGTATTTAACGGGATAAAAATGATAAAAATATTAGGAAATGAATCTGTTTTTCAGGTCAAAAGAATCACTAGCTCTGTTGTTCATTATTTTCTTCTTTTCTGAATTTAGAAAGATTTTTCTCGATTTCGCCGATGGAATTCTGTAAACTTTCGATTTCTTGTTTCAGTTTTGTTGTTTCGGGTTCGATTTCTTCTTTGAAAGTGAGAATAGTGTCCTTCATTTCATTTATTATTTTTGGTATATTATTTTTCGCTTCTGCGCTAAAAGCTGAAATGGATTGCCGGACATTGCCTGTCTCTTTTTGAACGTCAGCCAACTGACTTTTTAAAACAGCTGCATTACGGGCGATACTTGAACGCAACTGGCGTCCAGGCTGCGGGGCCGCTACAATCGTTGCGGCCATGCCGGCGAAAAGTCCGATTGATAGTCCTGTAAGGAATGTTTTTGCTTTCATTTTGCCATCTCCTTTGTCCGTATGTATGGGTATAGAGCGGGAAGGTTCATGTTTATTCAACTATGTTTCCCACCCTTATCCTTATTAAACCATGAAAAAGGAAATTACAAAATGAAAAAGGAGCTGTTTGAAGAGATGCTTCATTTGCTAACACTAGCAATTATCAAAAATCGCCATGCAGATTGCCGGAAGAAAATGGCCTATCTAGCACCAGCATTTATATTATCGTAAAAAAGGCAAGCGGCAAAAGTGCATGGCATAAATATATTCCTTCCTATTGCATAGGCCCCCTGCCAGCTGCTTTAGTGGAACAGCTGACAGGGGGCCATATGCTAGGCTTGCGATACAGAAGTTTTGAAGTTCGAGCGCTTGGCCAGTCCGGTGATGATTGGATAAATGATGATGAACGCCAACGCATTTAAGGCAACTGCCGGCAGGACGACCGTCGCAAACAGCACGGCGAAATCAATCGGGATTTCCGTCATCAGCATGGCCATCGATAAAAAGACGCTCCCTGATAGGATCGTGCCCAGCCCGACAAGTACGGTGGCGACGGCGATTTTCTGTGCCAAGTGGCGGATGGCCGCAACAACGGCGAAAAATACGAAAGCTGTCACGAATTTATCAATCACATTCGGTACAAAGCCGCCTGGGAATGTGGAGAACAATCCCGAAATGATCCCTGTGGAAATCCCTAACAGGAATGTCTCCTTCACGGCAGGAAATAATAGGATGCCGATGAACATCATCGTCAACATGAAGTCGGGCTTCATTCCTCCGCTGATTCCAGGAATCATCACATAAAGGGCTGCCCCCACACCGACTAACAGCGCCATCAAAACTAAATTCTTCGTATTCATTTTTCTCGTCTCCTCTAAACTTTTCTAGTCTCGGTTCTCCTAATGTGCTCTCAGTGCCATTAGCGAAAACTTATACTGAATTTTACGTGCGAATCTTCTAAAAATCAATTGTTCTCATATTATTTTATTAAAGGGATAAAGTAAGCGGAACCATTCTCCCGAAGTGGGGAGGCTACAGCTTGGACTTGATGGCCTCTGCAAAGCCTGCCAATTCAGCCGTTTCCAATTTTTTTGATTCCCAGCCGACCTTCAGACCGTCTGTTTCATCATAGCGTGGAATGAGGTGCAGGTGGTAGTGGAATACCGTCTGGCCAGCAGCCGCACCGTTGTTGTTCACTGTGTTCATCCCGACCGGATTGAAGGCAAGCTTGATCGCCTTCGCCACTTTCGGTGCCGCTTTATAAAAGTTTGCCGCCACTTCCTCCGGCATTTCAAAAAGATCGGGACAGTGCGTTTTTGGAATCAGCAGCGTATGGCCCTTTGTCAGGGGCATGATGTCCATAAAGGCGTATACATGCTCATCCTCGTATACTTTCGTGCTTGGGATATCGCCATTAATAATTTTGCAAAATAGGCAGTCGCTCATCTTGAATCATCCTTTCCATCTATTTTCATCTATTTTAGCATATGCCGACTGTATGTTTTCTAACTTTTTGATAAACTAAGAAGTAAGAACAGGAGTGAAAGTATGACAATTTTACAACTATCGAATGTTTCGGGAGGCTATACAAGGAAGCCTGTCATAAAAGATCTATCGTTTACTATCAAAAAAGGGGAGCTTGTCGGGCTGATCGGACTGAATGGCGCCGGTAAAAGTACGACAATCAAGCACATCATCGGGACGCTTTTGCCGAGGGAAGGTGAAATACGCCTGAATGGTGTAACCCTACAGGAAGACATGGATGCATATCGCTCTAGCTTCTCCTACATACCAGAGACGCCGGTCTTATATGAAGAGCTGACGCTGAAGGAACATCTGGCGCTGACGGCTATGGCGTATGGGATTGATGAAAGAACGATGGAAGAGCGTTCGGAGAAGCTGCTGAAGGATTTCCGGATGGAAAAACGGCTTAATTGGTTCCCGTCGCATTTTTCAAAGGGAATGCGTCAGAAGGTGATGATCATGTGCGCCTTCCTGGTGAACCCGGATCTGTATATCATCGATGAGCCGTTCGTCGGGCTGGATCCGCTGGGCATCCAGTCGCTGCTCGATCAGATGGATGCGAAAAAGCGGGAAGGTGCCTCCATCTTGATGTCCACTCATATCCTGTCGACGGCGGAGAGGTATTGTGACCGCATCATCCTTCTTCACGATGGACGGGTGCGTGCACAGGGGACGATGGACGACCTGCGCGCAAGCTTCGGCATGCCGCGTGCGACGCTTGATGATCTATATATCGAAATGACGAAGGAGCAGGCAGGTGAATAGCATGCAGCGTATTTGGTCGAAGCGTTTCCTTCATTATATAGGCGAAGTGCAAAAATATATGCGCTTCGTGTTCACTGGGCATTTGGCGATCGTCTTTGTCTTTGCCATCGGGGCTGCGGGCTATCAATATAGTGAATGGTTGAAAGTTGCACCAAGCGACTTCCCGGCAGAATGGCTCGTTGCCGTCATCGTCGGAGCCATCCTGGCGTTCAGCGCCCCGACGACATTGATTCGGGAGCCGGACCAGGTCTATTTGCTGCCGCTTGAAACGAAGATGCGGCTATATTTCAAAAAGGCATTGAACTGGACGTTCTTGTCACAGATGGTGCTTCCGGCAGTTGCGTATATTATCGCTGTTCCGTTGCTGAACGCTGTCACGGATCTTCCGCCTGGACAAGTGTGGGCAGGGCTGTTGGTTGTTGCCATCCTGAAGTATCTGAATATCCAAATCGAATTCAACTACCGTTATGGCAACCGGGGGCAGCATGTCTGGATCGACCGGGCGGCACGGCTTATCATATCCGTCCTGACTCTCCAGACGGTGCTGGCAGGCGGGATATGGATGGGGGCCGTTTTCCTCATCATCCTCTTTGCCTATAATGTCATGCTCGTAAAGAAGGTGGTGGGGCAGCCTGTACCGTATGAGCATTTTGTCAAGCTGGAGCAGAACCGCATGATGCGCTTCTACCGGTTCGCCAACTACTTCACCGAGGTGCCGCACCTTCGCGGGTCGGTCCGCCGCAGGGGATGGCTCGACTTCCTTTACAGCTGGATTCCGTTCAAGAAGGAAAAGGCCCAGCTGTACCTTGTATTCCGGACATTCATACGGACGGATGACCATTTCCATCTATGGGTGCGCCTGACGGCAATATCGGCTCTGGTCGTGGCCTTTGTGGACATTCCGGTAGTGTCCTGGGTTGTAGCCGGGGCATTGGCGTTTGCGACGACGATTCAGTTGAAATATGCGCTGCTGTCATCGGGGGAGTTCCGGATGGACATGCTGTATCCTTTACCAAAGGAGCAGCGGGCGGAAGCGGTGACGGGGCTGCTCCGTTTCTTCCAGGTCCTTCAGGCAGTCATTGTAGCAGTGTGCAGCATAGGTCAGCCGTTATTCCTCATCACCCCGCTCGTCATCCTGATCATTACTGAATTAACATTGATGCTTACAAAAAATCCTAGCGCTTAGCGCTAGGATTTTTTTATTCGGCTGGGGTCGCCGTATAGGTCGCCGTATAGGTCTTTGAATTGAAAAGGTTTTGTGTAGGAGAGCTTGATGAATCGAGCAGGGATGCAAGCCCGCCCTGGAAATGGCCGGATTTCGTCCATATATCGAACGATGCAGGACCTGCCCACTGGGTGACGACCACATAGACGTCCGCCTTGATGGGGCGCAGCACGCGGTAGGCGATCAGGGACGCGTCATTTTTTAAATGGGCGATTGCCTTGATGAGCCGCTCCTCGAATACAGGACGTGCCTCGTCCATCACAGGCACATTCTGCATGGCGAAGAATCCCCTCTGTTCAAACGTCCCGGAACCGTCGATCACCTCGAAGCGGCGCGGCGTTGCAAATACGCTCTTCTTCGGGGATTCATGCATGACTACCGAATTGCCACCCCCGTGCAAGAGGATCATGCCTTCTTTTCCGTACTTGTTGACCATTCTCTCCATATACTCCGGTGTTCCCGATGTTAAATAGAAATTCATGAACTTCCCCTCCATTAAGATAGTTATTACCATTTAAAAGCTATTAAAACACGTTTGTCAAAATCGAGCCTTCATTAAAGAACAATTTTATGACATTTGAGTTAGAAGACTATACAATGGGTAAAGAACAGTTTATATTGATAACGGATATCAATACATAACAGATTTACTACATTTTTGGAGGGGAAGGAATTTTTTCATGAGAACAATCAACGATACATTGTTGCGCGCGGCACGGGGGGAGCGGACGGATTACACGCCTGTATGGTACATGCGCCAGGCGGGTCGTTCACAACCGGAATATCGTGAAATCAAGGAGAAATATTCACTGGAAGAAATCACGATGCAACCGGAGCTTTGTGCATATGTCACACGCCTTCCCGTCGAGCAATATGATGTGGATGCGGCGATTCTTTATAAAGATATCGTGACACCTCTGCCGGGTATCGGTGTCGACGTAAAAATCAAGGCGGGTGTAGGGCCTGTTATTGCAAATCCAATCCGTTCAGCTGCGGATGTGGATAAATTGGGCGAGTTTCATGCAAAGGAGCATACACCTTTTGTATTGGAAACAATCAAAATGCTAACTGAAGAACAGCTGAATGTCCCGCTGATCGGCTTTGGTGGAGCACCATTCACATTGGCAAGCTACATGATTGAAGGTGGTCCTTCACGGAACTATGCAAAGACAAAATCATTCATGGTGTCGCAGCCGCAAGCGTGGTTTGCACTGATGGACAAGCTCGGGGATATGATTATTGCAGATATCTCTGGACAGGTGGAGGCAGGAGCAAAGGCGATCCAGATTTTCGATTCCTGGGTTGGTGCACTGAATGTAGAGGATTACCGCATTTTCATTAAACCGGTCATGACGCGCATCTTTGGTGAATTGCGCAAGTTGAATGTACCATTGATCCAATTTGGTGTTGGTGCATCCCACCTTGTGAATGAATGGCATGACCTGCCTATCGACGTCGTAGGTCTTGACTGGCGACTGCCGATTCGTGAAGCGGAGGCGCGCGGTGTGACGAAGCCTGTACAAGGGAACTTGGACCCGACATTGTTGTTGGCCGATTGGAGTGTACTAGAGGCACGTGCGAAAGATATCATCGATCAGGGGATAGCGCATGAAGGAGGGCACATCTTCAATCTAGGCCATGGAGTATTCCCAGAAGTAGATCCCGCGGTATTGAAGCGTCTGACGGCATTCATCCACGACTACAGCCGCGAAGCGCGGGCGAAGCAATAGATAGTACGGCTGCTGCCGAGAAGTGATAGTACTAATGAGGACGCCTGCTGAACGAGACAGTTTGTTTTGTCATGTGAAGCGGGCAAGCTTATTTTTGCATAGACATCCTGCTGGCTGCTGTTAGTGGAGAGTGGATGTCGGGAATAAAAGGAACGTCTCTATATACAAAAATAATTTTAGAGGTGACAATTTCATGAAACCAGTACGCGGATTATTAGTAATGGCATACGGAACACCATATAAAGAAGAAGATATCGAACGCTACTATACACATATTCGTCATGGGCGCAAGCCATCCCAGGAGCATATCGACGATTTGACGGAACGCTACCGTGCAATCGGCGGCATCTCTCCGTTGGCAAAGATGACGGAAGCACAGGCGGAAGCGCTGTGTGCACGCCTCAATGAAGTGCAGGATGAAGTGGAGTACAAGGTATTCATCGGGCTGAAGCACATTGAGCCTTTCGTGGAAGATGCAGTCGAGGCGATGGTGAAGGAAGGCATCAAGGAAGCCGTATCCATCGTGCTGGCGCCGCACTTTTCCACATTCTCCATCAAGTCCTATAATGGCCGTGCCCAGGCACATATCGACAAATTGGGGGCAGACCTGAAGCTGACTTCTGTGGAGTCCTGGTATGCGCAGCCTAAATTCATCGAGTTCTGGAAGCAGGCAGTGAACGGCGAATTGGCGAAAATGACAGAAGAAGAGCGTGCAAATGCCTGCCTGATTGTGTCGAACCACTCGCTTCCGGAGAAGATTAAATTGGCTGGCGACCCGTATGAGGAGCAGCTGATTGAAACGGCGCGCTTCATCGAGGAAGCCTCTGACATCGAAAATGTAGAGGTGGGCTGGCAATCTGCAGGTCAAACACCGGAGCCGTGGCTGGGACCGGACGTACAGGATCTGACACGTGACCTGCATGCGGAAAAAGGCTACAAAGCTTTCATTTACACACCAGTCGGTTTTGTAACAGAGCACTTGGAGGTTCTGTATGATAATGACATCGAGTGTAAGGTTGTTTGCGATGAAATCGGTGCCAGCTACTATCGCCCGACGATGCCGAATACGCATCCGTTGTTCATCGATGCAATGGTGGATGCAATCAACGATAAATTAGCGAATTAATATAGAGAGTGATGATGAGGGTGACTTTAAAAAGACGAAAGGTAGTCGTAATAGGCGGTGGCGTTACTGGCTTAACGGCAGCCTTTTACTTGCAACAGGCTGCAAAAGAACAGCAGTATCCATTAGATGTCGTGGTGGTGGAGGCCTCCCTCCGTCTGGGCGGGAAAATCCATACCATGCGAAAAGATGGATTCATTATAGAGCGTGGCCCGGAGTCATTCATCGATGATGCCGGGGATGCCAGTCGTTTGGCGCATGACCTGGGGATTGCACATAAGCTGGTCTATAGCAAGATGGGGCAGACCTATGTAGCCGTCGGTAAGGAATTATACAAAGTCCCCGGCAACCTGATGCTGGGTGAACCGCCAAAAGTTTCCTCATTCATCGCTTCTGGTCTCATCTCTTTAACTGGCAAAATTCGTGCGGCCGGGGATTTGGTCATTCCACGTGCGTCTGAAGAGCAGGATGAACCCATCGGTGATTTTTTCAGACGCCGCTTCGGCAAGGAAATTGTAGAGAATTTAGTCGAGCCGCTGATGGCGGGGACATTTGCCGGTGATATCGATCATTTGAGCATCCAGTCCATGTTCCCGCAGTTTCACCAGTTGGAGAAGGAGCATCGGAGTCTGCTGCTCGGTATGAAGAAGAAAAAAAATAGTCATCTGGCCATCAATCGTTTCCCGGAACAGCCGTATCTTTATGGGACATTTGAAAATGGCCTTGAGACGCTCATCGAGACATTGGAAGAGCAATTGGCACCAAGCACGATTTTAAAAGGGGTCAAGGTCGAAGGTGTCGAACAGCTTAGTGACGGCTCCATGAAGGTCGTATTGAACAATATTTCACCGATTCAGGCCGATGCGGTCATCATGACGACGCCGTTCAATGTCGCGAAATCGGTCTTCGGAAAATATGGAGTCATGCAGCACCAGCCGCCGATGAACTGTGCGACGATTGCTACAGTGACGATGGCGTTCAGGCAGGAGCACCTCCCGAAATACAGGGATGCACTGAACTTCTTTGTATCTCGCAACAGCGATCTGGCGATTACATCCTGTACGTGGAGCAACCGCAAATGGGATGATGTAGCGCCGGAAGGATACGACCTGCTTCGCGTCTATATCGGCCGAGTCGGAGATGAAGCGATCGTAGAGCTTTCCGACAGTGAAATCGAGAGGACCGTACTGACGGATTTGCGCAAGGCAGTCGATTTGCAGGAAGACCCGTTGTTCACGGTAGTGACCCGGTGGAAGCAGGCGATGCCTCAATATACGGTCGGACATGAAGAGCGGGTACAGCAAATGAAGCGGGAACTACATGAGAAATTTCCGAATGTCATGCTTGTCGGCAGCTCCTATGAGGGAATCAGTGTGCCCAGGTGCATTGAACAGGGACGCGAGGCTGCCAGCAGTATGCTGAACACGATATTCGGGCAAGAAACTGTGCAGTAGATGGGCTGCACAGTTTTTTATGTATTTTTTTAGGGGATGGAAGAAACTTCACTTCCAGCTTATCGAAATCTTCATTTTCCAATATTCACTATTTTACCGTACATACTTCATCGATATTTCACAATTGTGAAGTACGATGATGAGGGGGGATGTATGTGAAGAGTCGATTATTTGCTGTGTTGATGTGCCTTTGTTTCATTGGCGGCTGCAGCGAAGGGCGCTATACGGAGATCAGTCCCGGGCAGCCCTTCATCGCATCGGTCAACATCCTGCAGCCCTCCCTCTCGTTTTTCACTCAGGAGGGTGAGGAGCTGGCGACGTGGGAATTCGATGTTGCCTATACGGGTGCAGCGCTGATTCAGCATGATTATGTGTTGCTGTATGGGCATGATTTGACCAAGGCCCATTTATATGAACTTTCCACCGGCATGCGCGTGGCGACGATCGAATGCGGGGCAGGTACGACAAATGCATATTACGATGGGCGGACGGAACGGTTTTTCATGACCAATAGTAAAACCAATACGGTGACAAGCTATGATTTGCAGGGCGGCAAAATAAATGAGCGAAAGCTATACAACTATCCGATGTCCATGGCGGCGAGTGGCGGCTATTTATATGTTGTGAACTATAAAGATACGGTTTTATCCGTATTGGATATTGATACATTCCATGTGGTGGAAGAATGGGAGATTGCTAAATCCTCTCATGGCCTTGCCATCCTGGAGGAGGAGCACACATTGTGGATAGGCGGCCATGGGGTGGGCAATAAACCGAACGCCACGATAGATGTCCATGACCTGGATACGGGGGAAAGGCTGAAGGAAATCAGCATGCCGCTCATGCCGGTCGGGATAACGGAAAATGGGCAGGAAGTGGCTGTCATCAGTCACGGCAAAAGCACTTTATATGTCGCAAGTACAGATGGCGAAGTTTTATGGCAGCAAAAAGTCGGGGCAAATCCCTTTGCGGCCGTTCATTTGAGGGAATCGGTTGCCGTCGCAGGCTATGATGACCAGACAATCTATTTTGTAAATGAGCGAGGAGTCGAAAAGAAAGTGCAAACGAAACAAGGCCCGTTCCAATTGTTTGCGAGGGAGGGTATGAAATGACGACGGTATTGATTATTGATGATGAATTGGATATGTGCAGGCTGATTGAGATCATGCTGACGAAATCGGGCTTCCGTACACTGGCAGCATCAAACGGCCAGGAAGCGTATGCCGTATTGGAAAAGGAACAGGTCGATCTTATACTGCTTGATGTAATGATGCCGAAAGAGGATGGCTTTCAAGTATGCCGGAACATTCGGCTGACCTCTGATATCCCGGTCATCTTTTTAACCGCGCGGGATGCAAATGAAGATAAGGTGAAGGGATTGACGATAGGGGGCGACGACTATATCATCAAGCCGTTTACGGCAAGCGAGCTGGTTGCACGAATTCATGCGGTCTTGCGCCGGGCAGGCAGGCTGGTGTACGGGACGGAACAAAAGCTGTTGACGCGAGGGTGCATCAAGCTGGACGAGATTTCCCGGAAAGTGACGGTGAATGGTGTCGATGTTCCGTTAACTTTAAAGGAGTATGAACTGCTCAACCTGTTCATGCAAAATCCGGCTAATGTTTATTCGCGCGAGCAGCTGCTGGAGCGCGTCTGGAATATAGAGTACAGCGGAGGGACGAGGACCGTCGATACCCATATCAAGACGCTGCGCCTGAAGCTGGGCAAGCAGTCGAAGGAAGCGAGCGATTACATCCAAACCGTATGGGGAATCGGCTATCGCTTTGAAAAGGCCAAATGAGGACATTTGCCGGTAAGATCTGGGCATTGATCGTCGGTTTTCTCGTCATTACGATTGCCTTCATGTATGTATTCACCGATTTTCTGTATGAGCAGCTCTATGTGGAGGATACGGAATCGTCCATGATTGAATTCGGGGAAAAGCTCGCGACGAAATATAAAGGCGGGGCCGTGCCCGATGAATTGATTGCGGAAATAGAAGAGCATAATCAGTACAGCAACTTCCGTGTATTCGCCGTGCGCAATCCAAGAGAGCTCAGCGCCTGTGTGCCGTTCGATATCGACTATCAAGCGCTGATTGGGCCCGATGAGCGCCGGCAGCTGCTGGCGGGGGAGCCGGTGACGAAGATTGGCTATGAAGAACGGTTTGAACGCCAGATCATTTCGGTCGTTTTGCCGTTCACTGATGAAAACCGGCTCGAAGGAATCCTGTATCTGTACTATCCGCTGGCCAAAATCAGCGAGCTGGCCAGTGAGGAGGCCACGCTATTGATAGCAGGCGTCATCCTTTTCTCCATTGTAATGGGCTACCTTGTGTTCAGGGGGCTAAGGCGCATCATGCATCCCCTGTATGAGCTCCAGCAGGCTGTCCGGCGCATGTCAACCGGAGATTACCGGACACGTGTGACGGTGACATCCAGTGATGAAGTAGGCCGGCTGTCGGCTGCCTTCAACCATATGGCCAAGGCGATCCAGCAGGAGGACGAGGAAAGGAAGGCATTCCTGGCAACGGTTTCCCACGAGCTCAGGACCCCGATCAGTTATGTAAAAGGGTACAGTGAATCGATACAAAATGGATTGATCGAAGGGGAACAGAAGGATGAAGCCATCTGCCTGATCGCCAGAGAGGCAAACCGCATGGAGCGGCTGACGAATGAATTGATGCAGCTCGTGCAGATAGAGTCAGAAGGAATGGGGGAAATGTATCCGATTGCCCTGGCGGAGACGCTGCGTGATTCGGTGGAGCTTGTAAGGGCGAAGGCGGCTGAAAAGGAAATGGCCATTTTACTTGATGTGGATGAGGATATCATTGTCGAAGCCGATGAGGAAAAAATGAAGCAAATTCTGATCAATCTGCTTGAGAACGCCATACGTTATTCCGACCGGGGGACCAGCATCCTCCTGAAGGCGGTTATGGAAGGGCAGGCGGCCGTCATCCAGGTGGAAGATAGGGGCATGGGCATACCGAAGGAGGATGTACCTAGAATTACAGAGCGCTTTTACCGGGTGAATAAGGCACGCAGCAGGGCGGACGGCGGCAGCGGTCTTGGCCTATCGATTGTCGATCAGCTCGTCAAACAGCATCACGGGACGCTCCATATTGAAAGCGAACTAGGAAAAGGGACAACGGTGACGGTGAGGTTGCCGTTAATGGAGGGGTAGAGGATGAAAAAATTATGGATGGCATTGGCCTTGACGACGGCTCTTGCCGCAGGGTGTACGGAAGAGGAACCGGCTGTTGATACAATCGGCAGCGGAGAGATGCCGGTGGAAGTGGTGGTCGAAGTGCTGACGCCTGCTGAAGCGGTAGCGAATGAAAAGGTTACATTGGAAGCGAAAGTAACACAGGGCGACAAGCCGATCGATGACGCAACGGTGGAATTTGAAGTATGGGAATCCGGTCTTCGCGACGAGGGCCAGATGCTCGAAGGAAAGCTATCTGCCGATGGGGTCTATGTAGCGGACCATACATTCGAAAAAGATGGCGTATATTATATGTACGCCCATACGACGGCCAACTCCTACCATGTCATGCCGAAGCATGAGTTCATTGTCGGCTCCCCCGATATGAGCCAGGTGCTGGAGGATGACAGCACAAGCTCTATGGAGCACATGGAAGAAAAAGATGCTGAAGCCGGTGAAGGGCACGGTCATTAATATTTGCCGGCCTCGTGGGTAGTAGTTAGAAAACGCATGTTGAATGGAGATGTTCAACATGCGATTCTCGGTGCAGTGGGGGCGATTTACATCACGGTGACATTCGCCTACTTTGCGATGCTGTACAAGCGGAGATATTCAAAATCAATGGAAGCATAAAGAAAAAGTGTATTAGTACAGGGGTGTACTAATACACTTTTTTACAGAAGAAACGCCAGGGTATTGAGCGGACCCTGGCGTCTAGTAATGTGTAAGCAATATCTTTATAGTGTTGTAAAATCATAAAGTGAAGCATCAATCAGCAATAAACTGTGAATTAAAGAGTGTTGCATTTCTCACAATTGTTGCTGTAGCATTCACTTTGTTCCTCGATCTTGTCACCGCATTGAACACAAACCTTGTCAGGCAGATTTCTGAAAAAATCAACTACATTTTCTAACATTGTGGATAGCCTCCTTTTCATCAGCTGTTATATTACTGTTTTGATTGTATTCATTGTATTATAACAGTTTACGTTCGTCAACACAAAAGTGTGAATTTAGGGTAAAATATTTATGGATTTATTGTGAAGGAGTGAAATAGATGTATTTCATCGATAATAAAGGAATTACGGATCCACGCATCAACCTGGCCATCGAAGAGTATGTGCTGAAAAATATGGATATTGAGAAAGACGATTTTCTTTTGTTCTATATAAACCAACCATCCATCATCATCGGTAAAAATCAAAACACGATCGAGGAGATCAATACGGATTATGTGGAGGAGAACGGGGTGATCGTGGTTCGCCGCCTGTCAGGTGGGGGGGCTGTCTATCATGACCTTGGCAATCTGAACTTCAGTTTCCTGACGAAGGATGACGGCAACAGCTTCCATAATTATAAAAAGTTCACCCAGCCTGTAGTGGATGCCCTGGCGAAGCTGGGCGTCAATGCAGAATTGTCTGGCCGCAATGATATTTTAGCGGAGGGGCGCAAAGTATCCGGGAATGCCCAGTTCGCTACGAAGGGCCGCATGTTCTCCCATGGCACGCTCATGTTCGATACAGAAATTGATGCAGTTGTATCGGCATTGAAGGTGAAGAAGGACAAGATTGAATCGAAGGGGATCAAATCCGTCCGTTCCCGCGTGGCGAACATTTCCGAATTCCTGAAAGAGCCGATGACGGTAGAGGAATTCCGGATGGAAATCCTGAAATCCATCTTCGGCGGAGAAGAGCAGGTCCAGTACTACGAGCTGACGGAGCAGGATTGGGAAAACATCCATAAGCTGTCGGAGGAGCGCTACCAGAAGTGGGAATGGAACTACGGCAAATCGCCTCGCTTCAATATTCAGAAGCAGCACCGCTTCCCATCCGGAAGCATCGACATCCGCCTGGAAGTGAACAAGGGCATCATCGAAGAAGCGACGATTTTCGGTGATTTCTTCGGCATAGGCGATGTGGCGGAAGTGGAAGGCCTGCTGGTTGGAACAAAATATGAACGCAATGCCATCAACGAAGCCCTTCAGCATGTCGACCTCCCGAAATATTTCGGCGGCGTATCAAAAGAGGAATTTTTACAACTGATTTATTAATTGGCGCAAATGACCTTCCTAAATTTTTTGAGGAGGGTCATTTTTCATGTAAAATGGAATATGTAGCTACTTTTATGGATTAAAGAGGTGAGAAAATGGAAAAGCACCGTATTTATATAGTCGAGGACGATACGAAAATCGCCTCATTGCTTGCAGAAACGTTACGCAAGTATCAGTATGAAGTCGCCATCGTCGAAAATTTCGAGGCGATTATTGAAGAGTGCAAACGGTTCAACCCGCATATCGTACTGTTGGACATCAATCTGCCTACATACGACGGCTACTATTGGTGCCGTCAGCTGCGCCAGCATACGAAGTGCCCGATTCTGTTCATATCCGCGCGTTCGGGTGAGATGGACCAGATTTTTGCGCTTGAAAACGGAGGGGATGATTTCATTACAAAGCCGTTCAACTATGAAATCGTCCTGGCGAAGATCCGCAGCCATCTGCGGCGGACATACGGAGAGTATGCACCGCAACAGGAGGAGCGGACGGTCAGGCAGGGGCAGCTGACATTATATTTGGAACGGCTGGAGCTCCACTTGAAGGACCTGGTCATCCCGCTCCAGAAGAAGGAGTGCATCATATTGGATCTGCTGATGGGGAATGCACCGAAAGTCGTTTCACGGGATCAGCTTCTCGAACAGCTGTGGGACGACCAGGCGTTCGTGGATGAAAATACACTGAACGTCAATATGACGCGTGTTCGCAAAAAGCTGGCTGATTATGGGGTTGCCTCCCATATTGAAACTGTGCGGGGCGCAGGCTACCGCTTTATCTTAAGTCCGGGTGAAATGTGATGAGAGCGGGATTGAAGCTGTTCATCACGGAACACTTGTCATATATCATTTTTCAAGTGCTTGTCGTATTGTTCGTTTTAATGCTGTACTGGTTGGAAGGGTTCCGCAACGTTGAAACGGCCGTATACTCCATCGTGATGAGCATCATCCTCACCACCTCCTTCCTGACCATCCGCTATATGCTGAGACGGCGCTATTTGCAAAAGATTGCCGAGCTTCCGAAGCGCATGGATGATGCCTTGCAGAAGAATGCCAAGACGCCGGAATACTGCAAGACGGAGGAGTACATCCATGAATTGTACAAATTGTACCAGTATGAGGTGCAGGCGCTTTATGCAAGGCAGTCGAGGCAGTACAAATTTACAAATCAGTGGATTCATCAAATGAAGACGCCGGTCGCTGTATTGGAACTCCTGCTGCAGGAGGAAGAGCTCGATAAGCGCAGTGTCCAGGAAGAGGTCGACCGGCTGAAGAACGGACTGGAAATGGTGTTGATGAACGCCAGGCTCGAAAATTTCCAGGAGGATCTGCAGGTCGAGCAGGTGAACTTGCAGCAGCTTGTCACGTCCACCATTAATGAAAACAAGCGCCTGTTCATCACAAACCGCGTCTTTCCGGAAGTAAGGATGGAAGAGGATGCAGTTGTCATGAGCGACTCGAAATGGCTGAAGTTCGTCATCAGCCAATTCATTACGAATGCGGTGAAATATACATTTGAAGAAAATAAAAAAGTCTTCATCGAAGTTATGAAGCATGGGGAGGTTGTCGAGCTTCGGGTAGCCGACCAGGGAATTGGCATTCCGAAATCCGATTTGCCCCGTGTCACGAAACCATTTTTTACAGGGGAGAATGGCCGCAAGACGGGAGAGTCGACGGGCATGGGCCTTTACATTGCACAGGAAATCTGTACGAAATTAGGCCACGAGCTCATTATCGAATCGGAAGTGGGCATCGGTACGACGGTCAAGATACTTTTTCAACACTAGGGGGATGCAAGTGGAACAGGTACACACGGGGGGATGGACGCTATCGGTGGACGTCCCGAAAACAAAGGCGCTGTATGAAGGGGTAAAACATAGAAATGAAATTTCACCATGGCTGAATTATATAGAAATGAGCAGCTTTGCTGATATGGAGGTGCAGGCGTTCTTCGATCTTCTCGGCATCGAGATGTCGAAGCCGAGCCAGCTATTTTACCATCAGGTTGAGGGAGGCTCGATGCTGATGTATACAGGGAGCTACCATCTGTATGGTGACCTTGTCGAGGGGGAAATCGATGGATGGGATGTCATCATCGGGGGCTATTGCCTCTCCCTGACACAGGACATGGAAGCGGTGCCTGCCGGAATGTCGGGGAATATTGTGGAAATCAGTTTTGAAGTGGTACTTCCATGGATGCTCGAGCTGCCAATACCATCTAGATAAGGAGATACTATGTCCATATTAAACATCAATGAAGTGACGAAAGTGTATGAAGGAAAAGTGACGACACGGGCGTTGAACCAGCTTAGCTTTGAAGTGGAAGAGGGAGAATTCCTGGCGGTCATGGGACCATCAGGGAGCGGGAAGACGACGCTGCTGAACCTGATTTCCATGATTGATACGCCGACTACGGGAGAAATCATTTTTAACGGCATGCGTCCGCAAACCCTCAACAGCACCGAATTGGCTTATTTTCGAAGACGCGAGCTGGGCTTTATCTTCCAGGACTTCAACCTGCTGCCGATGTTGACGGTGGAGGAAAACATCATCTTACCGCTGACACTGGATGAAAGACCGGTATCGGTGATGGAGGAGCGTCTTGAAGCATTGGCCGATAAGCTGAATCTACGGGATATTCTGGATAAGCGGCCGAATGAAATTTCAGGAGGGCAGGCCCAGCGTACGGCCATAGCCCGCGCGCTGATCCATGAGCCATCCCTGATATTGGCGGATGAGCCTACCGGCAACCTGGATTCGAATGCTTCACGCGAGGTGCTGGAGCTGTTGTTGAAGATGAATCGGGAAAAGCGGGCTACGATCATCATGGTGACGCACGATCCAATTGCCGCGAGCTATTGCGATCGGGTGCTGTTCATTAAGGACGGCGAATTCTTCAATGAAATTTATAGGGATGACCGCAGGCATGCATTCTTCCAACGGATTTTAAATGTGCTTAGTTTGTTAGGAGGACAAGTTGGTGACTTTTCGTCAATTCGCTTACCGTAATGTCTTCCGTAACTTCCGGAATTATGCCTCCTTCTTCATGGCCAGCTTTTTCTCTGTCTTCGTATTCTTCCTCTATTCCATGGTCATGTTCCATCCGAGCCGGGAAAACGGCTTTATGGGAGATGTTTCGATGGTGGGGATGGTCGTGGCGGAAATCATTCTCGTGCTATTTTCCTGGTTTTTCATCTTCTATTCGATGAAGGCCTTTTTAGAGGCGCGCTCGAAAGAATTCGCCATCCTCCTGCATTTGGGCATGGAACGCAGGCAGCTCGGGAAGCTCGTTTTTTTGGAGACGATGATCATCGGACTGCTTTCTAGCATCAGCGGCATTCTGTTTGGTTTTGCTTTCTCGAAGTTTTTCCTTATGATTGTGCGTGAAACCCTCGGGCTAGAAGATTTGCCGCTATACGTATCATGGCCTCCGTTCCTGCTGACGTTTGCGGTATTCATGGGGGGCTTTGTCATCATAGCGATCGGCAGTGTCGTTTATAGGCCGGACATGAAGCTGAACGATTTATTGAAGGGGAAAACTGTGGACGGTTCAGCCCGATATTCCAAGTGGCGTGCCGTTTTAGGTGTTGTGCTGATAGCGATCGGTTATGTGCTGGCGATCATTACGTCGAGAACGACGCTGTTCAACTTTACCTTGCTCATTCCGATTTTCGTGACGCTCGGTACGTTCTACTTTTTTACGGATTCGGTCTTTCTGGTCCTGGATCTGCTGAAGCGGCGGAAGAAGTTCTACTGGCATAAGGCGCGCATGCTGTCCGTCGCAGAACAGGTCCATACGATGCGGCAGAATGCGAAGATGTTCTTCGTCGTGACGATGGTATCCATGCTGGCGCTGCTGGGTGTTGTGCTGCTCGCGGCGCTGTCTTCCTACACGGCCCAGTATGACAAGCTGAATCCGCTGGGCATCGTCTATAAGGGGCATGTGGACAATCCATATGAAACGGAGCATGTGCTGAGCCTCATCAGAGAGCTTGAAGAGCAGGGGTTCTCCTACCATATCACCCGTTTTGAGGTCATCAAGCAAACCTCTTCGGAAACGTCGAATGAAGTGGAGGTGTTCCGGGAGACCGACATCAACCGAATGCTGTTTTCGTATGGTCTGCCGCTGGTGACGTTGGATGAAGGGGAAGGGATGTTCATCCCGTACTCCGATGAGTCAATCAAAACCCTTAAGGATTTGAGGGTGGAAACCGTATTGATGGAAAATGATATCCCCATCACAATCGACCGTGTATATCCGGAAATTATCTTGCCTACATCCTTCATCAGCCGGAATTCCATCATTATCAGCGACGAGGACTTCGGGCGCCTGGTCAATCCATTGGCCGTGGAGGGTGAAACACCATCCTATCACTTGTTTGCATTTGATATCCCCCAATGGATGGAGGCGAAAGATATCGGCCTTTCCATCCAGCAGATGGTATCGCAGGAGTATGTGACGAATTCCGTCTATTCGCTGCCGTTCTACTTCGAAAATACAGGGTTGAATTATTCTTATATATTAGCTACGTATGGCCTCTTTGCGATTGTCGGGGTGCTGGGCGTCGTGGTCTTCCTGCTTGCAGCGGGCAGCTTCATCTATTTCAAGCTGTATGCCAACCTGGAAAGGGAGCGCCAGCAGTTTATCGTGTTGAAGCGTATGGGGCTGACTGATTTGGAGCAGAAGAAGCTTATCACAAGGCACCTTGCCCCGCAGTTCTTCCTGCCGCTGGGTGTAGCGCTGGTTCACAGTACGTTTGCCTTCATCGCCCTGCAGTCGGTACTGAAGGATGTCGTCAATCTCATCATTGTAAAAGAAATCGTCGTTGCATTTTGCCTGTTCGCCTTTGTGCAGATCGTCTATTTCTATATGATCAGGTGGCGCTATATCGCCCATGTGAGAGATTGAGTGAAAGTGAATGAAGCAGAAAAAAAATGCTTGTTGTACGGTAAATGTGAATAAATTACAAACCTTCTATTGTTTTATCAATATATCTATTTTATAATATTAGGAAAATGAAGGGAAATTCATTTGCGCACTAAGGGGGATGGATGTATTGAATTTAGTTGAACAAATACGACAACAAGCTTTCGAACAACCAGAAAAGACTGCGTATTATTTCATGGGGAAAGGGACGAGCTATGCGGAACTGGAGCATACGATAGGGCGCTTTGCCTCCGCACTGCAGGACATGGGGGTAGAAAAGGGGGACCATGTCGCACTGCTGCTCGGCAATACGCCTCATTTCATCATTTCTTTATATGCAACGATGCGGATTGGAGCGACGGCCATTCCGATCAATCCGATTTATACGCCGGATGAAATTTCGTACATCATCCAAAATGGGGATGTAAAGGCGGTCATTGCACTCGACATGCTATTGCCGCTTGTAGAAATTGGAGTGAAGGCGTTTCCGCAGGTAGAGGGGTACATCATCTGCGAAACGACGCCTGATATAGGGGAGAAGTACGCTGCGCTCAGTGATGCGGCAAGAGGAAAGGCGAAATTATTCACGCATGTATTGGCAGCGGCGACAACGACAGTCGAGCCGGTGGAGGTCGACACGGACGACACGGCTGTCATCCTCTACACGTCCGGTACGACGGGCCATCCGAAAGGGGCTATGCTGACGCACGGCAACCTCTACTCCAATGCCCGTGATGTAGGGAATTACCTGCAGATGTCAGGGGAGGACCGCATCATCACGACATTGCCTGTGTTCCATGTGTTCGCACTGACGGTAGTGGTGAATGCGCCATTGATGAGGGGGGCCACACTTTTACTGGCGCCGCGGTTCAGTCCGGCGGAAATCTTCCAGCTGGCCGAACACTATAAGGCCACTGTCTTTGCAGGCGTGCCGACAATGTTCAACTTCCTGTATCAATTCGAGGAAGGCAATCCAAAGGCGTTTTCGCATCTGCGCCTGGCCATCTCGGGAGGGGCCTCGCTGCCGGTTGCACTGCTCCATAGCTTCGAGGAAAAGTTCAACGTGCGGGTGTCGGAAGGATATGGCCTTTCGGAAGCGTCACCGGTTACATGCTTCAATCCATTGGATCGTGAAAGGAAGGCGGGATCCATCGGCCAATCCATCATCAATGTCGAAAACAAGGTCGTGGATGTGCATGGCGAAGAGGTACCGGTCGGTGAAGTGGGAGAGCTCATCGTGCGAGGACCGAATGTCATGAAGGGCTACTACAAGATGCCGGAAGAGACGGCTATGACGATTCGTGACGGCTGGCTCTATACAGGAGACCTTGCGAGAAAGGATGAGGAGGACTACTTCTACATTGTCGACCGTAAAAAAGACATGATTATTGTAGGCGGATACAACGTATATCCCCGGGAAGTGGAAGAAGTGCTGTTCGCCCATCCAAAAGTCGTGGAAGCGGCGGTGGTCGGCCTTCCGGATACGGATTTCGGCGAAGCGGTGCATGCCTATGTCGTGCTGAAGGACGGGGCAGTTTCAGCAGAAGAACTGAAGGACTACTGTACGGAGCACATTGTGAAATACAAGGTGCCAAAAACGATTGAGATTCTGGATGAACTGCCGAAAAATTCGACAGGGAAAATTCTGCGCCGTTCTTTAAAAGACATAGCGCCGGCAAAATAAAAGCCAAGACAGAGCGAGCTGTCCGGGGAGTGGAAACTTTCCGGGCAGCTCTGTTTTTTTAGGGGAAAGGACAGGCCTGCTGGTGCAGATGCGGACAGGATATCAGCTCCAACAATTTTGGCCCGGATGAGTATTCCAAGTATAGCGTCTCCTTTTTCAGGGGTATAGTCAAAAAAGGGGAGCTGATTTTATGGATGAAAAGAAATTGCTGGAAGCGGGATATCGCAAATATGTCGGGAAGGACATCGATGTATTCTTTAAGGAGGAGCTTTGTATCCATGCGCAAAACTGCATACACAGCAGCCTAGACGTATTTGATGTAGAGCGCCGCCCGTGGGTGTTGCCTGATGCCGCCAAGCCGGAGGAAGTGATGCGGGCCGTCAATTCCTGCCGGGTCGCAGCGCTGCACTATATTTTGCATGACACGAAAGAAGATGATGAATAGAGTATGGGTATTGGCCGGGGCTGATACCCTTTTTTGCTGCAGGGAGACTGATGGGCGCTCCCGTTCTATAAGATAAAAATGATTCATATTTTTATAGAAAGTTTTTGGAAAAAACAGAAAGGGATGATACACTGTTATTACGAAATCCGAAATAAAGTGAAGTGAGGGGTAACTATGCTAACAGCAGATCATTTATTTACGTTGCAATCCATTGCAAATCCAGTGCTGTCGCCATCAAATGAAGAGGCGGTTTTCATTCGCACGCAGATCAATAAGGAAGACAATAAATATTATTCCCATCTGTTCCATGTCCATATCGAAAGCGGGGAAACGACGCAATGGACGTTCGGAAAGGAGCGCATCAGCAGTCCGCAATGGTCGCCCGATGGCACACAGGTTGCATTTCTTTCGAATCGAGAAGAAAAGAGCCAGGTATATATCCTGAATAAGCGGGGCGGGGAAGCGAAAAAGGCAACCGATTTCGCCAATGGTGTCAGCTCCTTCTTATGGAGCCCCTGCGGCAAGAAAATCTGGCTGACAGGAAGCGTCGAGCAAGGGAAGACGATTGCCGACAAGCCGGAAAAGAAGGAAGATGAACTTCCGAAGGCCTATGTAGTAAACGGCATGAAGTACAAGATGGACGGCATTGGCGGAGTCGGTCTGCGTCCGCAGGATCGATTCACACAGATTGCGGTGCTGACGCTTGCAGACGAAAAGGTTGAACAGTTCACATCAGGTGACCATCACCACGGCCTGGTCGGCATTTCCCGTGACGGCGGAAAAATCGTCATGAGCGTCAACCGGGCGGAGAACCTGGACTTCGAGTTCCGCACGCCACTATACATAGTGGATGTCGAAACGAAGGAGGAGCAGGTGCTGGTGGATGCAGAGGGCTACTACGGCGGTGCTGTTTATTCATACGACAACCGCTACATCGCCTATACGGGCAGCGATGCCTCCTATAAAAATGCCACGCATACGAAAGTATACGTATATGATACGGCAACCGGCTCGACACAGCAGCTGACGGAAATGCTGGATGCACCGGTCGGCGATCTTGCCGTCGCCGATGTCCAGCAGGGAGTGGATGCACCGGCAGTCGTGTGGACGGAAACGAATGCTCTTTACTTCCAGCTGTCTGCGATGGGTGATGTACGCCTGTACTATGCAGACCTTGAGGGCAGTATTTTCCCGGCAAGCCCGGAAGGTGAACATATTTACAGCTATGATGTAGCACGCAGCGGCAACTGGGCGCTTGCCGCCATTTCCAACCCGGCCTTCCCTGGCGAGCTGTTCTTTCTGGACATCACGACAGGTGAACGGCGCCAGCTGACAAACTTCAACGAGGCGTTTTTACGGGAGGTGCCGCTTTCCACGCCGGAAGCCATCGTCTATCAGACCTCGATTGGCGATGTGCATGGCTGGATCATGAAGCCGGCCAACTATGAAGAAGGCGTCAAGTACCCGTTAATTGTAGAGGTCCATGGCGGCCCGCATGCAATGTACGCGAATACATTCTTCCATGAAATGCAGCTATTGGCGGCGCGGGGCTACGGCGTCCTGTATGTAAATCCACGTGGGAGCCACGGCTACAGCCAGGCGTTCGTGGACGGCGTGAGAGGCGACTACGGGGGAGGGGACTATGAGGACATCATGGCCGGCCTCGACTACGCACTGGAGAACTTTGAGTGGATCGACGGCAACCGCCTGGGCGTGACGGGAGGCAGCTACGGCGGCTTCATGACGAACTGGATCGTCGGTCATACGAACCGCTTCAAGGCGGCGGTCACACAGCGCTCCATCTCGAACTGGATCAGCTTCTACGGTGTATCGGACATCGGCTATTACTTCAATGATTGGCAGCATTTCGCGGATATGAAGTCGGTCGATAAGCTGTGGGACTTCTCCCCGCTCAAATATGCAGAGCATGTGGAGACGCCGTTGCTGATCCTGCACAGCGAAAAGGATTTCAGATGCCCGATTGAGCAGGCCGAGCAGTTCTACATTACGCTGAAGTCGCTCGGCAAGGAAGTGGCTTTCGTCCGATTCCCGGACAGCGATCACAACCTGTCCCGCACCGGCACGCCGAACTTGCGGATCGAACGTCTAACGCAGATCATCGAATGGTTCGATAACTATTTGTAGAAGAGGGGGAGGGGCATTCCTGCGTCCCTCCCTTTTTGATTCGTTCACCCGAAGTGAACGGATTCGTCAGCCTGCATCCCTTCCTAACCGGCGTGCCATGTTTATGGGGGGTAGCTAAAAGGTGCACCTTCTATCAACCGGTAGTTGGGTAACCGGCAGGCGTGCCCTTCTAATTAAGCCGGCAGTTGCTTTTCGCTACGGCATTCGCCTTCCATGGCCTTGGCCTCGCCCGCGGAGAGCGTCCCCACAGTGGAATGGGCAGTGGATTGTACAAATTTCTTCATAGAGGAAGAATAGGTGCACCTAAGCTACATATTGCAGAAATATTGTATTTGAAAGAGAGATTTTAGGGAATTAGGCAATCTATTTATGGTATAATTTTGTAAATGATAGAGGGATGGGAGAAATGCGTATGGAAGTTTTTATTGGCCGGCAGCCTATATTTAACCTTCATGAACAAGTAGCTGCCTATGAACTCCTTTACCGCAATAAAGACGGGAATTCGTTCCCGATGATCAATGCGGACGCAGCGACGGTGGATGTGCTTGTGAACTCTTTTGTGAATATCGGCATCGATGAAGTGAGCAAGGGGCGTCCTTGCTTTGTGAACTTTACATACAATCTGCTGATGGGTCCGCTGACTGATTATCTAGAGCCGTCTAAGATCGTCATAGAAGTATTGGAAGACGTGCCGATCACCGAGGAGCTTGTAGAGCGTCTGCGGGAACTGAAGGGCAAGGGGTTTGAAATAGCGCTCGATGACTTCATCTTGGATGAAAGGGTGCAGATTTACGATGAATTATTTGCCTATGTCGATTACATAAAAGTGGACTTCCTGTTCTCGCCTCTCCTTGAACGGATGGAGATTGAAAATAAGGTGAAGGCGAAGTTCCCCCATATCAAGCTGTTGGCGGAGAAGGTCGAAACCCGCAATCAGTTCGAAGTGGCGAGACACTCCGGCTATAGTTTGTTCCAGGGCTACTTTTTTGAGCAGCCGCAGCTGATCCGAGCGACCGATATTCCAGCGAATACAATACAGTATTTTCAAATCCTGTCTCTTTTGCGGGATGAGGAGCCGAATATCGGCAAGCTGGCGGAGAGCATTGAACGGGACATTTCAGTCTCCTATAAGCTGCTTCAATTAATCAATAAATCGACGAAGCGAACAAAGTCAAAAATCCGGTCGATCAAGCAGGCGATACTGATGCTTGGCCTGACGGAATTAAGAAAATGGATCTATCTCCTGGCCATGGGGGAAATCAATACTCGGAACGAATCTGACGTATTCAACGAGCTCATGCGTACATCGTTGTTCCGGGCCAAGGTGTGCGAAAAAGTGGCTCGGCTGAATTACCGGAGCAACTTTTCTGAATACTTCCTGATTGGGCTGTTTTCGTTGATTGACTCGCTGCTGCGACGGCCGATGCCTATGATTCTGCAGCAATTGCCCTTTACGGAGGAGATTGCGGCAACGATTGGCGGAGAACAGACGGAAATGACGCCCTATCTCCAGTTCAGCATTGCATTAAGCAAGGCGGAATGGGAAAAGGTGGAGGAGCTCGCTGAAAGGATGGGCCTATCAAAAGAAGCGGTCCTTCAAATACAGATCGAGGCTGATGAGTGGGTGGAAGAGACATTTGAACGTTATTAGCGTGTTTCCTATAGTAGATGACTATAGGATTTTTTTATCGCCTTTCGGTCGGCGTCGCTTTCACTTTGAATAAAGTTTTCATTTCGCTTGCTATTTGCTATAATCATGGCTGAATTGATTTGAAACAAGAAGGTAGTGAGAAATGTGTATAACGAGAAAATTTCTGCGAAAGATACAATAATTGAGTATTTATATGTCATTGCGGGTGCGGCTGTAGTGGCAATCGGCTTCAATGCATTCCTCTTTCCTAATCAGGTGGCCTCGGGCGGTGTGAGCGGTATCAGTACCATTTTGCACGGTCTGTTTGGATGGAATGCCGGCATTGTACAATATGCCTTCAATATTCCTCTTTTTATTGCGGGTGTGCTCGTTTTAGGGAAGAAATTCGGGGTCAAATCTCTGGTAGGTACACTTGCCCTGCCGTTTTTCGTCATCCTGACGGAAAATTGGGATGCGTGGACGGCTACACCTTTACTCGCCGCCATTTTTGGCGGCATCTTTGTCGGGGCGGGCATCGGCCTTGTATTTAAAGGGAAGGCATCGACCGGCGGGACGGACCTGCTGGCGCAGATCATTACGAAATATACCGGGCTGACATTGGGGACGAGCGTTCTCCTGATCGATGGCCTGATTGCCGTCAGCGCTGCCATCGTCTTTGACATCGAAAAGGGGCTATATGCATTGATTGGCCTCTATGTGACGACGAAGACGATCGACATCATCCAGCTAGGTTTCAGCCAATCGAAAATGGTGTACATTATAACAAATAAGCAAGATGAAATACGTGATGAAATCTTTAAGGAGATTGACCGGGGCGTCACGAAGATTCCGGCTTTCGGCGGCTATACAGGGAGTGAAAAGCCTGTATTGATGGTGGCTGTCTATCAGACAGAATTCACAAAGCTGAAACAAATCGTCCAAACGATTGATCCGTCTGCATTTGTCATTGTTTCGGATGCCTATGAGGTGCTAGGAGAAGGTTTTAAGCGTGCATAGAAATGCTATAATAGCATAGGCAAGAGAATTCGTTTTGGAGGGGTTTTGCAAATGAAGAAGAAATGGTTGGCGACTTTCATGCTAGGTTCAGCGCTGGTGCTGGGTGCATGCGGCGGTGGAGAAGAAGAGGAAGGAGCATCTGTTGACCCGAACGAGAAGGTGGCGCAACAACGCTGTGCGACTTGTCACGGAGGCAATCTGCAAGGGATGGGCACTACGCCTGCTTTAAATGATATAGGGTCCCGTTTATCCGAAGAGGAGATTTTAGATATCATCCTGGAAGGGACATCGAACGGCATGCCGCCTGGTCTGGTGAAAGGCGAGGAAGCGGAAGCTTTGGCGGCTTGGCTGGCTGAAAAGAAATAAATAGGAATCGTAAAGAGCGAGAAGTTGTTTGGAGGGAGCTTTGTTGAGGCGAGGATGGACATGCACTGGTGTAATCCTCGAAGGAGCGATTCTTCTGACAGAAAACAATGATGGAAATGGGGGCTGTCCGATGAACGGGCGGCTCTTTTTTTTGGGGGCCATTCCACCATGCCTTGGGGTTCTTTGCGGCGAGGGGCGCTGCAACATGGGTACGGGTGCACATAAGGTGGCAATAGGATGCGGGATGATGCAAACGTGATTTTACCCAAAACACGGCTTTGGGCGTAAAAAGTTCGAAAATAAATGATGACATGATAAAATAAGACAATATGCAAGTTGGAGGATTGGAGAGGTTGCGATGATTCAAGTAACAACAAGAGATGTAATGGAGAAGTTCGAATTGGAACTCATCAGCGGGCAGGAGGGAATCGGCCGCTATATTACGACGAGCGATATTTCCAGGCCGGGCCTTGAAATGGCCGGCTATTTTACGCACTATCCGTCGAACCGCGTCCAGCTTCTCGGCAAAACGGAGCTTTCCTTTTTCGAGATGCTGCCGGCAGTGGACCGGCGCGACCGTATGATGAAGTTGTGTGCCCAAAATACGCCTGCCATCATTATTTCACGGGAGCTTGAAATTCCACAGGAGCTGATTGAAGCGTCGGAGGAGAATCACGTCCCGGTATTGAAGACGCGGTTGACGACTACCCGTTTTTCCAGCCGGCTGACGAATTTCTTGGAGAGCAAGCTTGCCCCGACGACGGCCATCCATGGTGTGCTTGTCGACATCTATGGAGTCGGCGTCCTGCTGATTGGCAAGAGCGGCGTCGGTAAGAGTGAAACGGCTTTGGAGCTTGTGAAGAAGGGACACCGGCTAGTGGCGGATGACTGTGTGGAAATCCGCCAGGAATCGGAAAGCATGCTCATCGGCAATCCGCCCCCATTGCTCGAGCATCTGCTGGAAATCCGGGGCATCGGCATCATCGACATCATGACGCTGTTCGGGGCAAGTGCGGTCCGTCCTTACAAGCGCATTTCCCTTGTGGTCGAACTGGAAAACTGGGACTCCGAAAAAACGTATGACCGATTGGGGCTGGATGAGGAAAAGATGCGGATTATCGATACGAACCTGACGAAATTGACGATTCCGGTCCAGCCCGGGCGTAACGTCTCGGTCATCATCGAGGTAGCGGCCATGAATTACCGCTTGAAAAGGATGGGCATCAATGCGGCGCAGGAGTTTTCACGCCGATTAGATGATATGATTGCTTCGAATGACGAGATGGATGATTACTAAAGGAGGGGGATTGTTATGAGTTATACATTACTTGCCATTGATCCGGTCGCCTTCCATTTAGGGCCGATTCCTGTAAGGTGGTACGGAATTTTAATTGCGACAGGCATCGTGCTTGCCTATTTCCTGGCCCAGCGAGAGGCGGTCCGGTTGGGGCTGCATGAAGATTTCCTCAGTGATTTGCTTATTTGGGCGGTGCCGATTGCCATCATTTCCGCCCGTATTTACTACGTCTCGATGAAATGGGACTACTACGGGCAAAATCCGGGACAGATCATCCAAATCTGGACGGGTGGAATCGCCATCCATGGGGCTTTGATCGGTGCCTTCATCACGGCCTATATTTTTACGAAAAAACGAGGGGTCAGCTTCTTGCGGGTGGCGGACATTGCGGCCCCAAGTATTTTAATCGGCCAGATCATCGGGCGCTGGGGGAACTTCATTAATCAGGAGGCTTACGGCGGCCCGGTTTCACGGGAGTTTTTAGAGAATCTCCTCCTGCCGAACTGGATTATCGAACAAATGTATATTGAAAAAGAGGGTACATACGTACATCCGACGTTTTTATATGAATCGGTGTGGAATATCATTGGTTTGGTCATTTTACTTGTGGCACGTAAATTCAACTGGCGCCGCGGGGAAATGTTTTTCTTCTATTTGATTTGGTATTCGGTAGGACGCTTCTTCATCGAAGGGCTGCGTACGGATAGCCTGTACCTGATCGGCGACTTGCGCTCGGCCCAGGTCGTGTCCATTCTTGGAATTGCGATCGGCATCATTGCGATTGTCTACCGACGGATGAACGTCAAGCCGGTTGTACGCTATTTAGATAAAAAATAAAGGGGTAAGCAGGATGGACACACTAAGAAAAGGGGTGACCGCCGGATTTCAAACGGCGTGGAAGCTAAGTAAATTTATTTTTCCCATTACATTTATCGTCACACTTCTGCAATTCACACCCGTCCTGCCATGGCTGATTGACGTCATATCACCGATGATGGGCATCCTTGGGCTGCGTGGGGAAGCGGCCATCCCGCTTGTACTGGGAACGACATTGAACCTGTACTCAGGAATCGCCGGCATCCTTTCGCTTGAGCTCACGGTCAAGGAAGTATTCACCCTGGCAGTGATGCTGTCGTTTGCGCATAGCATGTTCATCGAGACGGCTGTGGCGCTGCGGGTAGGCGTCAGGCTGTGGGTTGTACTGGTCGTGCGCTTCGGATTGGCCTTCCTATCTGCCATCGTCATCAATCTCGTATGGGACGGTGGGGGAGAAATCGCCAAATACGGCATGATGCCCGAAACGGCAACAAATCCGGAAGGCTGGGGAGCTATCGTTCTATTAGGCTTGGAACGGGCGAGCCTCGGCATTTTCCAGTTGATCATCATCGTGCTGCCGCTGATGATCATTGTGCAGTTTTTGCGCGACTACGGCTATTTGATGAAGCTGTCAAAAATGCTGGCGCCATGGACGAAGGTGATCGGGGTAAAGCCGAACGCTTCGGTGACGCTTGTAACGGGCTTGGTAATCGGGCTTGCCTACGGGGCGGGTGTCATGATCCAGGCGGTGGAGGAGGACGGTGTATCCAAGAAGGATGCCACCCTCTCCTTCATCTTCCTTGTGGCCTGCCATGCGGTCGTAGAGGATACGCTGATCTTTGCACCGCTCGGTATACCGATTCTGCCGTTGTTGGCCATCCGGGTCGTCACGGCGTTCATTTTGACCATCATCGTGGCACGTTTATGGAAGCGTGCAGAAGTGAGAGAAGCTAAAGGAGCATTGCAACAATGACGAAAGCATTATTATTTGATTTTGACGGTACACTGCTAGATACGAACAGTTTAATTATCGAGACATTCATGCATGTCCTCGACGAGCGGTTCCCGGGGAAGTACCAGCCACAGGATTGTGTGCGGTTCCTTGGTCCTTCGCTTGCAGAAACATTTAAAGAAATCGCCCCTGATGAAGTGGAAGAGCTGATCGGCAAATACAGGGCCTGGAATTTGGCGCATCATGATGAGCTTGTAAAAGAATATGAAGGTGTTGTAGAAACACTCGAAAAGCTGAAGGGAATGGGAATCCGGCTGGCAATCGTCTCGACGAAGCGCCGGGACACAATCGCCCGTGGGCTGGGAATCATGGGGGCGTCCCACTTATTCGAAGTCATTGTTGGGCAGGATGATGTCACGCATGTGAAGCCAGACCCCGAACCCATCCTTCTTGCACTCGAAAAGCTGGGGCTGAACCAAAGCGACGTCATCATGATCGGCGACAATTCGCATGATATCGAAGGCGGAAAAAATGCGGGCGTCCGCACGGCGGGGGTTGCCTGGTCATTCAAAGGGAGAGACTTCTTACAGCAGTTTAATCCGGACTATATGCTGGAGCATATGTCCGATTTAATTTCAATTGTAAAGGAAGCGTAATGGATGAGGAGAACGGAGCGTTATCGAGTTAAAGGGGCAAATTCATTATGGAATATGTATGAGACGGTATCGTTCTGGAAAGTGATGAAATGCTTCACCATCATCACGATTGGACGCTTTGTTCCTTCTCTGCGGGTGAAGAACTGGCTGTACCGCACATTTCTGAAGATGAAGATTGGCAGGCAGACGTCACTTGCGCTGATGGTCATGCCCGATACGATGTTTCCGGAGCGTATATCGATAGGGGATAATACGGTCATCGGGTTCAATACGACGATATTGGCGCACGAATATTTAATCGAGGAATATCGACTTGGGGATGTAGTGATCGGCAGCAATGTCATGATCGGCGCCAACTCCACCGTCCTGCCCGGGGTGGAGATTGGAGACGGTGCCATCGTATCGGCGGCGACGCTGGTCCATCGGGATATTCCCGCCGGCTGCATGGCGGGCGGCAATCCGATGCGCATCATCTATACAGCCGAACAGATGGCAGAACGAAAAAAATTAGATAACCCGGAGTGGCATGACGGGTAGGGGTAACGGAGGAGTCCAAAGCATTGGGCTCCTTCGTTTTTTAGGTAGGAAGGATACCGGATGGGCATGGAAGAAGAGCCCTGGAAGCAGGCTGCACTGCCAGCCTTTCCATGGCGATAGTCGCACCGGGAAGGGGGAATATGCTTTTTGTTATCCTGCAATCGTGTATAATTGAGACATGATAGTTCCGAAAATTTAAGAAAATGAATCTTTTGTGAATTCATTGACTAATTTGCCCGGGAGCAGTAAAATTACTTTCGTATATTAGTAATCTACTACTCTAGTGAGTTAAAGTGAAATGTTAGGATGTGTCAAAATGTCATCAATTAAAATGTTCGAAAAGCCACTTGGGATGCGTGATACATTCCCACAGATTTATGAAAAACTTGAAGGGGTGCGTGAAATAGGCCGGACACTTCTCCGTGCACGGGGCTATGAATTTATCAAGACACCGACCGTCGAGTACTACGATACAGTGGGCAAGGCTTCAGCTATCCATGATGCGACGCTTTTTAAGCTGGTGGACAGCCAGGGCAATACACTTGTGCTGCGCCCGGATATGACGACGCCAATCGCCCGGGTCGTCACATCGAAGCTGTTGAAGGAAAAGATCCCGCAGCGTCTCGCATACTTTGAAAATGTGTTCCGCGCCCAGCAGCAGGAAGGCGGCCGTCCAGCTGAATTCGAGCAGATGGGCATCGAGCTGATCGGCGATTATTCGGTGTATGCGGATGCAGAGGTGATCATCACGGCCATCGAGCTCATCCAGGCATATGATATCCGCTCCTTCAAGGTGGCGATCGGCCATGCCGGCGTGCTGAGCTGCATCCTGCAGGATTATACGGAGAGCGAGGAGCAGGCAGCCGAGCTGAATGAACTGCTCGTAAAGCGCAATTATGTAGGGTTTGAGGAAGCGGTCCTTGCATTCGACCTGCCGAAGACGAAATCCGATGCACTGCTTGCCTTCATCGAGGAGGCGATTGATCTTTCTTCCATTGAAGCGATCGAACGGTACGTCAGGAAGAATGATGCATTGGAATATATGCAGAAGCTCTGGAAGTTGCTTGCAGAGGCGGGCCTTGAGAAGTACATAGCGTTCGACTTTACATTATCGAGCCATATGAATTACTACACGGGCATGCTGTTTGAAGTGTTTGCGGAAGGAAGCGGCTTTCCATTAGGAAACGGCGGCCGCTATGACGGGCTGCTTGAGCAGTTCGGCACGAAAGTGGGGGCTACAGGCTTTGGCCTGCGGGTGGACCGGCTGCTTGAGGCCATGCCATTACAGGATGTGGAAAATGCAACGGCTCTTGTATTATTCGAACCGGGCACTTTTGCCCAGGCGCTGCAGCAGGCGGCCTTGCTGCGCGAGCAGAACAAGCGCGTGACGATGCAGTCGACGGTCGGCCTCGTCGATGCTGAAGCATTCAAGGGGCAGTTTCAAGAAGTGATCTACTTCGATCAGCAGGAGGAAGAACAATGAGTGAATTAACAATTGCAATGCCGAAGGGGCGGATTTTCGAGGAAGCATATGACATGCTGCTTGAGGCCGGGTTTAATCTACCGGAGGAAGTGGAGATGTCCCGCAAGCTGATGATTGAAATTCCAGAGGAAAAGATACGCTTCATCCTCGCAAAGCCCATGGACGTTCCGGTCTATGTGGAGCATGGGGTGGCGGATATCGGGATTGCGGGCAAGGATGTCCTGCTGGAGCAGCGCCGCAGTGTCCATGAACTGCTGGACCTGAAGATCAGCCAATGCTATATCGCATCGGCCGGCCTGCCGAATACGACAATGAACGAAA
>JBJEFP010000210.1:0-8590 GCA_051874195.1 Lysinibacillus sp. | reverse complement strand
ATTTTCATCATATACGATTTTTAAGCGTGAACTTCTTTTTGGTGTTGCAACCCCGTTTACAATCTGGGTTTCCCTTTGTCGTGCCTGGCTTTCATACGTATAGTTATTACTATCTCCCCGTACGGCTGTAAGGATGGTGCGTTTTGCTGAAATGCCGCCATATAGATTGATATTGGATCCCACCCCATACATGATCATGTTTTGCTTGGAATAAAAGAAGCCTTTAATGATACTGGGTGTACTTTGATCGACCGAAATATTACTGATGGAAATATCACCGGTCGCGAAGATGAAGATGGTGCTATCGGGATTTATTCCATTTAAAGTACTTTCTTTAATATTCACATTGCCGTTCACGTATAGCATGGCATCACTCTGCAGTTGTGTATTCTCTACAGAAAAGTCCCCATTAATATAATAAGTACCGGATAACCTGATCGTTCTTCTAGAAGTGCCGCTTCTTCCATTGATAGTAAAATCCGCTTTATCAAGAGTTGGGGGATGGTAGGCTAGACAGATGATGATCCATATCCTGCATTCCCTCTTCTCCCCGTGTACAAAAACCACATCATCACGCTTGAATTTAGAGATGTCCTGGTTGCCATCTGTAACCGTGAGCCCGGTAGGATAATTGGTTTTATACCGTTTGTTAGTATACAAGGGTGTGATTTTTTCAGTTATTTCTACACTATCACCAGGCAGGTTCCTTGTTACGAGGGATACGTTATTGGTCAAAAACAGCTGGTCCTGCAATGCACCTGTTGTTGCTGTATTGGTAGGAAGATATTTCGTGTATCTCATGTTGTTCTCTAAATAATTTCCACCGGCAATATGAGAGTTATAGTTTATATCTCGGGGGTTTTTCATGATATATATGTTTTTGCCGGACTCCCTCATGATCACTTTGGGGGTGATGCTTTTGACGGCGGGTATGATTCTCGTCGCTACGCTATCCTCCCAAACGGCCGTGTCGCCTCTTAGCCAATGCGCTTTTTCGGAGATAATCAAATGTCCGTCTGTTTTGACATCCCCCTGAATTTCCACCCCGCCATGTAAATACAAATTCCCTTCATCATTTGTAGAAATCGTATATTTCAACTGGTCTGGAATCGCGTCCGTTCCAATCATCACATCTGTCTTGGAGATGTGCTCCTTCCTCTTGACGATTCCATAGCTTCTGAACGTAACGAGCCGCTTATATCTGTCTTTTTCCTCTGCTACCCCGGATGCATTGGTGATCATTTTGACTGCCTCTATGCAAACCTTCGTTATATTATCGTTTTCCGCTGGTATATGAAAACCGATATGATCAGGAATCGGCTGTCCGGCAGCCGGGCATTTCAGCGCCGTCTTATTGAGAGTGGAGACGAGGAGGTTTTCAAAAGCTGTTTTCCCCATGGGCGTCGTCTTAATCGCTTGTTCTAGCGTCCGTTGAATGTCGTTCACTGCAAAGGCAATACCCTTGTCAGATAAATCCTGGGCGATGATGGTGTCTTCTCGGTGAGTGTTTTTTACGATTCCGTTCGAAGTCAAAGTGATTAAGCTCAAGCCAAGAACGGTAAAGATAAGAATGGTACCAATTGCGATTAATAAGGCATAGCCTCTTTCATTTTGTATATATTTTTTCATTTCCTACGCCTTCCTTCCCACATTTCACCTTGAAGTCAAAATAGGCTGGATTTGATTGACGAATGTCATCTGTTTTGGAACTTCCTTATTTCCTCTTTTATGAGTAATCTGCAAGGTCAAATTGATTTCGTATAAAGTGGTGGACGCTGGATTCCCCTTGATATGGGACGTTGCCGATATATTTATATTTGGATTGGCAATCGTATATTGTTCATCTAAAATATACAGTTTTGTCGTCCCATTTTCCGTTTTGAATCCGATTGGCTTTAACGTTGTATTACAGGCTCTTTCATCAATTAGAAGGCCTGCCTCGTTTCTCTGGCATTTCCCCACGTCGTTTGTCACTTCGATATAGCTATTTCCCTGCCCATTTGTCGTATTGCGGATGATATTCCCTTGTTTTGTAGCGTAAAGGGTCCTGATGAATCTGCTTACAATCATATCCGCCTCATCACGCAGCATCGTTTCCTGTTGGATGATCCGGTTGTTTTCCATCGTTTTTGTCATGATGGAAAAGATAAAAATAGAGAGGATTGACAGTAACGCAATGCTTGCCAATAGCTCGACTAATGTTAGGCCCTGTTCGTTCTTCATTCGTCTATTCAAGTACAACATATCCTTCCGTAGAGCTTTTCATTTTTCCATCTGGTGAGGTGACGGTTACGACGACCTTTATCAAATCCAGATTCTTCTCTGTAGAGAAAGGCTGGTTCGTGGAATTGTTAGATGACATCGATCTGTTAAAGTTCTCGGTAGATTGAGAAGCCTTGTATGACACGGAATAGGTCTTCCCGTTCATTTGTATAGTGGTAGGAATTCTCCTCTTTGCCGGGCTGATGGTAGCAGGTTCAACAAAATAATCATTCACATTTGTAATATTTGTTTTCTTTGTAAAGGTTTCGGATTGTAGCCTCGCAAGTGCCCCGTCGGCCAAATTAATCGTGACAAGTTTCTCATTATTATAAGCAGCTGTTTTATTCGCCTGAATAAAAAGTTGGGCAAAGCTGATAAGTAAAAGAGTGACTATTGCTATTGAAGCGATTAGTTCTATTAAACTAACCCCATCCTCATTGTTTATAAATTTCAATGAAATGCTCAACTCCTTGTTTAGAAATATCAAATAAGGTCTATATGATACATAAGTAAAGTTAACCCAATATTATAATTTTTAGGTGTAATTTCTATCTTTTACTCTTAAAAACTGTGCAACTTGATAGGGTTGGAGAGCAAAGGTATATGTATGTCGATGAATAGCCATCTATTTAAAAAATACCTTTTAAGGGAAATTTAAAACATTTATTACATATCTATGTGATTACTCTGGCTGATGATTGGTTTTCAGTCGGTGCCAAGATACATGGAGAATTGCGTACATAACGTTGCTGTTTTTAAAGCTGTTGGGAAGGGACAAGAAGGAAATGGGGGATGGGGATGAAAAAAAGGGTAGCTGTATTGATGCTGCTGATGGGTGTGTTGGCTGCTCTCGTTTTGCCTCTCGGAAGTTTCAAGTCGGCCCCTGCGTATGCCGATGACCAGGGCTCCAAGTCTACGATTGCACAGATAGAGGTGAGTGGACTAGAAGGGGATGAAATGAGGAAGGCATTGACTGAGGCAATTGCTCAATGGAGGAACGGGCCGCTGATTGTTGCGGATGGAGAGCGCTCGATCGAAATAGATAAGGCTGCCATCCAATTTGACATTGATAAGACCGTTTCTCTTTATGAGTCCATGACAAAGCGAAAGTGGTATGCCTTTTGGCAAGAGGAGCAGGTAGTGCACCTCCCTCTTGAAATCACGCACGATGATGCCTTGAAAGAGGAGATTTCCCGTATAACGACTTGGGATGAGGAAGCGACGTATGCCGAGGTGATAAACCACGCTGCCTATTTGCGAACAGGTGAGGTGGTAGCGATAGTGGAGGATTCCTCAGCATGGGAAGTGAGCCGCATAGCCCTTGCGATAGCGGGAATTCCTGAAGCGGCACTCGGTACATATGAGATTGCAAGTGTACTGGATGGGAAAGTAATCGGGCCGGGGGAAACCTTTTCTTTCATCCAGACACTTGGCGAAACCATTGATACAGGGAATGGTGAAGCACTGAATTTCGTAGCCTCGCTCCTTTATCAGAATGCCCTGAGCATCCAGTCGGAAATTGTGGAGCGTCATTCGCAACATAAGGTGCCGGTGTATCTGGAGCCGGGCATAGAGGCGGCGGTCGATAGCAGGGGGGGAAAGGATCTGCAATTCATCAACCGGCTGACGACGCCGATTAAACTGAAGCTGTCGCTGGAGGAGCAGCAGCTGAAGACAGAAATATATACATCGCAGCAGGAAGAGGTCGTGGAGGTAATGGTAGTACGCGATGAGGAAATCAATCCACGGACGATTATACGTTTCTCGGATGCCCTGGCTGCGGGACAAGTGAGGGAAGTCCAGAATGGCGAACAGGGGCTGCGCGTTTCGGTCTACCGGATGATGGACGGTGCACAGGAGCTCATCAGCCGGGACTACTACCCGCCGGTGAACCGCATACTGCTGAAATCCTCACGCCAACTGGAGCAACCTGCTGAAACAGACCCGGACCTTCAGTTGGACCTGGATGGTGATGGGCTGGCGGACGTCGAGTCGAATGACGGTGCAGAAAGCGAAGACACCAATGAAAACGAAGAGAGGAATGAAAATGAGCGAGAGGTAGATGAAGATGGAAATCCGGTCTTGCCTCCGGGAAGCTATTACGATAAAGGCGGCAACTTGATTACGCCATAGAAAGGGGCCCTGAACATGAGGACGACACCTCGCAAGCGTATAGGTGACCTGCTGCTGGAGGCGGGTGTCATCACGCAAACCCAACTGTCATATGCACTTGAAAATAAGAGCCGGGATGAAAAGCTGGGGGACTTCCTTATCAAGGAGAATGTGCTGACGGAGCAGCAGCTCATTGAGGTGCTGGAATTCCAGCTGGGGATTCCCCACATTTCGCTCAACCAGTATCCAATCGACCCGGAGCTTCTGCAGCTTGTGCCGGCTGAACTGGCAAAACGGGCGCAGCTTATCCCAATCCGCCGGGAGAAGAATAAACTGTTCATCGCCATGGCCGACCCGATGGACTACTTCGCGATTGAAGAGGTGCGGATGGCGACGGGATGCCAGATTGAGACGACGATTGCGGCGAAGGACGACCTGTACCGTACGATTACAAAGTATTACGACCTGCAGGAATCGATGGAGGCTGCACTGCTCGATGTGCAGGCGAACACACCGGACGCCCAGCAGGAAATCACGGATGAGGATTCGCCGATTGTGCGCCTCGTCAACCAGATCATCGCAAACGGTGTGGCCCAGCGTGCATCGGATATCCACTTCGATCCACAGGAGACGGAATTCAGGGTGCGCTACCGTGTGGACGGTGTGCTGCGCACGGAGCGGTCACTGCCGAAGCATATGCAGCGCATGATGACGGCCCGTGTGAAGATCATGGGGAATCTGAATATTACGGAAAACCGGGTTCCGCAGGATGGACGGATTAAAATCACCGTGAATTTCAGGCCGGTCGATATCCGTTTGTCGACCTTGCCGACCGTCTACGGCGAAAAAATCGTCATGCGTATTCTGGATTTGAGCAATGCACCGAACGATATCAGTCAAATCGGCTTTTCACCGGAGAATGAGGAACTCTTTGGCAAAATCATTAATCGCCCGAACGGCATCGTGTTGATAACGGGGCCTACCGGTTCGGGGAAATCCTCGACGCTATACGCCGCGCTTTCCGAATTGAACGGCGAGGATGTCAACATTATCACCGTAGAAGATCCGGTGGAATACCAGATGATGGGCATCAACCAGATCCAGGTGAAGGAAGAGGTCGGGCTGACGTTCGCCGCAGGGCTCCGCTCCATCCTGCGTCAGGACCCGGACATCGTCATGATTGGGGAAATCCGGGATTTGGAGACGGCACAGATTGCCATCCGGGCATCCCTTACCGGCCACCTTGTATTGAGTACCTTGCATACGAACAGTGCGGTGGAATCCATTTCGCGTCTGAAGGACATGGGAATCGAGCCGTTCCTCATCTCCTCGTCGTTGGTGGGGGCGATGGCGCAGCGCCTCGTGCGGAAAATCTGTCGGGACTGTTCGACGCAAGTAGCGGCGACGGAACGTGAGAAGGAGATTTTTGCGGAGAACGGCATGTCGGTGACGACTGTCCATCGGGGGCGCGGCTGTTCTGCGTGCAATAACACGGGCTACCGTGGGCGAATGGCGATCCATGAAATTCTGCCGGTTGACCGCGAATTGAAAGAGCTGATCATTTCCCAGGCAAGCGGCAATGTACTGCGTGACCACATGAAGCAAAAAGGCTATAATACGCTGCTCCAGGATGGGCTTTTGAAGGTTTTGGGTGGCATTACGACGACCGAGGAAGTGCTGCGCGTAGCGACGACGGAATAGGAGGTGAAAACATGAGGGACAGCCTACAAATTAAAGACCTGCTGTTGCATGCCTATGAACAAAATGCATCCGACCTGCATGTTACGGTCGGTATACCGCCTGTGTACCGTGTAAATGGCAAGCTCATGCAATACGGGGAGACGACCATCACCCCGGACATGGTGAATAAGATGGTACGGGAAATCCTGCCGCAGCCGAAAGCGGAAGAGTTCGAAGAAAAAGGTGAAACGGATTTTGACTATACGCTGGAGGACTACTGCCGTTTCCGGATCAACGCCTATCATCAGCGTCATGCCGGTGCCATTGCCGCGCGTCTCATTTCGAGCAACATTCCGACAATCGAGTCACTGAATATGCCAAAGGTGCTCTATGAGTTGGCGGAAAAGCCGCAGGGGCTCATTTTAGTGACAGGTCCTACAGGTTCTGGGAAATCAACGACGCTCGCTGCGATGATCAACTATATAAACGAACATAAGGCGAAGCATATCATTACGCTGGAAGACCCGATCGAGTATGTGCACCAGCATAAAAAATCCATCATCAACCAGCGTGAGGTAGGATCGGATACGGCAAGCTTCGCCAATGGGCTGCGCGCATCCCTTCGGCAGGATCCGGACATCATCCTTGTCGGGGAGATGCGGGATTTGGAAACGATTTCAACCGCCATTACAGCCGCGGAAACGGGCCATCTGGTTTTCGCCACGCTCCATACGTCGAGTGCGCCGACGACGATCGACCGCATCATTGATGTATTCCCGCCGCATCAGCAGGGGCAGATCCGCATCCAGCTCGCCAATGTCCTGCAGGGCATCATTTCACAGCGGCTATTTGTGAAAAAGGATGGCAGGGGACGGGTCGCGGCGACAGAGATTCTCGTCGGGGTACCGGCCGTGACGAACCTGATCCGCAACGAAAAGGTGCACCAGATTCCGAGCGTCATGCAGACAAGCCGTGCACTCGGCATGCATACGCTTGAATCCAGCATCCAGGGACTCGTTTCAGAAGGCCGAATTTCACTGGAAGAAGCACGACCGTATTTGAATGTAGGTGAGTACGATTGACCGTTTATAAATACAGGGGGCGCTCTAAAACAGGCGCCTTAAAAAAAGGGACGATTCAGGCATTGAATAAAAACGCCGCCATTGTCCAGCTTCGTGAACAAGGAATCAACCCCCGCGAGGTAGAGGAATCAAAGAGCATCCTGCATAAGGACCTGAATCTTGAACGCTCCGTCAAAAATGAGGATTTCGTCATCTACTGCCGGCAGTTTGCGACACTGATCCGGGCCGGCATCTCGATTGTAGAGGCCACGAACATCCTGGCACGCCAGTCGACGAGCAAGCCCTTGAAAAGAGCTCTTGAAGAGGTGGGGGAGGATGTGCGGCGAGGCACCGCCTTCTCGCAGGCAGTGGCGAAGCACCCGAAAGTGTTTCCGGATTTATTCATCAATATGATGCGATCGGGAGAAGCCACCGGAAGTATCGATGAGACGCTGGAGCGGCTCGCCAATACGTTCGAAAAGCAGTTCCGCATCAAAAAGAAGGTGCAGTCGACGCTGACATATCCCGCTATATTATTGATGATTACCATTGGCGTTGTGTTCTTCCTGTTGATTTATATCGTCCCGACCTTTGTGCAAACGTTTGAGGAGATGGGGACAGAGCTGCCCATCATTACGGTGATTACGGTAAAAATCAGCGATTGGCTCGTGAGCTTTTGGTGGCTCCTGATTATGGTGGTATTGGGTGCAGTCATAGGATTCAATTCCCTTTACAAGAAAAATAAAAGGTTTCATTATATGGTTCACTATTCGATGCTGCGCCTCCCTGTATTCGGACCTTTGCTGCAAAAAACAGTTATTTCTAGGCTGACACGTACGCTTTCTTCCTTGTTCAGCAGCGCCGTTCCGATTCTGCAGGCCATCAGCATCTCAGAACGGGTCAGCGGAAACCCGGTCATCAGCGAGGTCATGATTGATGCGAGGGAAAGCCTGGAAAAGGGGAGCACCCTGACCGAGCCGCTGCAGAAGAGCTGGCTGTTCCCGCCCCTTGTCACGAGCATGACGCAGATTGGGGAATCGACAGGCTCGCTTGACTATATGCTCGAAAAAATCGCTGACTTCTACGAGGAGGAAGTCGATCGCGCGGTGGATACATTGAAGTCGCTGATCGAGCCGATGATGATTCTTTTTTTAGCGGTCATTGTTGGATTTATCGTAGCTGCGATCATGCTGCCGATGTTCAGCCTGTACGAACAGATGTAGCACGTTTTTATGAATCTGAAGGTTACTACTCTGATTGAATGTTGATTTTTATACAGTCTGTTGCCAATCGGGCGTTTTGTAAGGAGGCATCAAAGAGGTTGGCGTCCGTACAAAATAAAAAATCTTTCTATCAAAGAGGAGGCACTTTACTATGTTGCAGCAAATGAAAAAACGGATGAAAAATGAAAAAGGTTTAACGTTGATTGAACTGTTGGCGGTCATCGTCATCTTGGCGATTATTGCGGCCATTGC
>JBJEFP010000209.1:0-8617 GCA_051874195.1 Lysinibacillus sp. | reverse complement strand
GTCAAACTTGGAGGGAGTACGCTGGAAGGCTTGAATGAAGCCTTCTTTCGCAATTTCAAGGCCCTCCAGGATGAGGGGTATGAGTTAATCGTCACGCATGGTGGAGGACCGGCCATCAATCGTGAACTGAAAAGAGCGGAAATTGAATCGCATACCGTAAACGGGTTGCGTGTCACTAGTGAAGAAATGATAGATATTGTACAATCTACATTAATTGGTAAGGTCAACCCGGCACTGGTTCATCAGTTAAATGCAGCCGGCATCACGGCCGTCGGATTGAACGGTTTTGATGGGGAACTGTTGAAAAGTACATATTTGGACCGGGATGTATATGGATTCGTCGGAGAAGTCACGCAAGTAAATACACAGCTCCTCGATTCATTGACTGCAGCGGGCATCGTCCCGGTAGTTGCTTGCATAGGCGCTGCAGAGAGCGGGCAGGCACTCAATATCAATGGAGATACAGTAGCAAGCGAAATAGCTCTTGCGGTGCATGCGGAGAGCCTGCTGCTGGTGACGGATGTGGCTGGCATCCGCATCAATGGTGAATATCAGACAGAAGTGACAGAGGCCGATATTGCCGGTTGGATAGAAGAAGGGCACATTTATGGAGGGATGATTCCGAAGGTGCAGGGGGCGGTCGCCTGTCTGCATGCAGGGATTCCGGCTGTACAGATTGTGAATGATGCGTTGCAGGGTACGATAATCAAAAAAGAAGGGTAAGTGAAGAGGACGATGGGTGCATTATTTCAAAACTATGCAAGAAGACCAATTGCGATTGTAGAGGGGAAAGGAACGGAAGTGTTCGATACGGATGGCAAGCGTTACCTGGACTTTACAAGCGGTATTGCGGTGTGTGCGCTGGGCCATGCACATCCGGTAATCGTCAAGGCCATCCAGGAGCAAAGCGAAAAGCTATGGCATATCAGCAACCTGTTCCAAAGCCCGGGACAGGAAAAGCTTGCTGAAACGCTGGTGAAGGATCTTCATCTATCACATGCCTTCTTCTGCAACAGTGGAGCAGAGGCAAATGAGGCGGCAATCAAGCTAGTCCGCAAACATACAGGAAAGCATAAGATCATCGTCTTCCAGCAGTCGTTCCATGGCCGTACGTTCGGTGCCATGAGTGCAACAGGGCAGGATAAGGTGCGCAACGGCTTCGGCCCGCTTGTGAGCGAGTTTGTGACATTGCCATTCAATGATGTGGAGGCTTTGAAGGCGGCGGTCGACGGGGAAACGGCGGCCATCATGCTCGAGCTGATCCAGGGAGAGGGCGGCGTCAACCCGGTGACGGATGAATTTGCCGCAGCCATCCATGAAATCCACCAGTCAACGGATATGTTATTGATTGTAGATGAAGTACAGACGGGGATTGGCCGAACAGGCACGCGCTTTGCGTTCGAACAGACGGTATTGAAGCCGGATATCGTATCGATGGCAAAGGGTCTTGGGGGAGGCTTCCCGATTGGAGGCATTTTGGGCACGGCAGAAATGTTCAGCACATTTAGTGCTGGTACGCATGGTACGACATTCGGAGGCAATCCGCTCGGTGTAGCTGTAGCGCAGGCAGTGCTTGGGGAAGTCTTCAATGATGAATTCCTGCAAGGGGTGCAGGAGAAGTCTTCCTACTTCATCGACAAACTGCATCAGGAATTGCCGCATGTAAAGGTGAATGGCAAGGGACTGATGCTGGGAATCGGCTGGGGAGAGGAAGTGGCTCCTTATGTAACGGCCTTGGATGAGGCAGGCCTGCTTACGGTTGCGGCAGGGCCAAAGGTGATTCGCCTGCTTCCACCATTGACGGTATCAAAAGAGGAAATCGATGAAGCGGTAGGTATTTTAAAAACAGTATTGAAAAAATAATGGGAAGGGGGACTGCCTGATAAGCTGACTTATCGATACAGTCCCTTTATTACCTCTATAGCTGAGGAGATGGCAATGGCAGCAGTCCTGCCCATTAATAAAAATAAAAAGCGCCGGACAGGTTTGCCCTGTCCGGCGCTTTTGTTAATCAGTGGACTCTGGTGGGGAATCCCCTTCCCCAGTGTCGCTGTCTACATCTGAATCGTTTGTCTCATCATCGTTATTGTCAGTGTCATTACCATTGCCTGGAGAAGTACCATTGTTTTGTCCATTGCCATTGCCATTGCCATTTCCGTTTGGATTTCCAGTGTTTGGATTTCCGGTGTTCGGCTCCGTGTAATCAGGAACGGATGGCTCCGCCGCTTCAGTTGATACAATGTTGGATTGACCGGATTCTAGTCCCGTAATATCGACTGCGACCACCGTATAGGCATTTCCTTGGGAAACGCTGATACTGCGACCGCCAGAACTGCGGACAGAGCTTACAAGCGAGCGTGAGCCGCCTGTCACATTGTACACCCGGTAACCGACTACATCGTTTGAACCTGATTTTGACCAGCTCAACGTATTGCCGCTTAATGAAGCAGAAACAGCGGCAGGCGGAGAGCTGTCTGGATTGAACGTACCGCCACTTAAGGATGAGGTACTTAAAGACGACTTGTTCGGTAATAGCTTGGAAGCATCGCCGCCGGCAACCCCAAGCATACGTTTAGCGAAATCAGGATTTAATCCGAAACCGCTGCCTGTAATGAATTCAGAAGGTGTAGATGGCAATGCCTGATAATATTTGCCGTCGATTTCAACAACAGGCGATCCTGATGAGAAGCTGTCATCTGTTCCGCTTGGTAAGTATGCACGATTGAACAGGTCGGAGCGTACGAGCCCTGCATTTGAACATGCGGCAGACGGCGGACGCCCTGAAATGCCGCAGAAGGATGCTGTAACTACGCCTTCAGGTTTTAAGAAACGCTCCTGTGTGCCGATCAGGTCCCTATTGGCATCATAGGCCGCATTCATCAACGTTGCCCACATCATATTCACACGGGTGCTCGGCTGGAAGTACGTGCTATTAAATGTATTCAGTGTACGCTGCTGGTCATAGCCCATCCATACGCCAAGCGTAATATTAGGGTTATAGCCGACAAGCCATACATCATTATAGTTCTGCGATGTACCCGTTTTTCCCGCAAAGTCGCCTGAGAATTTCAGCATGCTTTTTGCCCGTGTGCCTGTTCCATAGTCGAATACATCCCGCATCATATCCGTAATCATATAGGATGTCTCTTCACTGAAGACAGGAGCAGGCTCGGCTTTATGCTCGTATATGACATTGCCATCCAAATCGACAATTTTGTCAATCATATAGGCGTCGACGAACTGACCATTATTCGCAAAAGTGGCGAATGCATTTGTATTCTCCTCTACGCTTACACCAACTTCAAGACCACCGATACCTGCAGAAGGGTTTTCATAGTCACCTTTAGTCAGAGTAGTGAAGCCCATTTTTTCCAGGAAGGTAGCGGGCTTTCGGTCAAGGATGGAAAGATATAGGCGGGCGGCGCTCAAGTTTTGTGAATGCGCCAAAGCTTCCCGTGCCGGAATAATGCCCCGCTCTTCGTCTGCATTATAGTTGCTCGGTTTCCAACCCTGATAATCGAACTTTACATCGACGACTGGGCTTCCTGCACCAATTACACCATATTCCAGGGCCGGTCCATATACAAGCAGCGGCTTCATTGTGGAGCCGTTTGGACGTTTTGCATGCGTTGCATAATTCCAGTCCATAAGCTCGAAATCACGTCCACCGACAAAGCTGATGATACGGCCCGTTGAATTTTCCATCAAGACACTGCCGACCTGGACAGGCATCTGGACTTCAACTTCCTCGCCTTCTTCATTTGTCGTCATTTCCGTATACGTATGTCCGTAATACTTGAAGTTACTTGCCGCCTCGTTCATCTTATCGTATATTGCTTTATCGATTGTCGAGTAGATGCGGTAGCCGGAGGAACGAATATCGCGGTCTGCTAAAATTTTATACTTCTCCAGCAGATTTTCTTCCTCGTCAAGGCGTTCCGGATCGATGCCGTCACGCTCAGCCAATACTTTCGCCATGATTTGGATGGCGCGGCTTTCGATTTCCTGCGTAATCCAAGGATACATTTCATTAGCGCGGGGCACCGGGTCGCGGAAGTCCTGCGTAATGTCATAATTCACCGCTTCATTGTACTGCGCCTCTGTGATGTATCCGACTTCCTTCATCCGGTACAGCACCGTTTTCATCCGGTCGATACCGGGCTTAAGACCCGCCTCGTCCTTCAGTTCACCCGTCTGTTTGAAAGGAGTATACGTGAAAGGTGCCTGTGGGATTCCGGCTATGTAGGCGGCCTGCGCCAAAGTCAGTTCTGATGGCTTTACGCCGAAAATTCCTTCAGCGGCAGTGGCAATCCCGGCAATATTATTGCCCGATGAATTCCGGCCGTATGGAATGATGTTCAAATACGCCTCCAGAATCTCTTCCTTTGTCATGAAATGCTCGATCCGCATGGCAAGAAGGATTTCCTTCGCCTTCCGCTCATAGGACACTTCATTTGTTAAAATCTGATTTTTGATCAGCTGCTGTGTCAGTGTCGAACCGCCCGTTTGAGTGGAAGAATTCGTAACATCCTGCAACAAGCCACGGATGACTGCTTTTGGCACGATTCCATTATGCTCGCGGAAATATTCATCCTCTGTCGCCAGTACCGCATTCACGACAAGCGGCGACACAGCGGAGAGGGAAGTCTCGCGGCGCTCCAAATCGGTGCGGAGCTTTCCGATATAGATTTCGTTTGCAAAATAGATTTCGCTTGTTTCCTCATAATTAAAAATCTGCTCACGCATTTCGGCGCTTGAACGCAGGGGCTCCTCCTTTACAAGCGAAGCGAAATAGCCTGCACCGACCGATACGGCGAATATTCCTGCCGTAACGAAAAAGATGATGGATAATAAAGCTAAATTCCAAAAAACGCCACCAGTTATGCGTAAGCGGCGGCCCCATTCGGAATTAGCAAAAGACTCGATTCGTTCATTTAATTGTTCGATCCATTCCTTCACTTAATCGACCTCCTAAATCAAAAATCATTATAGCATATTTCCGAAATGGTGGCGCGATATATTGACAATCCAAAAAGATTGGGTAGAATAGTCTGTATAGTTTTTCAAGCATTGAAGAGATTGCAGTAGTGTAGCATGTTCCCTGTCGTAGAGAGCTGGCGGTTGGTGGAAGCCAGTCAAAGCATGCGCATGAAGTACGTTCTTGGAGTTTGGACGTGTCCGTCGCGATAAGACGGTTCGAGTGGAAGATGATTTCTTCAAGCCGGGTGGTACCGCGTTATGTATTGACGTCCCTGCATGCAAATTTGCGTGCGGGGCTTTTTTTATTGTTTAAACAAAAGAGGAGGCCGCCGGGAGCAGAGCTTCGCATAAAGTGAATATGCTCCGGCAGTTCCAATAAAGCTAACCAATAATAATGGATTATACCCGGCTTCGAAGTGGATTAAACCTAACTAGGAGGAGAAAAAATGACAAACGAATTATTGCAGGATTTAGAATGGCGTGGCCTTCTATACCAGCAGACGGATGCTGAAGGCATGGAGAAGCTGTTGAATGAAGAGAAAGTATCATTATATGTAGGAGTTGACCCGACTGCCGATTCCATGCATATCGGTCATATCGTACCGTTATTGACACTGCGTCGCTTCCAGCAGGCGGGCCATACACCGGTGTTGTTGGTCGGTGGTGCGACAGGGATGGTAGGCGATCCATCTGGTCGTTCAGAAGAGCGCCAGCTACAGACGATTGAGCAGATCGATCAAAACGTACAGGGCCTGAAGAAACAATTTGAAAGACTTTTCGATTTCAATTCAGGTGCAGACAATGCGGCGACATTGGTGAACAACTACGATTGGATCGGGAAAATGAGCACGATCGAGTTCCTTCGTGACTATGGAAAACTGATTAATGTCAATTACATGCTTGGAAAAGATACAATCGCTTCCCGTCTTGATTCCGGCATTTCATTTACAGAGTTTACCTACACAATCATCCAAGGAATCGACTTCAACCATTTATACGACAACCACAACGTACGCATTCAGGTCGGTGGTTCGGACCAATGGGGCAATATCACGACAGGTCTTGAAGTCATCCGCAAGACACATGATGAAAATGCAAAGGCTTATGGTATCACTATTCCACTCGTCACAAAGGCAGATGGTACGAAGTTCGGTAAGACGGCAGGCGGTGCAGTGTGGCTGGATGCGGAGAAGACGTCCCCGTACGAATTCTACCAATTCTGGATCAATACAGCGGATGCTGACGTAGTGAAATACTTGAAAATCTTCACGTTCCTATCACGTGAAGAAATCGAAGCGCTGGAAGTGTCCGTTCAGGAAGAGCCGCATCTGCGCAAGGCGCAAAAAACGCTGGCTGCTGAAATGACGAAGCTGATTCATGGAGAGGAAGGATTGGCAACTGCAGAACGGATTACAGCAGCCTTGTTCGCAGGGGACTTGAAAGCTTTATCAGTGGAGGAAATGAAGACGGCATTTGCGGGCGTTCCTTCTGTGGAAGTGGCGAAAGAAGATAAAAATATCGTCGAATTGATTGTGGAGGCGGGCATCTCCTCTTCCAAACGCCAGGCGCGTGAAGACGTGACGAACGGCGCAATCTCCATCAACGGTGAAAAGGTTCAGGACCTGGACTACACGGTAGATGGAAAAGACCGTTTGGAGGATGCTTTTGCCATCATTCGCCGCGGTAAGAAAAAATATCATATGGTGAAGTTCAGCTAACAATTGGGGTGGAGATGTTTTTAAAGGAACATCTCCACCCTTTTTTACGTTATGATGATAAATGGAGGTGTAATAAAATGGCAGAAAAAATATTGGCCGCCATCATGGTGACCATGGCGTTGCTATTCATCGGTGTGCCTCTTGGGTTCATGGCTCTCCTAACGCTTACGCCGGTATACAGCTATTTCATTTTTACAGCTGTCGGCATGCTGTACCTCATCATCGGGATGATCAGCTTCGGCTTCTTCAAAACGAAAAGAAGGAAGCAAATTACCGGTATTGTAGGGGTGGCGGTATTGGCTGTAGCGGGGATACCGGCATTGATCCAGCTATATGAGGATAATATAGGGACAGTTGCATCTGAAATTAATGTTCATGAATATGCACCATTCACAGAGGGGAGTGCAGTAAAGACATTGGATGAAAAGGCCACGCTTACATTGGAGGGAGAGCTGCCGGTTTTGGACGGGGCCACAGCCATGTATCCGCTCTATTCGGCTTTTGTGCAGGCTGTCTATCCCGAAAATCCATCCTATTATGAGGAAGGAACAGTGATGGTCAGCACAACACCATATGCGTATGAAAATCTATTTAATGGAGAGGCGGATGTCATTTTTGCGGCTGCCCCATCAGAAAATCAGATAAAGATGGCGGAACAGAGGGGAATAGAGCTGGAGCTGACACCAATTGGCCGCGAAGCGTTCGTATTCTTTGTAAATAAGAAGAATCCGGTCGACAGTCTCACGCTTGAACAAATCCGTACCATCTATGCAGGGGAATCCACAAACTGGTCGGAAGTCGGAGGGAGCAAGGAGGACATTCGTGCCTTCCAGCGGCCTCAGGATAGCGGCTCTCAGACGGCTCTGCAGCATTTAATGGGCGATACACCAATCATGGAGGCCCCGACTGAAGATGTTGTATCAGGCATGGGTGGCATCATCAGTGAAGTGGCCCAATATAAAAATTATAAAAATGCAATCGGCTATACATTCCGCTATTACTCTACAGAGATGGTGGGGAATGAGGAAATCAAGCTGCTGGCGATTGATGGGGTGGCCCCTACGAAGGAAAACATCCGAAATGGAACATACCCGATTGCCTCGGAATTTTATGCGGTAACGGCTGGAACGGATAATCCGAATGTCCAGAAGCTACTGGAATGGATTTTGTCACCGCAAGGGCAGGCGCTTGTTGAAAAGGTGGGCTATGTACCGGTAAGCGAGTAGAAGTATCCAATCGTTTACGAGAGAGAGCAGTTATTAGTATAATAGTTTCATACATAGCTTTAGGAGGACAAGTTTTGACTGCTCAACAACCATCAATCGACGACCGCCAGCCGATTTTGTCAATCGTCACAGAGCCGCGCAGCACAATCCGCTATGCGCTCGACCATAAGGATTTTTCCTATTCCCTATATGTCGGAGCCATCGGGGGATTCGCAAGCGCACTGGCTTCCCTGGCCGGAACGCCATACCAGGCCAAGTATTCTCTTGGGGAGATGGTCTATTCGTCTTTCGTTACCGGCATTTTGTATTTTATGCTTTCAAATCTGGTCGTGGCGTTCCTGCTTTCGACAATCGGCTCTGCCCTTAAAGGGAAGGGGACGTTCAAATCGCTGTTCCAGGCGATGTGTTTGACGATGATCCCTTATATTTGGATTTTGCCCATCATCCTCTTTTGGATGCAGCTATCACCTTCCACCTTCTTCCGGATAGAGGGGGCGAGCTGGACGATGGGAGAAGCGATTCTATCTTTTACAGGCATGTTCATCCTATTGATGGCGGCTGTATGGGTTTTCATTTTGACGATCATCGCTGTTTCGGAGGTGCATGGCTTTTCGAAGTGGCGGGCATTCTTCACATTGCTTCTTGCCAGTCTGGTAGGGGGCGTATTGTTCGGAATCGCAATGGTGTTTTTCT
>JBJEFP010000208.1:0-8693 GCA_051874195.1 Lysinibacillus sp. | reverse complement strand
GCGCGATCATTCTTTTTGCACTGGTGGGGCTGTTCTACGGCCTGGCCGACCATTTTATGAGGAAAAGGAAGGGGTAGCATACTAACGGGGGCGGTTGACGAGGAGAAAACATTCAATAGCAGCATATTTCGTGACACGATTCATGGGTGAAATAGCGAAGACTTCACGTTAACAAACAACTAATTTTATTATTAACTAGATTCATTTCTCCCGCCCCTGGTTCTTCAAAAGATAGCAGGCGAAGTCGTCTCCTGCAACATCCGGTCAAACAAAAAAAGGCTTATGAAAACATGCACATTTTCATAAGCCATTTTTCATCTGGCACTCTCTAGCCGGAACCGTCTAAAAGGAACGCAGATATTCCGCATCCTCCTTGCCAGAGCGGATGTTCCAGACCGGCTCGAAGCGGCGGATGATGGCGTTTTTCAGCTGGTTCATTTCCTTTTTGTCCTTCATCGGACAGACGGTGAAATGGACCTTCTGCTTACCGAAGTGTTCCGTCATCCGCGCATTGATGTGGCAATGCGTCGCTGTTCCGTCACGGTAGCAGCTCTTTGCTGAAATATTGCCGATGTGTTGATTGAAGCGCTCCTTGAAGGATCTCGCGCACACGCCTGTGAAGACGAGCTCATTCGCGACGATGATATTGTATACGCCGTGTTGCTGCAGCAGCTCTTCATTGCCCTTTACGACAAACCGCGAATACAGCAGGTCCCCGTATTTATTTAAAAATTGCCTGTAGAAAGGATGGCCTGTGTTTTTCATTTCCAGCAATGCCTTTCCGGCAGGCCAATCAAGCAGCCATTCATAGTGCTTTTCGGTCTCCTGCTTCAGCTGTTCGTATTTCTTCTGTTCCAGCAATTCACCGAGCGTCATCTTATCGAACTTGGCGAATATGTCGTCAATCCCCATTTCCAATACATCTAATTCAATTTTCTGAAAATCAAAGCGTTTGTCTCCTATCGTTACGTACATCCTTTTCCCCCCTCGAGTGTACACAGGATATATTCGTCGTTACCGGACAAAATCCTGCATAATTCGAGAAAAAAACACATTTTTTCTATTTGGTTTGTAGCGCATGCCGCTTTCTTGCCTCATGGATGGACGAATACGAGAAGATGGCGATGGCCGTCCAGATGCAGCCGAACGCGACCAGCTCCACCTGCGTGAAAGGCTCCTTGTACAGAAAGACGCCGAGCAGAAAGGCGATGGTCGGTGATACATATTGGATGAATCCCAATAAATACATCGGAATCCGCCGTGCGCCTTTGGCAAACAGGATCAGCGGAATGGCCGTCAGGATGCCGCTGATCATCATCAGCACGTCCGTCTGCCAGCCCTCATGCAAGAACTGCATCGACCCGGTACGATACAAATAGACGTAGTAGATGAGTGCAAACGGCAGGATGAACAGCGTCTCGATGGCAAGGCCGCGCGTCGCATCCAGTACGATGCGCTTTTTCAGCACGCCGTAGATGGCGAAGGTGAAGGCCAGCAGCAAGGACGACCAGGGCACCTGCCCGTAATTCAGCGTCATGACCAGGACACCGAGCAGGGCGATCAGGAGCGCAGCCACCGTCGAGCGGGACAGCTTCTCCTTGAAGAAGAACATGCCGAAGACGACCGAGATGATCGGGTTGATATAGTACCCCATCGACGCCTCCAGAACCCGTTCATGCGTGACCGCCCATATATAGATATACCAGTTGATCGAAATGAAGAAGGAAGCGGCCACCAATGGGAAGAACTGCCGTTTATTGTTCCATAAATACAAAAGGTCGGCCATGAGCTGTTTCCTCTGCTTGATCAGCAGGATAAAGATCGTGGTGAAGACAAAGGACCAGATGACACGGCCGAGTAATATTTCCATGCTGCCTACATGGTCCAGCAGCTTCCAAAATAAAGGGAATACGCCCCAGATGGCATAGGCCAAAAAGGCATCCAGCATCCCCTTTGATTGTTCCGTCATAAAAACACCTCGTGTATGTAAATTAAACCAATTATAGTGTTCGCCTACTGAAAAGTAAATGTATTTCCTTCGAGTATAGAAGGATTGGCGGTATGTGAGAAAATCCCTTGGCTCGCATAGCATTCTGTGACAATCCGGTGACGGCATACAGCTCTTTTCTATCGGCAGTTCCATCCCCAGCTTCCCCGATAAAAAAAGGAACCGCCCGGAAAGTAACGGGTTCTGTTGATGGGGAAAAACCCCAAAAACAATGTAAATAACAAACTAATTAACATATGGTTTAACAGTACATTCGCATTATGAATGACAAGTAAAAACGCTCAGATAAAATAATCCGAGCGTTTTCTGGTGTAATATTTACCAAGCGAATTGAATTAAGGCACCCGTTACTGTAAGTATGTTTCCTCACAATTTCTCTTTGTATCGAACAACGTATGGCGAGAGTAGAATACCGACCGTTGCTATAAGAAATCCTCCAACAAAGGGTAAAAAGATGCCGTCGAAAGGAATAAGAAAATAGCAAAATATCTGCATTGGTAAAATTGACACGGCTACAATCGTACATCTCCCTAAAATGGTTATCTTGTGTATAGTACCACAATTGTCACATTCAAGCGGTCCGTAGTTCCACTTATACCAATACGATTTAAAGATTTTGCTCCAGCTAAATGACGAGTTGCATTGTCCGCATTTTTGCAAGTTACACCTCCTTATAATGTATCGTTTATTCCACGATGCCATTCTGCAGTAGATACATCTTATGATACAAACCCTTTTGCGCCAGCAGCTCCTGGTGATTGCCCCGCTCCACGATTTCCCCCTGGTGCAGGACGAGGATCTGGTCGGCGTCCTGGATGGTCGACAGCCTGTGCGCAATGGCGATCGTCGTGCGCCCTTTCCGCATCTTGTCGAGCGACTGCTGGATGGCCGTCTCGGTCTCCGTATCGATGGAGGCCGTCGCCTCGTCCAGTACGAGGATCTTCGGACTTGTAGCAATGGTGCGCGCAAAGGCGATGAGCTGGCGCTGGCCGCTAGAATACGTCGAGCCCCGCTCCGTCACATGCTCGTCGAGTCCGTCCGGCAAGGCGTCGATGAAATCCGCCTGCACAAACTTCGCAGCGGCCTCCACCTCCTCGTCCGTCATATCGCCGTACAGGCGGATGTTGCTCTTTACGGTCCCATAGAACAGGAACGGGTCCTGCAGCACGAGGCCGAGCCTGCGCCGGATTTCCTCCTGGCTGTACGACTTGATCGAGACGCCGTCGATCAGGATATCACCTTGCTCATACTCATAAAAGCGCATCAGCAGATTGATGATGGAGCTCTTCCCCGAGCCCGTATGACCGACTAATGCCGTCGTCTCGCCCGGCCTTACAGTAAAGGAAATGTCCTTCAATACGTCCGTACCGCCGTCATAGCTGAACGTCACATTCCTGAACTCGATCAGCCCTTCCGTAATTTGCTTATCCGTGTCCTCCTGCTTCGGCTCCTCATCCGTTTCATCGAGCACCTCGAATACACGCTTTGCCGCGACGATGGCCTGCTGGAAGATGGCCAGCTGCTCCATCATTTGATTAATCGGCTCAAAGAAGCGCGTAATATACGTCACGAAGGCATAGACGACCCCGATTTCAATCGTCTGATCAAGTGAGGCGATGCCGAAATACGAAAGCAGGATGATGATTGCCCCGAAATAGACAAGGTCAATGATCGGCCGAAGCAGCAGACTGTTCAGCCTCGTGTTGCGCATCATGGCTTCATAATGCATTTCATTGATGTCATCGAATTCGCGGTTCAGGCGTTTCTCCTGACGGAATGCCTGCACGATGCTCATGCCTGACAATGACTCTGACAGCTTGGCATTCAGGTCGCTCAGCTTTTCCCGCATCGTCATATAGACGACCGCGCTCCACTTGCGGTACAGGTAAGTAATCAATACAAGCAGCGGAATCACGACAATGACATACATCGCCAAGAGCGGATTCAACAGGAACATCGCCGTGTAGACGCCGACGATTAAAAATGCGGCCTGCACAAAGCTGATGAGGACATTGACGAACAGGTCCTTGATCGCCTCCGTATCGTTTGTCACGCGGGAAACGGTGGCACCGGCTGGCACCTGGTCGAAATACCGCATGCCCAGACGGTGGACCTTGCCAAAGACGTCGATCCGCAGCTGCTGGACCACCTTCAGCGCAATGACCAGGAATTTATAGTGCTGCAGGTAGCGCAGTACGACATTGGCAATTTCAATGACGATATACGTGACCGCAAGCAATACGATCGGCTCCGTCTCAAAGCTTCGTGGTTTAATGTGGTTGTCGATGAACAGCTTGATCAAATACGGTGTGATGACCTCACCCGTTACTGATAACAGTAAAATGACAAGAGCTGTTGCGACCGCCTTTTTATGGGGCTTCAGATAGGAGAACAGGCGCTTGAGCACCTCCGCCTGCTCTTTTCTGCTGATTGTCGGCTGCTTCATTCCTGGCCACCCCTTTCCACCAGCTGCTCGAGCTGCTGCAGCTGATACATTTCATAATAGCGTCCATGAAGTGCCATCAGCTCCTCATGCGTGCCCTTCTCGGCGATGGTTCCATTTTCCATGAACAGGATCAGGTTCGCGTGCTGGATTGCGCTCAGACGATGGGACGTAATGATCGTCGTCGCATTCGCCCGCTCCTCCTTCAGCGAATGCAGAATCGCTTCCTCCGTTTTCGCATCGACCGCCGATAAGGAATCATCCAGTATGAGCAGATTCGGCTTCATCATGAGCGCCCGCGCGATGGAAATGCGCTGCTTCTGCCCGCCCGACAAGGCAACCCCCCGCTCGCCTACGACCGTGTCATAGCCTTGTGTGAAGCGCAGGATGTCCTCGTGGATATGGGCCGTCCTTGCCGCCTGCTCCACCGCCTCACGTGAAGCCTCTTCATCCGAAAAGGCGATGTTACGGAAGACACTTGTTGAAAACAGGAAATGATCCTGCGGGACATAGCCGATCGCCTTTCGCAGCTGCTCCTTCTGGTAGTCCTCGATCGGTACGCCGCCGTACGTAATCTCCCCCTCATATTGGTCGAACTGCCGCAGCAGGAGCTTGAGGATGGCACTTTTCCCGGACCCTGTCTTCCCGACGATGCCGAGCGTCTCCCCCTCCTGCAGGTCGAACGCCACATCTTTCAGTGTCGGGCGGTCATCCCGCGGAAACGTGAAGGACTGGATGGCAAAGGAGATGGCTCCTTTGGGCATCTCTGCAACGGCCCCTTCCTTATCCTCCATATCAACCGGGATTTGCAGCAATGAGTCAATCCGTTCATAGGAGGCACTGCCCCGTTCTACAATATTGAACAGCATCCCGATGGCAAGCATCGGCCATACAAGCAGTCCCAGGTATGTGGTGAACGCCACGAGGTCCCCTACCGTCATCGCACCCTCGACGATGAACTTCGCCCCGAAAGCCAGGCTCAAAAAGTAGCTGATCGCAATGACCAGGCTGATGGTCGGATCAAACAGCGCATCAATTTTCGCCACCCGTATGTTTTTGTCCACCACTTGCCCGGAGAGCTTACGGAAATCCTCGATATCATTGTGCTGGTAGCCGAATGATTTGATGACCTTCACCCCTGTAATCGACTCCTGGGCTTTGTCGTTCAAGTCCGAAAAGGCCGCCTGCGCCTCCCGGAAGCGCATATGTAGTAGCCTGCCGTAGTAGCTAGACGACAGGGCCATAAGCGGCATCGGAAGAAGGGCGATGAGCGTCAGCCGCCAGTCGATCGTAAAGGCCATCGCCAAAATGACGAACCCCCCGGCAGTGACCGAGTCAAAGAGCGTCAGCACCCCCGGGCCGGCCGTCATCTGTACAGCCGATACATCATTCGTCGCATGGGCCATCAAATCCCCGATACGGCGCTCCTGATAGAACGCGGGGCCCATTTTCGTAAAATGGCGGAACAGTTTTTCACGCAGCACCTTCGCCAAATAATTGGACGAACCGAAAATCATTTTCCGCCAGTAAAAACGCAGTACATACATGATGATCGCTATGCCGGCTATCAGTCCAAGCCATTTGCCGAGCGAACCGGCCGTCAATGTCCCCGCACCCATTTCGTCGATCGTGATTCCGATGATTTTCGGCGGGATGACCTGCAATACCGCGACAAGGATGAGCATGAACAGCCCGATGCCGTACTCTTTTCGCCTTTCTTTAAAAAACCACCCAAGGCTTATAAAAACTCTCAATTCCTCCCACCTCCAGATTTGTCTATTTTAGCAAATTCCGTCGGATGAATGAATAGGAATTTATAAATTATTTCGAAGATTGAAATAAAAACAAAAAACCTCCCCGGCTCGAGCTGCCGGGAAGGTTCCTAGTTATGTCGTTACTTTCAGCACTGTCTTGATTTTCTGGATGATGCCGCCTGTCGAATACGTCAGGACGCTTCGTTTATAGAATGTCAGACTGATATAATAAAGCGCCGCGACGGTCACTGCCAGAATGCCAAGTGAAATCAGTGGCGGGACGAGCGAAATATCCGTACCGCCGATCCTCATCGGCATGACCATGCCAGCTGTAAATGGAATGTAGGAGAAGACTTTAATCAGGATGGTATCCGGATTGTTCATCGCCATTACCATCACATAGAACGCCACAATGATCACAATCATGGCCGGCATCATGACCTGTGATGCTTCCTCTACCTTCGAAACAAGCGAGCCGAACAGGGCGCCGATAATCAGGAATAGGAAAATCGTCAAAATCAGGAATGCCAGCATGAAGATGAGGTAGGACGCTGATAATTCACCTAAATAGTCTGTAATCGTGCCCCACATTTTGCCGCCATCCTTCAGACTTGTCAATAACAGCACCGATCCAATCATGATGGCCAGCTGTGTGATGGCAACGAGGAAGGTACCGAATACCTTCGATTTGAAATGTGTTTCAGGCTTGACGCTGACAAGCAGCATTTCCAGTGCGCGGGACCCTTTTTCGCTCGCCACGTCCGTCGTGATGATGGACAGGTAGGAGATGACGATGATATAGATGATGATGCCCGCCGCATAGGACCCGAGCATGCCCGCCATCTTTTCATCCGCCGTCTTCCCGCTCTCTACATTATTGAATGTCGTCATGTTGATCAGCGGCGTCGTATCCATCAGTAGTGCCGCCTGCTCATCCGTCAGGTTCATCTGGCTGATGGCATACAGCTGGCCCGCCGTTTCCAATTGCGCCGTCAAATCCTGCTGGACACCCAGCGTCATCGGTTCAAAGGAATAGAGCTGGGCCGCCAGCTTGCCTTGTTGTTCCGACAGCTCGATTGCAGCGAGGTAGTCCCCGTCCTCCAGGGCGCCCTCCAAACGATCCAGGCTGTCTATTTCTTCAAACGTCATATCACTAGAATCGATGAAATATCCCTCTATGTCGGCAGCCGTCTGGTTATAAACGGCTACGACATCTGCCGGGCTGTCCGCATCGTTGAAGAGCGCCTTGATGTCGGACCAGAATACGAATCCGGCGATGAGCAGCAGATAAAGGCCTGTGGATAACAGGAATGTTTTTGATTTCAATTTCTGCTTATACAGCTGCTTCAGTAAAATCGTGAATTTAGACATTGCCGCCACCTACCTGATCCTTAAAGATTTCGTCAAGGGACAAATAATCGAGGCTGAACTTCTCGATATATGTACCGTTGGAAACGATGTCGAAAATGCCTTTTGCAAAGCTTTCATCCTCCAGCGTCAACAAATATTCGTCCTTGATTTTCCTGATGTCCTTTACGCCCGGGAGCTCCATCCCTTCAAGCGGCATGTCGGTGCGGATCGTCAGCTTTGTCTTGCCGTACTGCTTTTTCAGATCCAGCAGCGAGCCGGAAAACAGCGAAACCCCACGCTTCAGCAGGCATAGGTGGTCGCACAGCTCCTCGACGTTTTCCATCTGGTGGCTGGAAAACAGGATCGTCATCCCTCTATCGCGCAAATGGAGGATGGCGTTTTTCAGCAGGTCCTTATTCACTGGATCGAGCCCGCTGAACGGTTCATCCAGGATGAGGAACTTCGGCTTATGGAGGAAGCTCGCAATCAGCTGGACCTTTTGCTGATTCCCCTTCGAAAGGGTCTCCGCCTTATCCTTGCGCTTTTCCTCCAAATCAAAACGCTCGATCCAGAAGTCGATCTCCTTCTTTATTTCATCGCGCTTCATGCCGCGCAGTTGACCGAAATAGTAAAGCTGCTCGTCGACCTTCATCTGCGGGAATATGCCGCGCTCCTCCGGCAAATAGCCGAGGATATCCCGGTTCACCTTATTGATGTGCTTGCCCTCCCACGTGATGGTTCCCTCCGTCGTTTCCTGGAGGTCGAGGATCATGCGGAAGGTAGTCGTCTTCCCTGCTCCGTTCTGCCCGATCAGGCCAAAAATTTCACCCTTTTCAATTTCGAAGTTCAGATCCTGAACGGCGGTGAAATCCCTGTACTTCTTGGTTACATGCTCAAGTTTTAAGCTCATGACAAGTCTTCCTTTCTTTCAATCTACACGTTATATACGTTATAAATATTCGATAAGTTTCATAAATTTCATTTTTTTCCAAAAAGAAAAAAAGAACACGACTTCCTTGATGTAGCGAATAGGTCGTGTCCCTTCATTAATCCATCTTTCATTTCGCGCTTGACCGCATAGGCCTACGCTCTCTTTTCCAGAACGAGCACACAGAGGCCGCAGAAATCGAGGAAGGAT
>JBJEFP010000207.1:0-8707 GCA_051874195.1 Lysinibacillus sp. | reverse complement strand
CGTTGATTGAACTGTTGGCGGTCATCGTCATCTTGGCGATTATTGCGGCCATTGCCATTCCTGCGATTGGGAATATTATTGATAATTCTCGTGTAAATGCAGCAAAAGCAGATGCAGTCAATATTTTAAATGCGGCTAATATATATTTTACAGACGAAGGGGCAGGACAAACAACTGCTAATCGAGCAGCCCTTGAACCCTACGTTGACAATTGGGGGACTTTTGAGGGGGCTACGGAAATTACAATAACTAAGGGTCCACCAGCAACATTATCAGGTACGGCTACCTTATCTAATAATCAAACAATAACTTTTACTAATGCCAGCATTCAAGTCATTAATAATGCAGATGTTGATCCAGGAGGAACGATTTCAGGGACTTAAGGCGAAGATTATCCGCTCAAAGAACCCCCAACCTCCTATCGGTTGGGTGTTCCATTGAGCGATTAACGCAATAATCTATAAAACTAATTTCAAAGAAAAGGAGGCCCTGCCATGCTGAAACTATTCAAGTCCAGAAGGAACTCCCATGTTAGTCTGGCGCTGAATGATTATGTGCTCCGTGTACTCGTAGCGAAGGAACCGGACCTTGGGCAGGCGCAATGCTACGATGTCCCGTTGGCGCGGGGAATCGTGGAGGAAGGGGTGATCATGGATGAGATGGCCCTGTTTGAAGTCGTCAAGGCATATGTGCCCGAGTGGGGCGGGAAGCGGCAGCATGTACGCTTTTTCGTCCCGGATACATCGGTGCTGTTAAAAGTGATTGAGCATCCCAGCGATATAACGGAGCCAAAGGAGCTGCGCGGCTATGTACAGCTGGAAATCGGGCATTCCATCCATCTGCCGTTCCAGGAGCCGCTTGTCGATGTAGTGGATCCGAATCCGGAGGACGGCAAGGCGGTGATTTTCGCAGCGCCGCCGGAGGAAGTCCGGAAATTCATGGAGATTGTGCAGGACAGTCATTTGAAGCCCCAGGTGGCGGACATCCGGGCGCTTGCGAATCTACGTCTTTTAGAGTCCCTTGACCTGCTCAGCAGCAAGCGGACCTATCTGATTGCGGACTGGTCGATCAATGAATTGTCCATCTGCATCTATTCGAGAGGAAATGTGGATTTTCTGCGCTTCCAAACGATTGACACGGATCTGGAAAAATGGCAGGCCGAGCCTGCTAGCGACAGCGGATATGATGTTTCTTTTCTCTATAAGGGAGATTTACAGGAATACCGAATGACGTTAGCAGACCAAGTATTAGAGCTTGACCGCATAATGAATTTCTTCAAGTTTTCGCTACATAAGGGGGAAAAGTCCGTGGATGATATCATCATTTTGGGCGACAATCCGCTGCTTCCTCACATTACGGCGCTTCTGGCGGAGAACTTCGCCAACCCCATCATTGAAGTGGATGATGCCCTCATCGGCAAGAAATATCCCGGCTTCAAGGCGAAGCATGCAGCCCTTCTTGGCCTTGCGCTGAAGGAGGTTGACGTATGATACCAGATATCAACCTTCTGCCGAACACGGGACGGGATGAAGAAGGCTCGAGGACAGGCTATATCCTTCTCGGCATCATCACCATCCTGCTGCTGGCAGTCATGTCCTGGCTGTACTTTTCCGCTAGAGCGGATGTAGTCAGCCTGACAAACGAAGAGCAGGCCCTCCAAGCGGAACGGGATGAGGTGCAGATGGAACTGGATGGGCTGCAGGGTGCCGGGCAGGGATCAATCGAGGAGTCATTGACGTTCATTGAGCAAATATCCTATCCAGCGACGCCGCTAGTCGATGAAACACAACGGCTGTTGCCAGACAATACATACCTGCGCAGCTATTCGTTCGGCCAAGCCGCCGTTATGTTTACGGTCGATTTTGAAACATTGAATGCCATTTCAATGTATATAGAACGGCTTGAAGCGAGCCCCTACTTCCTCGATGTACAGGTGGGGGAGATTACGAACTTCGAGCTTGGATCCTCTCAGCAACAACAAGATGCAGAGGCAAGATTCAGCGAAGTGCCGCGCTATACGGTGGAAGTGATGCTGGCCATTGATGGTGCATATTTGGCTACTGGAGGTGAAGGGTAATGGAGCTTTCTGGTGGCAAAAATTCAGGACCGCTTCTTATCACGGCGCTCGTGCTGGCGCTGTTATTTGCGGTGTACTACTATGTCGTCCTGCCGAAGCAGGGAGAAGCAGAGGTGAAGCGGAGCGCCGTAGACAACCTGAACAGGGAAATTTCGGCGATGAGGGAGCAAATTGCACTTATCGATGAGGAAAAAAATGGTATAATAAATAGTGGATTTACAATACGCAAAAAGCTTCCTGCCAGCCGGGAAGTCAATCAGCTCCTCCTGTCATTTGAGGAGGCTGAATACATCTCCGGCTCCCGTATACTCGGCATCAGCTTCAACAACTATGATAGCCTCGTATCCACATCCGGCCTTGTCGAACCGAATGAGGAAGCTCCAGTGGAAGGGAGCACCGAGGAAAACACCAATGCCGGGATGGCTGACGGGGATGGAACGGATGAGACGGACAGTGGAACAACAGACCAGCAGGAGGAGCCGGTATCCATGATGTCGCCTGAATCGTTGCCGGAGAATTTAAAAATGATAACATGCGAAATAGAAGTCGAATCCCCCGATTACGAACAGCTCCAGCAGTTCATCAGGGAAATCGAAGGATTGGAGCGCATCATGCATATCGATGCGCTCGAGTACACACTACCCGGTGAGGAGGAGATGTTGACGGAGGAGGCATCATCGGTCGTCTCTGCCAATATTCAAGTAACAACATTCTACTTTGAGTAAGAGGTTACGCTATGGACATGGTATATAGTATTTTTATCGGCTTATTTGGGCTGGTGCTTGGTTCGTTCTATAATGTGGTGGGGCTTCGGGTGCCGAAGAGAGAATCCCTCGTCAGCCCCCCGTCCCACTGTACAGCCTGCAACCGCAGACTGACGCCCTTCGAACTCATTCCTGTCATTTCCTATGTATTACAGGGAGGCAGGTGCAGGGGATGCGGGGCGAAGGTGTCCCCTGTCTATTGTGTGACCGAGCTTGCGACCGCCGTTCTGTTCGTCGCAAGCTACATGAAGTTCGGCTTCACGGCTGAATTTGCCGTGGCGCTGCTTTTTGTATCGCTGCTCGTCATCATCAACGTATCGGACCTTGCATATATGCTGATTCCAGATAAGATTCTGTTGTTCTTTCTGCCACTACTCGTAATAGCGCGTATCTTTTCGCCGCTCGAGCCGTGGTGGGACAGCCTGCTCGGTGCAGGCCTGGGCTTCGGCCTCCTGCTGCTCATCGCCGTCATTTCCAAAGGCGGCATGGGTGGGGGAGACATCAAGTTGTTCCTGTTGATTGGCCTTGTCCTTGGAACGGTTAATACGTTGCTGACACTTTTCCTGGCGTCGCTCATCGGCATGATTGTAGGGATTGTCGTCCTGAAGGTGCGGGGGCAGGGGAGAAAGACGCCCATTCCGTTTGGCCCGTCGATTGCACTTGGCGCTGTCATCGCCTACTTTTACGGCGCGGACCTTATCGAATGGTACTGGCAGCTGTTTTAGTGCAAGTGTGTATAGGAAAGAAGTGTAGAAAAAGCGTTGAATCAGCTTTCTCTACACTTTTTTATTTCCCGGTAATCTTCAAGGAAGTTGGGAAGAACCTGCTCTATTTCAGAAAAACCTCAGTTAGAAGGATTCATCATTCGATTGTGATAGCAGGGGAAAAACCGTGTTCCACTCCATTTACATATCCATCCACCATCTGTTGTACGGTGGAGATATCATCAACGGAGAGGGAAAAGGAAGTGACATCTAGTGAGCCGTGAGCTCCACATACGTAGCGGGAATTTGCGGGGAATCATACGACTAAGAGGCTCATCCTCAATCCTATGGCTCTATCCAAATATGCCGAACAAAAAAACAGCGTTCATCCATTAGAGATGGGCGCTGCTTTTGTGCTTTACGGAAGATTAATGTACCGTACGATATAAACCTACCACTTTGCCTAAAATCTTCACCTGGTCCACTAAAATCGGATCCATTGAAGAGTTTTCAGGCTGCAGGCGGAAATGTGTTTTTTCTTTATAGAAACGTTTCACAGTCGCTTCGTCGTCCTCGGTCATCGCTACGACGATATCGCCGTTATTGGCTGCAGACTGCTGTTTTACGATGACATAGTCCCCGTCTAAAATGCCAGCCTCAATCATTGATTCGCCCATAACCTCTAACATGAAAATCTGATCGTCGCTCGTACCGTAAGTATTTGGCAGCGGGAAGTATTCTTCGATGTTTTCGATTGCCGTAATCGGAAAACCGGCAGTTACCTTCCCGATTAATGGGACATGGATGACTTCTTGCTTGTTCACAAGCGCTGCTTCCTGGTCCAATACCTCGATGGCACGCGGCTTCGTCGGGTCGCGGCGGATCATTCCCTTGCTTTCAAGACGGGCCAGGTGTCCGTGGACCGTGGAGCTTGAAGCAAGACCGACAGCTTCTCCTATTTCGCGAACGGAAGGTGGATAGCCTTTAGAACGTACTTCTTCTTTGATGAATGCTAAAATTGCTTCTTGGCGTTTCGATATCTTTGACATAATGCTCACCTCTCTACTAGAGTTCTTCCTTTTTTAAGTTAGCCTTAGTATACCATATGCGAACAGAAATGCAAACGTAGGTTCGAAAAAAGTGTTGACAAGAAACGAACGTTCGCATTAAAATGAGAACATATATTCTGAGCAAACATTTTGTGGGGAGATGGTCAAATGAATTGGGTAAAGCAAAACAGCTATGTAAAGGTACTTCTGGGGTTGGCGGTCGCCTTTATCGCATACATATACATAACAGACGAAAAAATCGAACAATACGAACAGATTACGATTGCCCATGGGGAGACTTTATGGTCGTTGGCGGATGAATACCGTGGTAAGATGTCTACACAGGACTGGGTCGCCTTCGTGAAAAAGGAGAATCATCTGTTCGAAGGCATGCTGCAGGCAGGACAAACGATTACGATTCCTGTAGCGAAAGACTCAGTATACATAGCCAACCTGTCCAATGGGGAGGATGGCAAATCCATTAAAGTAGCGAGTGATCAAAAATGACAAAGTCCAAATCGGCCGTCGTATATTGCCGTGTGAGTACGACGAAGGAAACGCAGGAGACATCTTTAGCGAGACAGCGTGAGGAATTGACCCGCTATGCAGCCGAACAGGGCTTTAGGGTGGAAGAGGTGTTTGAAGACCAGCACAGCGGTTATGATGTAGACCGTGAAGGATTGCTTGATATGCTGGATTTCATGAAGGCTTCCGACATCCAGGCGCTCTTCATCCAGGATGAAACGCGTCTTGGGAGGGGGAATGCACGGATGGCGGTGCTGCACCTGCTCATCAAGCAGGATGTGACTGTCTATTCGCTGAACGAGGCGGGACCGCTTGCATTGAATGAAATGGATACGATGCTGCTTGAAATCCTGTCGATTGTTGAGGAATACCAGCGCAAGATGCACAACGCAAAAATCCGCCGGGGAATGAAGCGGGCAGTGGAGCGGGGCTACCGCCCGGAGCTGAACCTGGGGGAACGCGGCAACATGGAAGGCCGTGAACGGATTGAAGTGCCGATTGAGGAAATCGTCAAATTGCGGGACAAGGGCATGACGTTCAAGGAAATCGCCAATACACTGCAGGGGCTTGGCTTCCAGGTGAGCAAGGCGACAGTCCATAGACGATACATCGAATATGTGGAAGAATATGAACGACGACAAGCATCAGAGCTGCCGAAATAAAAATCGGCGGCTCTTTTTTGCATAAGGAAGAAAGAAAGCGTAATCGCTTGCACTTCCTGTCGATTTTTCATACCTTTGTAGTAGTCAGTTAAGAAAGGTGAGACGAATATGTTATCAAAGGAAAAGATTGCTCGTATCAATGAACTTTCGAAGAAAAAGAAAGCTGGAACATTGACGGAAGCGGAAGCGAAGGAGCAGACGCAATTGCGCAAAGAGTATTTGGACACGTTCCGCGGTACGATGCGTGAAACAATCGAAAATGTAAAGGTCATCGACGCAGAAGGCAACGATGTGACACCGGAAAAGGTAAAAGAGGCGAAGAAGGGCAAGTTTTTAAATTGATAGATTATATGGGGCGATTTTGCAAAACTTCATAATGTCCGGAAATCGAGCCTTCTTATGGGTTTGCGGGGAAGAGGTTTGGTACCGATTCGAGAATATGAAATGAATCAAAAGGACAGTTGATTAATGTCTCATATTTAAATAAAAAGTATAACCTATTTACGGAAAAACCGTTGTATTCTTGAGTGTTTATGACTAAACTAGATAAGAATAATATTAGTGCGAGAAAGGATGTCAACTATGACACAATATGCGGATCTGCTAGCGATCAATACTATCCGAACTTTATCGATTGATGCAATCGAAAAGGCTAATTCTGGCCACCCTGGTTTACCGATGGGTGCAGCACCAATGGCCTATACATTATGGACAAAGCAAATGCACCACAACCCTCAAAATCCAAAATGGTATAACCGCGACCGTTTTGTATTATCGGCTGGCCACGGCTCAATGCTTCTTTATAGCCTTCTGCACCTGGGCGGATACGGTCTGGAGATGGATGAAATCAAAAAATTCCGTCAATGGGATTCTAAAACGCCTGGTCACCCAGAGTACGGACACACGGTTGGGGTGGAAGCAACGACAGGTCCACTTGGCCAAGGGATTGCAATGTCAGTTGGTATGGCAATGGCAGAACGCCACCTTGCAGGAACATACAACAAAGAAGGTCATGAAATCGTAGACCACTATACATTCGCATTATGCGGTGACGGAGACCTGATGGAAGGTGTAGCGTCAGAGGCGATTTCGCTGGCAGGCCACCTGCAGCTTGAAAAATTGATTGTGCTATATGATTCAAATGATATTTCATTGGACGGCGATTTGGAGAAGTCCTTCTCCGAAAACGTACAGAAGCGCTTCGAGTCGAACGGCTGGAACTACTTGAAAGTGCAGGACGGCACGGATATCGAAGAAATCAACAAAGCAATCGAGCAAGCGAAGGCAAACAAAGGCAAGCCGACATTGATTGAAGTGAAGACGGTGATCGGTTTCGGTTCACCGAACAAATCCGGTAAATCGGATTCACACGGTGCGCCACTTGGAGCGGATGAAGTACTATTGACGAAGGCAGCGTATGAATGGGCACACGAGCCATTCCACGTACCGGAGGAAGTATATGAAACATTCAAGGCAGCTGCTGAAGTACAAGGTGTACAAGCGGAAAATGACTGGAATGCAAAATTCGAGGCATACAAAGCGGCTTACCCGGAACTAGCAGAGCAGTTCGTGAAGGCGATGAATAATGAATTGCCAGCAGACTACGACGCGGAAATTCCTGTATACGAGGCGGGTAAATCCGTAGCGACTCGTTCCTCTTCAGGTGAAGTCATCAATGCATTAGCGAAAAAGGTTCCTTCCTTCTTCGGTGGTTCGGCTGACTTGGCAGGTTCGAACAAAACGACAATGAAGGGTGCCGGTGACTTCTCGGTTGACAACTACGCAGGCCGCAACATTTGGTTCGGTGTACGTGAGTTCGCGATGGGTGCTGCATTAAATGGTATGGCATTGCACGGTGGTGTCAATGTATTCGGCGGTACATTCTTCGTATTCTCCGACTATGTACGTCCAGCCGTTCGTTTATCAGCACTAATGGGTCTACCGGTCACATATGTGTTTACACATGACTCAATCGCCGTTGGGGAAGATGGCCCAACACATGAACCAATTGAGCATTTAGCATCATTACGCGCAATGCCAAACCTTTCAGTAATCCGTCCTGCAGATGCAAACGAATCGGCAGAAGCTTGGCGTATTGCAGTCACAAGCAAATCGACACCGACAGTTCTAGTGCTGTCCCGTCAAAACTTGCCGGTAATCGACGCACCGATCGAAACAGTGCGTGAAGGCGTTCAAAAAGGCGCTTATGTCATTTCACCAGCGACAAAAGAGACACCGGATGCCATCCTGATTGCTACAGGTTCGGAAGTATCGCTAGCGGTAGAAGCACAGAAGGCATTGCTTGCGGATGGAATCGATGCATCGGTTGTATCGATGCCGGCTATGGACCGCTTCGAACAGCAGTCAGCTGAATACAAAGAATCCGTTCTTCCAAAGGCAGTGACGAAACGTCTTGCAATCGAAATGGGTGCTTCATTAGGCTGGCACAAATATACTGGCTTCGAAGGGGACGTGCTTGCAATCGACAAGTTCGGCGCATCCGCACCTGGAGAGCTAGTAATCGAGAAGTATGGTTTCACAGTAGAAAACGTAGTAAATAAAGTAAAAGCGCTATAAGTATGAAAAGGCGGTCCGCAGCTATTTGCGGGCTGTCTTTTTTTGCCTTTTCTTATAAAAACGGTTTTAGATGAAATCCCTGTCCACCTAGCTTTATCATAAATAGGGGATAATTTTGCGTGTGCGGCTCAAAAAAAGGGTAAAGTATACAAAATCCTTCTATTATTCAGGGCCTGTCCGATTAATTCTATAGCAACCGTTTTGGAATTAGTGTATAATCCTTTTTGGAGAGTTTTCTCGGGATTACGTAAGCGGAGGAGGTTGGATTCAAATGCAATTATGGCTTGGTATTTTACTTATCATTGTAGCTTTAATCGGGGGCGTTGCGATTGGTTTCTACGCAGCTCGT
>JBJEFP010000206.1:7526-8728 GCA_051874195.1 Lysinibacillus sp. | reverse complement strand
AAGAAAATTATTGTTAACGTCTTGCTTGTTCAGTTTTCAAAGTTCATTTCGTCGCTTTAACTGCGACCTCATTATATTAACTCGCCCTTAAGTTGATGTCAAGTCCATCTGAAAGTTTTTTTCTCGAAGCCTTCAAATGTTTTGTCGCGTTAAGGACAAGTAATAATATACAACAACTACTGCAGCTATGCAATAGTTTTTTTGAAAAATCTTTTGGTTTTTTTAATATCCACAATAAACAGCCCTATCCCCGCTACTATTATCAGTCCTCCGACAATCTGAGAAAGCACTAGTTTTTCCGCAAAAATAAAATACGCCAATACAGCAGCACCCACCGGTTCAAACAATATGGCAACTGAAATCGTATTCGTACTTACCCATTTCAAAGCCCAGTTAAATAAAGTATGTCCCAATAGATTAGGGACAAGTGCCAGCATAATAAACCAAAACCAATCCGATGTTTCATACGGCCCAAAAGATTGCCCCATTATTAGCACATAAAAAAATAGACAGACGGTGCTCACACTGTAGACGACCATTGTATACGTGATCAAGGATAAGCGCTTGCGCACATCTTGGCCGAATAACAGATACCCCGTTATAAGTGCACAAGCAACCAATGCCAGCACATCTCCATAAAGGGCAGAGCCGCTAATCCGGAAATCTCCCCAACCGATTAAGAAACTCCCTACAATGGCTACACCACCTGCTACAATGGACTGGAGGGATACCTTTTCCTTAAAGAAAATGTATGTACCGACAAATGCAAATAGCGGTTGCAAGGTCACCAAAACTGTAGAACTCGCTACAGAAGTGTAATTCAAGGATTCAAACCATAAAATGAAGTGGAAAGCCAAGAATATCCCTGCAATAATTGAGTAAGCCCAATCTTTTTTGTGCAACTGCTTCAATTCACTTCTGTATTTCAAGAAAAATATCGGACTCATAATAAGAACCGAGAAGAACATACGATAAAAAGCAATGACAGCCGATTCTGCATTTGCTAATTTCACAAAAATGGCCGACATCGAAACGGAGGCTACTCCAATGATAATCGCCATATAAGGCCCTACTTTTTCATTAAACATATAAATCTACCACCTTAGCTCCCTTTTCCATACATTGACGGACAGGTATTTATCTATATAGAAAGCGTTCGCTTGATCAGGGTCAAAAACCATATTTCTCATAACAGAGGGTAT
>JBJEFP010000206.1:0-7426 GCA_051874195.1 Lysinibacillus sp. | reverse complement strand
TGGGTTCTAACAGGTAAGGCCTTTATCCGGATCCTGCGCATCAAAGCACCCATCTATTGAAGCTTCACCTTATTTTACACCAAGCCTATTCATTCGCAATACGAAATACAAGAAAGGATGATAGTGAGTGGATTTTCTACTAAGCGATTCGTTGTCCATTGAAATATTAGTGAAACTAGTGATTGCAGGTACTTTAAGTTTAATCATCGGAATTGAAAGGGAATTAAAAAAGAAGCCGGTCGGATTGAAAACCAGTCTGGTCATCGCAACATTCAGCTGTTTGCTTACAACCATCTCCATCGAAACAGCCTACATGACACCGCCGAGGGATGATATCAACATTACGATGGACCCATTGCGCCTGGCCGCCCAGGTGGTGAGCGGCATCGGTTTTCTCGGAGCTGGCGTCATTTTACGTAGAGGGAACGATAGCATAACAGGCTTGACGACAGCCGCCATGATATGGGGGGCTGCCGGTATCGGGATCGCCGTTGGAGCGGGCTTTTACTTCCAAGCATTCGCAGCGGTGCTCATTGTCGTAATCGGCATCGAAATCATCGCTCCCTTTCTTATCAAAATCGGTCCAAAAAGGCTACGTATGCGTGAATTATCATTGACGGTGGTAATTCCCGATATTTCAACTCTACCAATCTTAATCGAGAGAATACAAGAACACGGCATGGTCATTGAACACGTGGGCATACGGGATTTCCCAGTGAAATATAATACTTATAGCCACGAAATAAATATCCGTTTCTCCACCCTTATTCCTGAGGATACAGTTTGGATATACACCATCCTAAAAGAATTAGAATTCATCGAAAGAATCGAGGTTGATTTTTAATGTATTGATGAAGGGTATAGGCAACTTACCCTACTAAATAAGAAGGAGGAATCACGGCACAGCTTATTCTACTATTTTAAAAGGCGGGAACAAACCTTCTCTCATCGCAGCCTTTGCCAATTCATCTTTAGGCATCATTAAAGGGGCAGCCTTTTTCTTTACAGGGAATGTAGCCATGTTTGCAGAAATGATGCACTCATTCGGGGACGCAGCAAACCAATTTTTCGTCTACATCGGTCCGGCTTTATCAAAGAAAGCACCGACACTCCAATTTCCAAACGGCTACGGCAGGGGCGTCAACCTCGTATGTCTCGGTGCTGTCCTCATTGTTGCAATTCTTATGATACTATTAAAGAGGGATGGCACCACTTCATGCACCCCGCCAACGAATCCGGCGGGGTTGTATATCGCTCTTGGTGTACTGGCAAGTGGGATGATCCTAGAAGGCTTCGTGCTACATAAAGCGCAGAAGCAAAGAGGCTGGCCGATGAAAAAAGTCATCGGCCAGCCTCTTGTTATGGGCGCTCTTTATGCCTTACAGTACCCTGCAAGCACTGAAGGAACCTTACTTATAGAGATAGTTGTAAAATACTGCGTACATCTTCACGGTCAAGTTTGTTAAAATTGCCGAACGGACCATTGAACATCGTATGCTCGATAATGCCTTCGAATTCCGCATCCGTAATATGGTAATCCGCCAAGCGGCTAGGTGCCCCGATTGACTGCCAAAATGCGCTTAAGCGCTCAATGCCCTCAAGTGCCACTTCTTCATCACTACGGCCTTGGCGCTCAACGCCAAAAACCTTCTCCGCCAGACGAGCAAAACGTGATGGGTTGACATGCAGATTATGACGCATCCAGTTAGGGAAAAGAATGGCCAGCCCCCCTGCGTGCGGGATGTCATAATACGCCGAAACAGCATGTTCGATATTATGAGTCGCCCAATCCCCTCGAGAACCAATGGATAAGAAGCCATTCAGCCCTATCGTACCTGCAAGCATCAATGTCTCTCGATGCTCATAGTTATCAGGCTCCTTCAATGCTTTCGGTGCCACCTCGATGATTGTACGTAAGATTCCTTCACTCATTTCATCTGTGAGCGGTGTATTCGTCGCGTTATTGAAATATTGCTCAAAGATGTGCGACATCGTATCCACGATTCCATTTACCGTTTGATCAGCAGGCACGGTAAATGTATAGCTTGGATCCAGAATCGAGAACTTCGGGAAAGTGGCCGGACTGCCCCACCCCAGCTTCTCCTTCGTTTCCAGGTTGGTGATGACCGAGCCGGAGTTCATTTCCGATGCCGTGGCTGCCAACGTCAATACCGTTCCTAATGGAAGGGCCTCTTTTGCAAACACCTTTTTCTTTACCAGATTCCACGCGTCCTCATCGATTTTGGCGCCAGCAGCAATCAATTTCGCACAGTCAATCACCGATCCTCCACCAACAGCCAGCACAAGATCGATGCCTTCCTTCTTACAAATATCGATTCCTTTTCGGGCCGTCGAAACACGCGGGTTCGGCTCGACGCCAGAAAGCTCAAAAATTTCTTTGCCTGCCAGTGCGCTTGTCACATCCTCATAGACGCCGTTCTTTTTAATACTGCCGCCTCCATACACGATCAGGACCTTATGGTAAGGAAGCGCTTCTTTTACCAACTGCTCTATACTATTTTTTCCGAAGTGCAGTCTGACTGGATTCCAAAAAGAAAATTCATTCATTCCTATCTCTCCCTTCAATCTATTTTCTCATATTCGTATAATAAAAGAAAAAAATTGGCATCTTGGACCGTCATTCATTTACCCCTTATCTATCCAGCAAGCATAAAGGAGCTTGAATGTTTATAAAGTCAAAAAACTCCTTGTTCAAGGCAAACCTGAACAAGGAGTTTTTTCTATATATTATTACACCCATCCACGGAAGCGGGAAGCTTCAGCTGTGCGACGGACACCGACCATGTACGCAGCAAGGCGCATATTGATGTTGCGGTTTGTCGCAGTTGTATAAACATTCTCGAATGCATCCACCATTTTGCGGTATAACTTTTCGCGCACTTCTTCTTCCGTCCAGTAGTAGCCTTGGTTGTTCTGTACCCATTCAAAGTAAGATACCGTTACACCGCCAGCCGATGCCAATACATCCGGCACTAAAAGAATGCCGCGCTCAGCCAGAATTTTCGTCGCTTCCGCAGTTGTAGGGCCGTTTGCCGCCTCTACAACGATACTGGCTTTGATGTTATGTGCATTTTCAGCCGTAATTTGATTTTCAATTGCTGCAGGCACTAAAATATCACAATCCAACTCTAGCAACTCTTTATTTGTAATCGTATTTTCGAATAATGTCGTAACGGTCCCAAAGGAATCACGGCGATCCAGCAGGTAGTCAATGTCCAGACCATTCGGGTCATGAAGGGCTCCATAAGCATCCGAAATACCGATGACCTTCACGCCCAGATCACTCATGAATTTTGCCAGGAAGCTTCCTGCATTACCGAATCCTTGAATAACAACGCGCGCATCCTTGATATCGATGCCACGTTTTTTCGCCGCCTCCTGAATGACAATCGTTACACCTTCTGCCGTCGCACGGTCGCGCCCTTGCGAACCACCAAGAACAATTGGTTTACCCGTGATAAAGCCAGGGGAGTTGAATTCATCCATTCGGCTATATTCATCCATCATCCATGCCATGATTTGTGCATTTGTGAAGACGTCCGGTGCCGGAATATCCTTTGTCGGTCCTACCACCTGACTAATTGCACGAACGTAACCTCGGCTCAAACGTTCCAATTCACCCATGGACATTTGACGCGGGTCACAGATTACCCCGCCTTTACCCCCTCCGTACGGAAGGTCTACGATACCGCATTTCAACGTCATCCACATAGAAAGCGCCTTTACCTCTTCTTCGCTAACCAGCGGGTGGAAACGTACGCCACCTTTTGTTGGCCCTACTGCGTCAGAATGCTGGGCACGATAACCAGTAAATACTTTTGTCGTACCATCGTCCATTTTTACAGGAATGCGTACAGAAAGCATACGTAGTGGCTCTTTCAATAAATCATACATTGCTTCATCATAGCCAAGCTTGCCTAACGCTTCTTGAATAACTTCCTGTGTTGATGTGAATAGGTTTAAATTTTCAGCCATTATATTATTCGCCTCTTTAAATTTAATTATTGATAACGCCAACATTGTAACATATTTCTAATGGAAATTGGTTATTATTTTGTCACATTTTGCACACTTTTAAGTTTTTATTTATTTAGTCATGTGTGCGCTTACATTAATAGATAACCAGCATGATTTTTCCGTGCTATTAGACCTACCGTTTGACGCGATGATGTAAGGTTCCTTTTTAAACCATCCAAAAGCCCTTTTTGAACGGATGGTATGCTTGCCCGAATACCCCTAATGCTCGTCATTCGCCTAGGTCAGCCTATAAGCCGTATCTTCAGTAATGCCTGTTGCTTCCTTGAACCCCTTTTCGGTCGTCGGCACATATGCAGGGAAGCCCTTCCTCAACCTGCCTGCCTCCACCGGCAAAAATGGCCGCTCGATGAATATCTAGCGAACTATTGATTCCCAAGTTTCGACTAATTGTCTTGAAGATTTTCATCAATCCCTATCGCCTCGGTCCCTTTACCCTCACTGCATAGCCGGCCCGAAGCCTGTAGCGCTATTATTATTCATTATATCCTTCCCCCTCATCTCCATGATGAAACGTTTCATCCATTGATGCGATGTACAGTTTTTGAAGAATCGGCTGCATCATTTGAGGGCAGGATGTTGTCCTTATTCGAAACAAGCCCTGCCTTAACGGCAAACCACTTATCCTCGACCGGGGCGTTTCTGGTTTTCTCATATTCTGTTGCCTACTCCACCATTGAAAACCGGCGGATGGCCCTCTTCCTTCTCGCTACAACAGGTTTATGTCCTATATGCCCTCTTGCAACGTATATGCCTCATCAGGTGATGATTCGTTCCTCCGAAAATAAAAAAAGGTGCAGGGGAAATAACATCCATTTCCCTCTGCACCTCTCTGTCAGCCCGTTTCAGCTAATAATGGTTTCCTTTTTATTCCCCCGCCTGCTCAATCCAGTCCTGCAGCTTGCTCTTCAATACCTGAAAGCCGTTTGCATCGGCCTCATCTACGCGATCCTGTAGCGATTTACGCGGCAGTTGTTCACGTTTTTTAGGATGGGGCGGCTCATGCAACGCACGGATTGATAAGCTGATTTTCTTTGCTTCATCGTCCACCTCCAGCACTTTTACCCTGATATCCTCCCCCACCTTTAAATGGTCATGGATATCCTTTACAAATCCATACGTAATTTCCGAAATATGAACAAGCCCCTGCGTGTGTTCGTCCAACGACACAAATGCCCCATACGGCTGGATTCCTGTAACTTTCCCAGTTAGCACGTCACCTACTTCATATTTTTTTGCCATAGCTTAATCCTACTTTCTCTTCACTTATATACGAAAATGTCATGTTAAATTATAACATATTCGGGGGTGCGCCTCAAAGATTGTTCTGTATACATATAAATCCAGGGTAATTTCCATTATTTACAATGGAGGTTCACCTATTTGCAATAGTCGCATAAATTCCAGAACTTTTTAAACAAATATCTATATTTTTGCATTATAATACGATAGAATGAATACGTTTTCTATTTTTAAGGAGGTTTTATTTTGTCATCTAGAGATCAATTCGCCTCCAAGATTGGTTTTATATTAGCAGCTGCTGGTAGCGCAATCGGACTTGGGGCAATTTGGAAATTCCCGTATATGGCAGGGACAAATGGAGGGAGTGTATTCATTCTTCTCTTTATTTTGTGTACTGTAGTGATCGGTCTTCCTATTTTAATAGCAGAATTCATGATTGGACGCCGGGGCCAGCTTGACCCCATCAATTCATTTAAGACGCAGGCTCCGGGCAAGCCCTGGTATATGGTGGGCTGGCTCGGGCTGATTGCATGCGGCATCATTCTATCGTTTTACAGTGTCGTAGGCGGCTGGATTTTAAGTTATCTATTCCGGGCTGTAGCACTACAGCTGACAGGACAAGGCTTGGACTTTGCCTCTTTATTTAACGATATCATTTCAAATCCCGTGGAGGTCCTCCTAGCTCAGGGTGCTTTCATGCTATTAACCTTGCTGATTGTACAAGCAGGCATTAAAAGCGGGATTGAGGTGGCGAGCAAATGGATGATGCCGTTGCTGTTCATCTTCTTTATTCTGCTGTTCATCCGCTCTATCACACTGGACGGCGCTATGGAAGGCATAAAATTCATGTTTGTACCGGATTGGTCGTACTTGAATGCAGAAACACTGCTGCTCGCTTTGGGCCAGGCCTTCTTCTCATTGAGCGTCGGCGTTTCCGCGATGATTACGTACTCTTCCTATCTATCGCCTAAGGAAAATATCGTCAGCTCTGCCGGCAATGTAGCAACCATGAACATCGTCATCTCCATCCTGGCAGGACTTGTCATTTTCCCGGCGGTATTTGCGCTTGGTTATTCTCCCGCGCAGGGACCGGGACTTGTATTCATCATGATTCCCGCCGTATTTGAACAACTGCCGATGGGCGGCTTGTTTTTAATCATCTTCTTCATTCTGCTGTTGTTTGCAACGGTGACCTCATCAATCGCTTTATTAGAGGTTGTAGTGTCGATCGGCATAGGACGAAAAACGGGAGGGCGCAGACGTGCTTCATGGATTTTCGCCATCCTTATCTTCCTTTTAGGGATTCCTAGCGCCCTGTCCTACGGGGTGATGAGCGACTTTACGATCATGGGGAAAAACTTCTTTGACTTTGCCGACTATCTTACAAGTAGCATCCTCATGCCGATTGGTGCATTGTTGATTTCGCTGTTTGCCGGCTTCCATTACTCGAAGAAGGTTTCACAGCAGGAGCTGGCCTCATCTCCGGTGATTTTTAACATCTGGCTGATGATTGTACGCTATCTGGCTCCGGTCGCCATTCTCATCATTTTATTAAGAAGCGTCTTTGCATAGACGAAAAGCTGGACCCTCTTACATGGAGGGTCCAGCTTTTAACGTTCGGATTTTAGACAAAAAGGGAGCATTTATTGTATTCCATACGTATTATAATGAACTTATACAAATATTCTGAAAGGATGTGCTCGCTTTATGAAAATCACGCTACAGGAGTTATTGACACAGCTACGTGAAGAGCGTAACTGGTCATTGGAGGAGTTGTCCCGGAAGACCCAAATCGGAGTAGAAAAATTAGCCTTGTACGAGGAGGGTGTATCGACACCTTCCGTTCAGACCGTCTTAAAATTATCGAATGTTCTGGAAGTACCTGCTTCCAATTTAATGGACACGCTGCAAAAATAAAAACTCGGCAAAGGCCGAGTTTTTTAAATAATGCATTTCGCTTCATATTTAATGGCAATCAGCTTGCGCGCGATTTCCACACAATCCTCGAATGGTATCCACTCTTCGAACGAAAGCTCATACACTTCCTGAATGACTTTTCCCAATGTACTCGGATCATCGATTCCTTGAAGGGCCGCCACCACATCCGCAGTTTCTGTATCATAGCTGT
>JBJEFP010000205.1:0-8794 GCA_051874195.1 Lysinibacillus sp. | reverse complement strand
AACTGTCCTACAGGGCAGGCTGAAAGGAGGTACTATACGCCACATGGTTTGGCGTATAGTGCCTGACCGTCAGCACGACGGTCTAAATCGCTTACAACTAATAAAAAAGAAAAAGAGGGAACTATAATGAACATTACAAAAACATTAGACGCTAAAGGACTGGCATGTCCAATGCCGATCGTGAAAACAAAGAAGGCAATGGATACAATCAACTCAGGAGAGGTTTTAGAGGTATTGGTGACAGACAAAGGGGCGCTAAATGATTTTGCTGCATGGGCAAAAGCGGGCGGTCACACGATTTTAGAACAGAAAGAAGAAGCAGGCGTGCTTACTTTCTACATCCAAAAAGCATAGTTAAACGAATAGGCGAGTAGTAACCACTACTCGCTTTTTTAGTAGCAAGAACCTTTTAGGCAGCATGATTCTGCCGATTTTGAAATGAATCTCTTCAGACAGAAAGAAGGAAAAAAGATGGATTTATCATTAACATTTATCATCGTCATCTTTGCGCTCGGGTTTATAGGATCTTTCCTATCCGGAATGCTGGGTGTCGGTGGTTCAATTATTAAATACCCTTTACTGTTATATGTTCCACCGTTATTCGGACTGGCAGCATTTACAGCCCACGAAGTCTCCGGCATTAGCGCTGTACAAGTGTTATTTGCCTCGATTGCAGGGGTATGGGCATACCGTAAGGGCGGATATTTGAATAAGCAGCTCATTATCTACATGGGTGGGGCAATTCTCATTGGTAGCTTTATAGGGAGCTATGGGTCAGGATTCTTATCAGAAGAAGCGGTAAATATCGTATACGGATCGCTTGCATTAATTGCAGCGGTGATGATGTTCATTCCAAAGAAAAAAGTGGATGACAAACCACTGGACGAAGTAACATTCAATAAACCACTGGCTGCTATTTTAGCATTGATTGTCGGAATTGGCTCGGGTATCGTTGGAGCTGCAGGTGGTTTCCTGCTGGTGCCGATTATGCTGACAGTGCTGCACATTCCGACACGTATGACAATCGCGACAAGTCTTGCGGTTACGTTCATTTCCTCTATTGGGGGAAGTGTTGGTAAAATAATGACAGGGCAGGTCGATTACTGGCCGGCATTTATTATGATTATCGCAAGTTTAATAGCTGCTCCACTTGGGGCAAAAGCGGGTAAGACATTAAATACGAAAATCCTTCAAATTATTTTGGCAGTGATGATTGCTGCAACGGCCATTAAAATTTGGATAGATATCCTATGGTAGGTGACGAAAATGAAAATTGAAATCTTTTCAGACTTTGCATGCCCGTTTTGCTATATCGGGAAAAAACGTCTGGAACAAGCGATTCATGAAACTGGATTTGAAGATGAAATCGAGATTGAATACAAATCCTACCAATTGAACCCGCATGCTTCAAAAACGGAAGGTAAGTCATTTTATGAAAGTATGATGGAGAAGTACGAATCGGCACGTGAAGAGATTGAAATGATGGCTTCCTCTATCCAAGAGCGTGCAAAGGAAGTAGGATTGACGTACAATTTCGAGCAAATGAAAACAGGTAATACAGAAAATGCTCACCGTCTGGCCAAATGGGCACGCAAATTCAATAAAGAGGCTGTGTTTGTCGAGGCAATGATGGATGGCTATTTTACAAAAGGTTTGAATGTCAATGACCATGATGCACTTGTTCAAGTGGCAAAATCAGTTAATTTGCCTGAAGAGGAAGCAAAAGCGGTTGTGGAAAGCGACCAGTTTGCAGAAGAGCTGGCAAAGGATCGATATGATGCGCAGCAGCTACAGGTGCAGAGCGTTCCATTCTTCGTGTTCGAAAACAAATACGGCATTATCGGTGCAGAACCAATTGAAGTATTCACAAGAACATTGAAACAGGCAAGGGAAGTAGCTAATCAAAAGCTAAATATTGCAGGGGGCGATGATTCCTGCGGTCCGGAAGGTTGTAATTTATAGGAGGAAATCGTATGAAAAAAATCGTAGTAGTAGGAGGGGTAGCAGGTGGTGCTTCCGCCGCTGCCCGTATCCGTCGCTTAGACGAACAAGCACAAATCGTTATGTTTGAAAAGGGTCCGCATGTATCCTTTTCAAACTGTTCTTTACCTTATCATTTAAGCGGAATTGTAGAAAACAGTGACCGTCTTGTCCTTATGAATCCACAATCATTTGAAGCAAAATATAATATTGATGCAAGGGTTTTGAGCGAGGTAGTGAAAATCAACCGCGATAGTAAAACGGTAACTGTCAAAAACCTGGCGACGGATACTACCTACGAAGAGGCATATGATGAATTGATCCTATCTCCCGGTGCCAGCCCGATCATTCCGAAATTGGAAGGCGTCGAGCTGTCACATGTGTTTACCGTCCGCAATGTAGTGGATATCGAAAATCTTCAAAAGGCGATCATTGAAAAGGATGCCAAACATATCGCCGTCATTGGTGGAGGCTTCATCGGAGTGGAAGTAGCGGAAAATCTGCGATTGGCTGGACGAGGCGTTTCATTGGTCGAATTTGCGCCACAGATTTTGATGCCATTTGATGAGGATATGGTGCAAATCCTTCATAAGGAAATCATGGATCACGGCGTTGAATTAGTCGTCAATGATGGCCTGGCAAAGATTTCAGAAACAAGCATTACGCTTAATTCAGGCAAGGAAATACAGGCAGAGATCGTTGTGCTAGCAATCGGTGTTCGACCTGAAACTTCCTTGGCGCAGGAAGCAGGACTGGAAATTGGTGAAACAGGCGCAATCAAAGTGAATCAGTTTTATCAAACAAGCAGCCGACACATTTATGCAGTTGGTGACGCCATCGAAGTGTATCACCGGCTGATGAGAAAGCCGGCACGTCTTGCACTTGCCGGCCCTGCGCAACGTCAGGCACGTGCGGTAGCAGACCATATTTACGGAATTCCTACAGTAAATAAAGGGGTAATCGGCTCTTCAAGCATCCAGGTGTTCGATTATGCAGCTGCAGCAACAGGGCTGAATGAACGGACAGCGAAACAAATTGGATTGCAGGTTGATGCGGTGTATGTAATCGCTCCGGATAAGGTTGGGCTCATGCCATCCAGCAATCCGCTTCACTTCAAGCTTATTTATGAAGTGCCGACAGGTCGGATCGTCGGTGCACAGGCAATAGGGAAAGGCAATGCAGATAAGCGTGTGGATGTCATTGCCACGCTCATTACGATGGACGGAACAATCGAGGATTTAAAGGAGCTGGAGCTGTCTTATTCACCGATGTTTAGTACAGCAAAGGATGTCGTAAACCTTGCTGCACTAGTGGCAACGAATATCATGCAAGGCCGTTTTAAACAGGTACGTGTAGATGAGGTGCGTGAGCTGGTCGAATCTGGAGCTGTTATTGTCGACGTCAGGGAGGAAAGCGAATTTAAAAACGGCCATGTAAAAGGTGCGAAAAATATTCCGCTCAGCCAATTGCGTGGCCGCATGGATGAAATTCCAAAGGATGTACCGGTATACGTACATTGCCGTTCCGCACAACGCAGCTACAATGCCGTGATGGCTCTTGAAAACAGCGGCTACCAAAATGTTTACAATATTTCAGGCTCATTCCTGGGTATTTCACTATATGAATATTACAAGGATCAGGTTGAAAAGCGTGAGCCGATTGTGACACAATATAATTTCAAATAAGAAATGGACAGGATAGGCAAGTTGCTTATCCTGCTTTTTGTAGGTGATGCAAATGGAATACTTCTCGATTGGTTCAATTAATATCCCAATATCCTGGATTGCCTTCTTCATTGCGGCAGTCTCCCTTGACTGGATTGGCAGAAAGCTTGACGATTCCTATAAGAAGAGCCTTGATACGCTGTTTTGGCTCTATATCTTCATATGGAAAGGAAGCTATGTGCTGTTCTTTTGGGACGCCTTTATTCAAGCACCGATGTCCCTTCTCTATTTCGACGGTGGTGTGAAGGGACATATCGCCTCAATTCTCGTCCTTAGTATGTATGTTTGGAAGCAACGGCAAAGCCTATCCATTCCTGCTATGTGGCAGCTATGGCTTCGTTTCCTGGCCATCTACCAAGTAGTGTTTACTCTGTTCACCCAGCAATGGCTGCTCGCTGCTTTATGGATTCTTTTACTTGTAGTAGGAACGTGGAAAGGCCATCAGCTAATCTGGTTCCTTCAGGTACTCCTACTCATATGGCAATACACATGGAGCGATGGAATTTTTATCTCTTTTGGCGTTTTCTTGTTGTTGAAAGTAGTGATAAGCGAACAGGCACAACAAAAGCAGTTCATCGCACTTGGATTCATCGCTGGACTGATTGGAATACTACTGGGAGACTTGCAGCTCGACAGGAAAAGGGAAGCAACCGAAATGACCGAAATCTCATTGGAAACGACAACAGGAGAAGTATATGACGTACAAGAAAGAGGAAACAACATCACAATCGTAAACTTTTTTGCGACCTGGTGTCCGCCGTGCAAAGCAGAAATGCCGCATCTTCAATCTTTTGCGGAACGATTGCCGGAAAACGTAGCATTAATCGGAGTGAATCTGACGGCTAGAGATGATGGGGAAGAGGCACTGTCCACTTTCATCGAACAGTACAACGTAACCTATCCTATTCTTCTGGATGATACAGATCGTGCGGGGACTGATTTCAAGGTACTGACGATTCCTACAACTGTCATATTAGATAAGGATGGACGGGAAGTGGAACGCATAGTCGGTCCTGTGAGTGAGGATGTCCTTCACAAAATGGTGGAGAGATATACAGACTCACCATAATCAATGCCTCTTCTCGGGAATCTAATGGCGTGTTAATAGGGAATTTCGAAAAATCCCTACTCATAACATGCCCACTCCTCTAACAGTTGTTATAATGGAATGATGGAAACTATATTATTTGAACTGTTTAATATACATTGGCTAATTGCTGTCCTAATCAGCATATTGCTGAATACTCTTATCAGTATTGCGGGCGTGCTGCCTAGTACGATTATAACCATTGTCAATATTGGTACCTTTGGGTTTGCATTCGGACTCCTGCTTTCTATCGCTGGAGAGGCAATCGGGGCAATTGTCAGCTTTTATCTGTATCGAAAAGGATTACAGAAATGGAACGTAACAAAAAAATTCACTCACCCTTATTTAAAACAGCTGCTACAGTCCAAGGGTTGGAATGCGATGATGCTCATTTTCTCCCTTCGGCTGATGCCGTTTATGCCCTCTGGAGCCGTTACCTTTATAAGTGCTTGCTCCAGTGTAAAAGCAATGCATTTTGCGATTGCCAGCACCATTGGTAAAATCCCGGCATTGCTCCTTGAAGCATTGGTCATCTATGGTGTATTTCAGTTGGATCCGCATATTCAGTTTTTGTTATTTACAATTCTGGGAGCCCTCCTTGTTTTTTTCTGGCTGAAGCGTCGTTTCAAGCAGAGGAATATCTAAAAACGAAAATCACTGCATCTCGTGGGAAATACTGCAAATGAATACTATCTAGCCATGTATACCTTAGTGTGTGGGGATAAAATGGATGGGGCTGGTACAAAGTTATCGTTTTTTGAGATTTCGTTTGTCGAACGTATACACCGATGCACAAATGCGATTGCCTCGTTGAACGGTTTTTTTCTTGCACGTCTAGACCTCCTCGTTCAAGTTTCAGCATTAGCTTTTTCCTTTACCGACCTCGACAAATGATTGCTTTTTCGTATAAGAACAAGCTGAGGCATGCCTTGTATGGGTATGCCTCTGAATTTTACCTTCAGTTATCTACTAGCTTTACGGAAGCCGTCAAACATATTAATAGCTGCTGCGATTAAAAATGCTAAAATGCTGCCGCTGATGATCCACAATTCCAATTTACTTACTGACACTTCGAATAGACGAGACATTTCTGTCAGGAAGTCCGGATTGAACAAATATGGATTTTTGATAATGACGATGAATGTAACAGTAACTACAATCTGAAGCAAGGCATTAAACCATGCCATTGCTTTTGTCCATTGTCTTTCGATTAATTTATAGATGGACAGGGAAATTTCCAACCCAATAATGAGTAAAATGATTGGCCAATAATGAATAAGCTCCGCCTCATTCATTGCGGGAGTAATAAATTCAAGCCCTTCAGGACCACCTTTATAGATGCCGACGAGATGATTGGCGTAAAAGTAAACTGTCGCCCAAATAGCGGTCCAAATTAATGCGCCAAACACTTCATACTTAGAAATAGCCTTTCGCTTGGGAACGAGCTGGATGTCTTTTAAGTCTTCCACCTTCCATTCGGTGAGGTGTGGTGTAAGGGGGCGGGTATCATCGGACTTATTTACCCGTTCCATAATTCCGAAAACGACGGTTAACCAGAAAAATACCTGTATCCCAACAGCAATCATCCCCCATACTCCTTCAGCAATCAATAAAATAATCATATTCAAAACAGAGGTATGCTTTTCGTATCCGATGATATTCTCCGCTGCAAGTGCGATAAGTGAAACGGTAGCCGCAATTGGCAGAATCATTTTTAGTAATGAAAGGTAGGCGTCAAAATAGCGGGGGCCAATTAAATACTTTGAACGATCGTGGTATCCTTCGGCAAGTGCTGCAGGGCTGCCCAGCTTTTCAAGAACCGTCTCTACATTTTCTTCATTATAACCTTCAGGCAGCATATCCTCGATGGTGGACTTTAATTCAAGCGCAATATCGTTTCGATTCTTCTCTGGCAGCCTTCGTATAACTTCCTGTATATACACCTCAATCAAATTCATGATGTTCCTCCTCGTTCAATAAATGTAATAGCTTTTTTGAATTATCCAGCCATTCCTTTTTCAGCTGCGTGTAAATCACTTTTCCTTCTTCACTGAGCACATAGTACTTTCTCGGTCTGCTGTCCGAATTATCCCAACTGCTTGTTACGAGACCCTGCTTTTCTAGTCTTCTTAAAAGAGGATACAGCGTGCTTTGATCGATTGCTACACCCGATTGCTCCAATAACTGGACAAGGGAATAACCGTAGCGGGGGATTTGTAGCTGACTCAACACAGCTAATGTCAGTGTCCCTCTTCTTAATTCAATCAACAAGGAATGTAGTAACGTATCCATAATTCACCTCTCTCTTTACCATATGACATACACTGTATGACTTATACTATGCAACATACACTATCCATGTGAATAAATCCAATTTATTACATATTATCCTAATTGATTTTATTTTCCGTAAGCTGGGGATTTAAAAACGTCTATAATGCGTCGGTAGGTGTGACTGATGGCGACTCCTTGGGGATGAGCACGTGCGTAAAAATCCAATGTTTCGGAGACCATCCTGAAAAACCATTCAGTTGGAGCCGTGTCTGCGCCGGAAGCGTCCAGCCAGAACGAAAAATCAAACCTAGGTTATGGTGATGAACCCTGTTACATTTTTATTCCTCCAGCGACTCGCTTTAACGTCTAATTTTGGAAGATTGGACATAAAATAGCCATGTTTATGTGCGTGGGTACATCGTTTAATGGTGAGGTTATGGGTAATGGAATAAGAAGTGGACAGACTTCCCTTAAGGAAGTGATACATTACAATCGTACAAGCTTGTAACTTCATGCTGTAGCAGAAAGAAGTGATATATCATAATGGAAGAATGGATTAAGGATCTGATGAATGGCTGGGGATATTTTGGCGTAGCCTTTTTGGTAGCGTTAGAAAACTTGTTTCCTCCTATTCCATCCGAGTTTATTTTGACATTCGGGGGATTTATGACAACCCGTACGGATATGACGGTCATTGGGGTCATTATTGCTTCGACGATTGGTTCAGTAGCAGGAGCGATATGCTTATATTATGTAGGGAAGCTCGTCAGCCTCTCACGGCTCAAGAAAATACTGTCCGGCAAGGTAGGCACCGTCCTCCGCTTAAGACCAAGAGACATTGACCGTTCGGTAGATTGGTTTCAAAATCACGGTTATATGGCGGTGTTCTTTTGTCGTTTTATACCGGTAGTCCGTAGCCTGATCTCTATACCGGCTGGGGTTGCCAGGATGCCCCTTGCGCCTTTCATTACGTATACCACATTAGGGACCATTCTATGGAACACGGTCCTCATCGTGCTCGGGGCATGGGCGGGGGACAACTGGTCCGAGATTTTGGATGTGTTCAATCGTTACAAGTATTACCTTCTCATTCCCGTTGTTGTGTTCGGGGGTTATTTTCTTTATAAATTCTATAAGAGAAGAAGATGAGGAACATCAAGAAAAGACGCAGGCTCCCCTGTCCTTGCGGGAGTGAGCATGCTGTAGCGAAACGCTGTAATAAAGATGCCTCGTGGTCATAAAGCCTTCATTAAGCATAAAGAATGCCAGCCACTATATCAACAGAGGGCTCTTTTCATGTATGCCTATTCATTTCCAAGGATTTCAAGGTGTAGAAAGGAAGAAAGCATGTTATACTGGGAGAGTACTTAGTCACTCTTGTAGTAAGAGGATCGCACAGCATGGCAAACCGATTGCCACGCTGTGTTTTTTTGTTGTGAAGGAATAATTAAAGGACCCAAGTGGTTTTAGCCTTTTTCAGAACTTCGGAACGGCAAGTGCTATTGTTCTAGCGGTTCTGTGAGTAGGTTCGATCACGCATATTATAGCAGGCGATGGACATCAGCCAGAACTGGAGGCAAATGAGATAGCCGAATACGATGAGGTCCACATACGGAGACATCAAGATGACCCATAAGGTGAACAGGATGGTGATGAGTAGGCTGGACTTGTAATAATATTTGACACTGACTGTCGTCTGGACTAGGATAAACAGCAAATTGACCAACAT
>JBJEFP010000204.1:0-9227 GCA_051874195.1 Lysinibacillus sp. | reverse complement strand
GGATTTCGCTGAAGGAAATCGTAGGGGTAAGGATAAGCCCTAAAAACATGACCATAAGAAAAAGGATTTCGACCTGCTGATGCTGGTATGCTTTCGCGTCCAGCCAGCAGGTCATTTTTCATTCCGCCATACATATAATTTACAAAAGTTGAGCAATGGAAGGTGTCCACCATGCATGAGATGTCGCTCATGGCAGAAATCATCCATATAGTTGCCGAAGATGCACGTGCAAGGAACATCAAGAACATCCGTGAAATAACGGTCGTAGTCGGGGATTTATCAAATGTCTTAGCGGATGCATTGGAGCTGGCATTCCAGTATTTTCAGAAGCAGACGCCGGTCCCGATTACTGAAAATACGGAGCTACATATCATACGCGAAGCAGCCAAGGCGCAATGCCAAAGCTGTCGTTTAGAGTTCGAACCGGATTACCGAATTGCCCTTTGTCCAAGTTGTAAGGGACTGAACTGCCTGCTTATTGCTGGTGAAACGTTTCAAGTCCAATCTTATGAAGGAAGTGTAGCATTTGAAAGTGAAACTTGAGGAAAATGTGTTACAGAATTTGAATGAAGCGGCACATTTGAATAGGGAAATATTCTGTAATAGCAAAACACTTGTAATCAATCTAATGAGCTCTCCCGGTGCAGGGAAAACGACGCTGCTGGAGGAGACGGTAAAGCTGCTGGCTGCCGACTATCGGATAGCCGTCATCGAGGGGGATTTAGCCACGGAGCGGGATGCGGAACGGCTGCGCGCTCTTGGCATCAAGACCGTTCAAATCAATACGGTGGGCGGCTGCCATCTCGATGCCCGGATGATTGCGACGGTATTGCCGGAATTCGAATTGGACGAGGTGGATATTCTTTTCATCGAAAATATCGGCAATCTCGTCTGTCCATCCGGCTATGATTTGGGACAGGATTACAAGGTCGTTGTGCTGAGCGTGCCGGAAGGGAATGATAAAATCCCGAAATACCCGGTCATGTTCAGGCGGACGGACTTGACCCTCATCAATAAGATCGACCTGCTGCCCTATGTTGCATTTGATATAGAGGAAGCGGAAAGGGACTTGCGTGCCATCAATCCCCAGGCGGCGTGCAAAGCGTTATCTGCACGGACGGGTGAAGGGATGGAGGAGTGGATCAGCTGGATAAAGGATGCCTACCATCAATGCATAAAGCCGTAAAAGTCATGGTGACAGGCAGGGTGCAGGGGGTTGGCTTCCGCCCGTTCATCTATGCGCTCGCCCATAAATACCGTATAACAGGGAGCGTGCAGAACAATCTTGATTGCGTGACGATTGTGGCAGAAGGGGAGGAGCACGCATTGCTGGAAATGGTAGAGGAAATCAGATCATCGCCTCCTCCGTTGTCGAAAATCGACGAATTGCACACCTTCCCCATAGCGCCATCCTTTCATCACGATTTTACGATACTATCAAGCGGGAAGAGTGGGAATACCTTGCCCTGGATTGCAGCCGACGCCGCCATTTGCAACGCCTGCCTGGAAGAATTATCGGACCCTGGCAACAAGCGTTACCAGTATCCCTTCATCAATTGTACCCAGTGCGGCCCCCGCTATACGATTACCAGCAGCCTGCCCTATGACCGGCCGAATACCACGATGGCCGCCTTTGACATGTGTCCAAGCTGCCGGGCGGAATATGAGGACCCGACCGACAGAAGGCATCATGCGCAGCCCATTTGTTGTCCGGAGTGTGGTCCTATACTTCGGCTGTATGACCGCTCGCGGCAAATGATAGTGGAAGATAAGGAAGCGGTGAGCCTGGCAGTCGAGCACCTGAAGCAAGGGAAAATCATCGGGATAAAGGGGATAGGGGGCTATCATCTAGCGTGCAATGCCCATCACGAAAAAGCGGTGGCACGGCTGAGGATCAAAAAGAGCCGGCCACAGCGTCCATTTGCTGTCATGGCAGGCTCGTTGGAAACGGCGAGGGAGCTTTGCTATCTTTCGGAGCAGGAAGAGGAGATGCTGACAAGTCCGGAGATGCCGATTGTCATTTTGCGAAAAAAAGGGGATTGGGCATTACCGCAAAATCTATCGCCTGGCTTATCGACGCTCGGTGTCATGCTGCCCTATACGCCCCTGCATGCTCTTTTGTTTCAAGATGGACATCTGGAATGCTTGGTCATGACGAGCGCCAATCCTTCGGGTCATCCCATTCTCTATGAGGATGCTTCGTTCGAGCAAGTATTGGAAATGTGTGATTATGTATTGACGCATGACCGGAACATCTTTCTGCCGATTGATGATTCAGTGTTCCAGGGAAATGGGGAGCATGTGCTGCCTGTACGACGGGCAAGGGGATTTGTTCCGGATCCGCTTCAGACAGGCAGCGATGTAGACGCCGTTATTGCCCTAGGAGGACATCAAAAAAATACCTTTGCCATTGGGAGGGGGCAAACAATCATGGTCGGCCCTCATATTGGGGACCTGCAGAACGAGGAGATGATTCATTTCTTCAGGCAACAGTTGGCGCATTACCAAAAGTGGCTGGGTGTGCAAGGGAGCTATATCGCAATCGATCAGCATCCCCTCTATGCGACCACGCTCATAGCGCAATCTTTCCAGGGACGCATCATCCCTGTCCAGCATCACCATGCCCATCTAGTGTCCTGCATGGTGGAAAACAAGGTGGAGCACCCTTGCATCGGAATCATATTGGATGGTACGGGCTACGGGGAGGATGGCTGCATATGGGGCTTTGAGTTTTTATATGGCAATGCACGTTCCGTTGAACGGCTGGCGCATTTGCAGTACACACCGCTGCCGGGTGGCGAAAAGGCGGTGGAGCAGCCATGGAGAAATGCGGCAGCCATGCTTCTTCATCATTGGGGGGAGGAAGGGAAACAGCTGGCGATGACCCTTTTTCCTGAGAGGGAGAAGGAAATCCAGATCATCAAGCGCATGATTGCCGGTCACATTAATTCCCCGATGGCGGGGACATGCGGCCGTTTGTTTGACGCGGTCAGCGCTATTTTAGGGATCTGTGAACAGTCCACCTACGACGGCGAAGCAAGCATTAAATTATCGGACTATATGATGAGGGGGCGGCTTGAGGGTGAGCGGAAGACGTACCCGTTCCATCTAACAAAAGACAGCACCAATCAGTTCCAGCTGGACCTTTCGCCGATGGTTTATCAAATCATTCAGGATAAATTAAGCAATATGCCCATTCGTACCATCATCCAAGCCTTCCATGACACGATTGTGTCCTGCTGTGTGGAAACGGTGCAAAAGTTGGTGGAGGAAAGGCCGGACCTCAACAGAAGCGTCGTGCTGTCAGGCGGATCATTCCAAAACCGTTATCTGGCAAAAGAGATTCAGGGGCGGCTCGAAAGTGAAGGTTTTACAGTGTATACGCATCAATTGGTACCCTGCAATGATGGCGGCCTATCGGTGGGGCAGCTCATGATTGCCGCGCGTGCAGCAAGCGAGAAAAAAAGGACGGTGGAATGATTTGTGCCTAGGTGTACCGGCGCAGGTGCTGCGGATCGAGGATGAATATAGGGCGCTTGTAGATGTAATGGGGGCAAGCATGCATGTAGGGACGATGTTTGTACCGGAAGTGAAGATCGGCGACTATGTACTGCTCCATGCCGGACAGGCGATGACGATTGTGGATGGGGAATATGCCAAGGAGAGTATGGATGAATGGAGGAACATACTGGATGCTCGAACTAAATCAACTTTCCGACCCGGTCCTTAGCCGGCAATCACTCGATGCGGTCATTGAAAGTGCAAGGAAATTTCAAGAATCATACGGCAGGCTGCCGGTGTTGATGGAGGTATGCGGGTCCCATACGATGGCCTTGGCCAAAACGGGCATAAAGGCAGCATTAAAGGACCATGTAAGGCTGATTGCGGGCCCGGGCTGTCCGGTATGCGTAACCGACCAACAATCGATTGATGCGATGATTGCATTAGCTGAAGGTCCGGACCGCATTCTATGCACCTTTGGGGATATGATGCGGGTCCCCGGTTCGAAGGATTCCTTGATGGCAGCCAAAACGGAAGGAAAGGACATCAGGGTTGTGTATTCCCCGATGGACAGCGTGAAGATTGCTGAAGAAAATCCGGATAAGGAAGTCGTTTTCTTGGGAATCGGCTTTGAAACGACCATCCCGCTACTCGCTCTTGCCGTTCGGGAAGCGGAAAGGAAGAAGCTGCCGAACTATAGCATCTGGATGACAACGAAACTCGTGGAGCCTGTATTAAGGGAGCTTCTTGCATCGGGTGAGGTAAGGCTGGATGCCTTCCTGCTACCGGGGCATGTGTCGGTGGTCATCGGAAAGGACAGCTTCGATTTCTTAGCTGAAGAGTACGATATCCCAGGCATCATAACAGGTTTTGAAACTGTGGAATTATTGAGCGGCATTTATAAATTGCTGCAGCTTCTTCTGGAACACAAGGCGGAAATCATCAATGGCTATTCCTATATGGTCAAGGATGAAGGGAATGTGGAAGCACAGCGGTTCATGGAAGCGTATCTGGAGCCGTGCGATGAGGAGTGGCGGGGCATGGGCAGCATCCCGAACAGCGGTCTGGCATTGAAAGGACGGTATGCGGCATTCGATGCCAAGAAGAAGTTCCAGGTCGATGCGGGGGAACCGAGAAAAACCAAATGCCGCTGCGGTGAAATCATCCGGGGCGTCATTACTCCGGAAGAATGCAGGTTGTTCAATAAAGGATGCACCCCCGTCAATCCAATCGGCCCGTGCATGGTCTCTACGGAAGGCACATGTTCTGCCCATTATCATTATATGAGGGAGGAGTAGCCCTGGTAAGAAAAATCAGCCTGGCACACGGGGAAGGCGGTGAATTGACCCATCAGCTCATCCGCGATGTGTTCGTAGAATCTTTCGGCCATCAGGAGCACGCGATGCTCGATGCCGCCATTGTGAACGGTCCGTTTGAAGCGATGGCGGTAACGACGGATAGCTTTGTCGTAAAGCCGCTTTTCTTCCCTGGTGGAGACATCGGCAAATTAGCCGTAGCGGGGACGGTCAATGATCTGGCCGTATCGGGGGCTGTACCAAAAGTGATGACGGTCAGCTATATCATCGAGGAAGGGTTTCCACTCGCAGATTTAAAGACGGTGGCAAAAAGCATGGCAAAAGAAGCGGCAGCTGCCGGCGTCCACATTATAGCAGGCGATACGAAGGTAGTGGAAAAGGGAGGGGCGGACGGTTTATTCATCAACACGACCGGCATCGGCCTCCTGGAAGAAAGGAAGCGTCTGCGTCCCGACAGGATCAAGGAGGGCGATGCTGTCATCATCAGCGGGACAATCGGCGATCATGGGATTGCCATCGTAAGCGCACGCGGTGATTTGGGGATAATGACAGACGTAGCAAGTGATTGTGCATCGCTGAATCACCTTCTTCAAGAGCTCGTGGAGGAGGTGGGGGCAATCCGCATCATGAGGGATCCCACACGGGGCGGGCTGGCTACGGCGCTCATTGAGATCTGCGAGGATTTTCGCTGCTCCATCACGCTCGATGAACTGGCCATCCCTATACATGACGAGGTGCATGGGGCATGTGACATTCTAGGCTTCGACCCTTTGTATTTGGCGAATGAGGGTAAGGCCGTCATCATTGTCGATGCAGCCTATGAGCAGCAAGTATTGGCGGTTCTGAAGAGAAGCGAATTAGGAAAGGACGCCCAAAAAATCGGACAGGTGATTTCGAAGGGCCAGGAACCGGGGAAACTATACGTCCAGACACCCATCGGTACAACCCGGCGCCTTCACCGGCTGACGGGGCTTCTTTTGCCGCGGATTTGCTGATGATAAATTATTTGTCAGGTTGCTGCATAAGATGTTGCTATATCGCTTTCGTAAGGAGAGGTCACGATAGACAACACAGAGTTGATCAGACAGCAGGTAAATCATCTTGTCACACAAGCCCGCTACGATATTTCACTGCTTGCCAACCAAAACGATCCCTCCATGAAGCAGGTCACGCTCCAGCGCCTGTGGGATTCGGTCTCCTCCCTCCACTTTCTCAGCGAGCTGCTGGCAAATCAGCTTTCGATGGCCGGCATGCAGACTTTCCCCGTGCGACAGCAGCCCCCATCCAGAAACAACCCGGGCGAACAGGCAATACAAGCAACTTCCCCTTCAATTCCACAACCGAACCAGCGCACATTTACGTCAGAAGAACTGGCGAGCTATGACGGGAAGAACGGCAAGCCTGCCTATGTGGCGGTCGAAGGGGTCGTATATGATGTCACGAATAATAGAACATGGGCGGCGGCGACTCATTTCGGTCTCTTGGCAGGAAAGAATCATACACAGGAATTTGCGACGTGTCATGCGGGACAACAGGCAATTTTACAGACACTACCAGTAGTCGGGAGGCTGGCGTAATGGAACAAATCGTTTTACCCCCTGAAGATTTGTCGAATGAAGGAATTGCTGCAAGGCTGACGAACGAGGCCATGGAAGGGATACAAAACGGCCTCATCAAAAAGAAAAATCTTGTTTATTTAGAGCTGAACGGCTGTTCGGGCAATATCATTTCCTTAATGAACGGCCAATATCCTGATTTCGAGTATATGGTGAATGCCATGGTCGATCTTCGGTATAGCAATAGTCTGATGGCTGCAGAGGGCGAGCGGGCAATCGAAAAGCTACTGGCGGTGTTGGATGAAGAATATATTTTGGCTGTGGAAGGGGCGGTTGCTCTAAAAAATGATGGTTTATACAATATCATCGGCAGCTGGCAAGGCAAGCCTCTGACTGGTCTTCAGGCGGTTACGATGCTTGGGGAAAAGGCTTCCCATATTTTAGCCGTCGGTGCCTGTGCCACGCATGGCGGTGTATCTGCAGCAAAGCCGAACCCATCTGAATCGGTCGGGCTCCCGAAAGCCCTTCCTGGCAAGAACATCATCAAACTCCCCGGGTGCCCGGTCAATCCAGCGTGGTTTTTAGGAACGTTGGCACATCTGCTGCTGTACGGGGAGCCGCCGATGGATAACATAGGACGCCCGCTGATGTTCTACAGTACACTCATCCATGACCGCTGCCCCCGGAGGCCGTTTTTTGACCGCGGCATCTTTGCCGAGAAATTAGGGGATCCGACATGTCTTTTCAAGCTCGGCTGCCGGGGCCCTGTCACAAGGACCGATTGCCCGACAAGACAATGGAACGGGCATGTGAATTGGCCGATAGGGGCGAACACACCGTGTATTGGCTGTGCGCAAATAGGCTTTCCGGATGCGATGTCCCCGTTTATCAGCTATGACACGACGAGGGTTGTGAAAAATGAATAAGAGAATCGTCATCAATCCGTTGACGCGAATCAGCGGGTTCATGGAAATTGATGTAATCGTCGAAAACCATCAAGTGACGGAGGCGAAGGTGAAAGGAAACCTCTTTCGGGGATTCGAACAGATGCTGATTGGGAGAAATCCATTTGATGCGGTGTATTTTACGCAACGCATATGCGGCATTTGCTCCGCTGCACACTCCATGGCATCCTCGATGGCTTTGGAGGATGCGCTGCATATTGAGCCGATGGAGCAGGGGAAGTACTTGCGGGATATCATCCATTGCTGCGAGTTCTTGCAGAACCATATCCGTCACTTCTATCAATATACCATTCCGGATTTCGTGAAGATGGAAAAAAATCCGCTCTTTCAGTCGGACCATGCAGACTTCAGGTTGCCTAAAGCAATCAACGACCGAATGTCACAGCATTATTTCGACTCTCTCGCAATCAGCCGGCTCGCCCATCAAATGCTGGCTGTCCTGGGAGGGAAGGCGCCGCATAATCATGGTGTATTCATCGGAGGGGTGACTACGCAGGCGACAGCTGAAAAGGTGGTCCACCTTGATTCAATCCTACAGAAGGTTGCGCAATTTATAGAGGAAAAAATGATTCCAGACGTCTATGATCTTGCACACTACTATGCCGATTATTTTCATCTAGGGAAAGGGTACGGCAACCTTTTGACATACGGGGCTTTCCATCATTATAAGGAACTCGGCACCCTCTATGTCGATCCGCTTGCGTCAACAGCAGGCTCTGTCAAAATGTTTGACGAAAGGAACATACAAGAGAAAATCGACCATTCCTATTTCACAGGGGAAAGAGACTCGTATGCACCGGCTGAAGAAACAGTGGCGCCTGATATGGAGAAGGAAGGGGCCTATTCATGGGTGAAGGCACCGAGATACAACAACCTGCCATATGAAGTGGGTCCGCTGGCAAGGCTGATCCTATGCGGGGAGTATGAAGATAAGGTTTCTGCGATGGACCGTACGATTGCAAGGGCGCTGGAGGCGAAGAAAATAGCCGCCATCATGAAGACCTTGTTGCGAGAGCTGGTTCCGGATGTGGATGTGCAAAGGAAATATGAGCTTCCGGATGAGGCGGCCGGACGAGGGCTGGTAGATACAACAAGGGGGGCGCTCGGTCATTGGCTGAAAATCCAGGAGAAGAAACTGTCCTACTATCAGATCATCACACCTTCCACATGGGATTTCTCCACGCGGGACAGTAACGGCTATAGAGGCGTCGCGGAACAGGCATTGATCGGCACTCCCATCCAAAACCCAGACAGCCCAGCGGAAATCGGGCGGATTCTGCGTTCATTTGACCCTTGCATGTCTTGTGCAACGCATGTATACCGACCGGGAAAACAAACCAAAACAATCAAGGTGTTTTAATGGGGAGAATAATTGTCCTCGGAATTGGCAATCGGTTAATGATGGACGACGGGATGGGCATATATGTAGTCGAAGAACTGGCAAAACGGACGCGTGCAGCCAATATCCACTATGTGATTGGGGAGACCGACATAGATTATTGCCTTGAACAGATGGAAGGAGCAGCTTTTGTCATCATTGTAGACGCCGTCTATTCGGGCAAGGAGCCGGGCGAGCTATCCATTTATCCCCTGGCGGATTTGCTGGAACGGCAGACGTTGCATATATCCCCTCATAATCTGCATTTATTCCAGGTGCTGTACCTGCAAAAAGATGCCATAAAGGGATTTTTGATTGGTCTAGAACCAAGAGAAATCAAGTTCCAACTCGGGTTAAGTGAATTAATCCAGGAAAGATGGCAGCGAATTATCGAAGCAGTGGACGGCACAATTGAGAAAATAGCAGCCAATATAATAGACTAATGCCTAACCCCAGCTTTTTAAAGGAAGTCCCTTCAAAAAAAGCTGGGCGAGGCTATTTTGAATATATA
>JBJEFP010000203.1:0-9228 GCA_051874195.1 Lysinibacillus sp. | reverse complement strand
CGTTCTTCTAAAACAGCGTATGCTAAATCAATTAACGACTCTTCTGCTAATTGTTCTTTTGTCATTTCACGAAAGTTCAAATCGTGCACGTCCCTTCATTTGTTACATTACCTAAGCATAATACCCATTATATACAAACATGATAGCACTATGCTAGTTTCATTTGTTGTTTTTTAATTTCGACATTTCTTTCAAGCCGAGATAAAAGAACAGAGCTGACAAAACCAATAGCGGAATTGATGCCAATTGTTCATTATACAGGAAATAGGTGGCTGTTAGACAACAAAATATAACAATATATTTTACATACGATATCATTTCTGCCACCTCCCTTGCTAGTCTACCTCTAGTATACAAAATTTGGGCATGCCCGTCGTGCAAAAAGTGCGGGTCAACAGCTAGCAATCAGGAAGTATGGATGGGGGATCCCCCATCCATCAGCATAACGATACGTTGCCTTGCCTACATGTTGCGTCGGTACTGGCCGCCCACTTCATAAAGCGCATGTGTAATCTGCCCAAGGCTCGCCACTTTTACCGTATCCATCAATTCGGCAAAAATATTGCCACCTGTCACGGCAGCCTGCTTCAATCGGTCGAGTGCCTCAGCGCTGCCGTTTGCATGGCGTTCCTGGAAGGCCTGCAGATTGGCGATTTGGGTATCCTTTTCCTGCTTGGAGGCACGTGCAACCTCCATGGAATTGATGTCTTCATCCGACGGCGGATTCGGATTCAAGTATGTGTTCACCCCGATGATCGGCAGTTCGCCTGAATGTTTCAGGTGCTCATAATACATGGATTCCTCTTGGATCTTCCCGCGCTGGTACTGTGTTTCCATTGCGCCGAGTACACCGCCGCGGTCATTGATGCGGTCGAATTCATCGAGTACCGCCTGCTCCACAAGGTCCGTCAGCTCCTCGATGATGAAGGCGCCCTGCAGCGGGTTTTCATTTTTCGTCAGGCCATGCTCCTTCGTAATAATCATCTGGATGGCCATCGCCCGCCGAACGGATTCTTCTGTCGGTGTTGTAATTGCTTCGTCATACGCATTCGTGTGAAGGGAATTGCAGTTGTCGTGCAGTGCCATCAACGCTTGCAACGTCGTACGGATATCATTGAAATCGATTTCCTGTGCATGCAGACTGCGCCCCGATGTCTGGATATGGTATTTCAGCTTCTGCGAGCGCTCATTCGCACCATATTTGTCGCGCATGACGATTGCCCAGATGCGGCGTGCCACCCGGCCGATTACCGTATACTCAGGATCCAGTCCGTTCGAGAAGAAGAACGATAAATTCGGTGCAAAGTCATCAATATGCATGCCGCGGCTCAAATAGTACTCCACATAGGTAAAGCCGTTTGCCAGCGTGAAGGCCAGCTGCGAGATCGGGTTGGCCCCCGCCTCGGCGATATGGTAGCCCGAAATTGATACGGAGTAGTAGTTGCGCACTTTATGGTCGATGAAGTACTGCTGGATGTCACCCATCATGCGCAGTGCAAATTCTGTCGAGAAGATGCATGTATTCTGTCCCTGGTCTTCCTTCAAAATATCTGCCTGTACGGTACCGCGGACAACCTGCAGCGTCTTCTCGCGCGTTTCTGTAAATTCCTCTACCGTTAAAGGCCGGCCAAGTTCCTCTTCCCGAAGGCGGACCTGCTGATCAATGGCTGTATTCATGAACATTGCCAGGATGATCGGGGCCGGGCCGTTGATTGTCATCGATACAGAGGTGCTTGGTGCGCACAGATCAAAGCCATCATACAGCTTCTTCATATCATCCAATGTACAGATGCTTACACCCGACTCCCCTACTTTGCCGTAGATATCGGGACGGATATGCGGGTCTTCCCCGTACAACGTCACCGAATCGAAGGCAGTCGACAGGCGCTTCGCATCATCATCCTTCGATAAATAGTGGAAGCGTTTATTCGTACGCTCCGGCGTCCCTTCCCCTGCGAATTGGCGCTTTGGATCCTCCCCTTCGCGTTTGAACGGGAAGACACCCGCTGTATAAGGGAATGCTCCCGGTACATTTTCTGCATAAACCCATCGCAGAATTTCCCCGTAGTCCTCAAATTTCGGAAGCGCCACCTTCGGGATTTTGATGCCGGATAACGATGTCGTCGTCAGCACGGTGCGGATTTCCTTGTCACGCACCTTCGTCACATACTCGTCGCCGCTATATGCCTCCTTCAATGTTTTCCAATTGTCGAGGATTTTCTTCGATTCTGTCGAAAGCTCTCCGCGCACTCCTTCGATCAGTGAGTTGATTGAGGCAATTAGTGCGTCTTCTCCTGCCGGCAGCTGCTTCAGCGTCCCTTCCAATTGGTAGAGCCTGCGTGCCAGCTCCACCTGCTGTGCGGCCCGTTTATGATAGCCGCGCACCGCATCGGTAATTTCACGCAAATAATAGCGGCGGTCGTTCGGAATGATGACATCCTGCTTTTGCGTCTTACTGGACTGCTCATAGGATGTTTCCCAATTGTATCCAAACTTTTCATTGATTAGACGTACGATGGCCGCAAACAGTGAATTTGTGCCTTTGTCATTGAACTGGGAGGCGATTGTACCGAATACCGGCATGTCGTCCAGATTCGTATTCCACATCTCGCGGGAACGCTGCATTTGCTTCTGTACCTGGCGAAGTGCATCCTCGGAGCCCTTGCGTTCGAATTTGTTGATTGCAATCAGGTCCGCATAATCGATCATATCGATTTTTTCAAGCTGCGTTGGGGCACCGAATTCACTTGTCATGACATACATCGAAAGATCCGTGTATTTCGTGATTTCCGCATCCCCCTGACCGATGCCGCTCGTCTCGACGATGACCAGGTCATAGCCGGCCGCCTTGACAACATCCAGTACATCCCCGATGGAGGCCGATAGCTCGGTACGGGAACCACGCGTCGCCAAGCTGCGCATGTAGACGCGGTTATTGAAGATGGCATTCATACGGATGCGGTCGCCGAGAAGGGCTCCTCCCGTCTTCTGTTTCGTCGGATCGACGGAGATGATGGCTACCCGTTTGTCCGGGAACTCCTGCAGGAAGCGGCGGATCAGCTCATCTGTCAGCGAGGATTTCCCTGCCCCACCCGTACCTGTAATACCTAGTACAGGTGATTTCTTTGTTTTGGCACGGACAGCCTTCAGTAATTCGTCCACCCCTTCGCCGCCCGTCTCGGCAGCGGTAATCAAATTCGCTAAAATTTCAGGCGTTTCTGTCGTCAGCTTCTCCAGCTTTTCCAAATAATCGCCCTTCAATGTAGAGAAATCCGCCCCTTTTACCTTTTCGTTGATCATGCCCTGAAGTCCGAGCCGGCGCCCGTCTTCCGGCGAAAAGATGCCGTTGATGCCGTAGTCGTGCAGCTCCTTGATTTCACGCGGCAGGATGACCCCGCCCCCGCCGCCGTAGATTTTGATATGCGGCGCCCCTTTTTCGCGCAGCAGGTCATACATGTACTTGAAGTATTCCATGTGGCCGCCCTGATAGCTGGAGACGGCAATCCCCTGTGCATCTTCCTGGATGGCGGCATTCACCACTTCCTCCACCGACCGGTTATGTCCGAGGTGGACGACCTCCGCTCCGCTCGATTGCAGAATGCGGCGTATGATGTTGACCGATACATCATGCCCGTCGAATAGACTGGATGCCGTGACGAAACGGACATGGTTTTTCGGCTTGTATACTTCTACTTTCGTTTCAATTGGCTGCTCAACTTTTGTCTCTACCTCTGTTGTCATATCGAAACTCCCCTTTGTCATGAAATGTCCCTCAGCCCGGTCCCCTTACCAGGCATCAATCAAACGGCACCGCCAATTGCCACGAAACGTATGCAATTGACGGTGCCTTCCTTATTTCTTAAAATGCAAAACGCCGTTCAAAAACAGGTTCGTCTGCAATTCAATGTACTCTTCAATTGTATAGCGGTTTTTGAGCGCCCATTTCCGGAACGCCCAGGACTGCCCCTGTACCACCAGATGATTGGCAGCCAGGAACAGCTCGTTTTCATCAAGCTCCAGCACACCTGAGTTCACACAGCCGGCCAACATCTCCTCGAAGATGGCAACCATCTCAAGCTCCTTGCTCAGCACATACTGCATGGCCTCTTTCGGCAAGGATTTCGTTTCCTGATACATGATGGTGAATTCATCGAACATCCCGTCGATGAGCAGGAAATATTGGCTGATTGCCTCCCGGAGCGCATCAATCGTACCTGCATCTGTCGGAAAGCGTGATAGCCGGTTCGTCACCTCGTTGAAAATGCTGTCGCACACTAGATAAAGGACGTCTTCTTTCGTACGGATGTATTCATACAATGTTCCGATGCTAAACCCTGCAGCTTTGGCGATTTCCCTTGTCGTCGCCCGATGGAAGCCCTTTTCCCGAAACAGGTTGACGCCTGCACGGACAATTTGCTGCCTGCGGATTTCGATCAGGCCTGCATCTTTGACGGATGTTTCTACCCGAATCTTTTTATCTGTCATGCATTATTTTGTCAGCATACGCGAAATGACAAGGCGCTGAATTTCCTGAGTGCCTTCGTAGATCTGTGTAATTTTCGCATCACGCATGAAGCGCTCTACTGGATAGTCTTTTGTATAGCCGTATCCACCGAAAATCTGCACAGCATCTGTCGTTACACTCATCGCTGTATCGCCTGCCATCAGTTTCGCCATTGCCGAGGCCTTTCCATATGAAAGGTCATTTGATTCCAACCAAGCTGCTTGGTACGTCAAAAGACGAGATGCCTCTACCGCTGTCGCCATATCCGCTAATTTGAAGGATACACCTTGATTCGCTGCAATCGGTTTGCCGAATTGCACACGCTCTTTTGCATAGTCCACCGCTGCATCGAGTGCCCCCTGAGCGATTCCCACTGCCTGTGCAGCGATACCGTTACGTCCACCGTCCAATGTTTTCATCGCGATGATGAAGCCTTCCCCTTCTGCGCCGAGAAGGTTCTCCTTTGGAACGCGGCAGTTTTCAAAAATGATTTCCGTCGTTGGAGAGGAACGGATGCCCAGCTTCTTTTCCTTCTTCCCTACCGAGAAGCCTGGGAAGTCTGCTTCGACGATAAAGGCCGATGTTCCTTTATGCTTTGATTCTGGATCTGTTACCGCAAAGACAACATAGATATCAGCTACCCCGCCGTTTGTAATGAAGATTTTTGACCCATTTAAAATATAGTCATCCCCGTCTTTGACAGCGTATGTTCTCATACCGCCTGCATCAGAGCCTGAACCTGGCTCTGTCAGACCATAGGCACCGATCTTTTTCCCTTCCGCCATCGGACGAAGGTATTTTTGTTTTTGCTCTTCATTGCCGAACTTGTAAATTGGCCAGCCTGCAAGTGATGTATGTGCTGATAATGTTACCCCTGTAGATGCACAAACACGTGATAATTCCTCTACTGCGATACAGTATGCCAAGTAGTCGAAGCCTGCGCCGCCGTATTCTTCCGGCCATGGGATACCTGTCAGGCCAAGCTCCGCCATTTTATCGAAAATGCCGCGGTCGAACTCTTCGTTTTCATCTCGCTCCGCTGCTGTTGGTGCTACTTCATTGATTGCAAAATCCCGGATCATTTCTCGTAATTGTTCGTGTTCTTCTGTTAGTTGAAAGTTCATTGTACAAATCTCCTTTTCACCCGATGTGTATTTATATAATGATAGTCCCTTTGCTTAACTAAATAGATGCTTGCCGATGACGATACGCTGGATTTCCGATGTACCCTCATAAATCTCGGTTACTTTTGCATCCCGGAAATAGCGCTCGACCGGATAGTCCTCCGTATAGCCGTAGCCGCCGAAAATCTGGACGGCATCGATTGCTACATCGACCGCCGTTTTGGATGCGAACAGCTTTGCCATGGATGCTTCCTTGCCGCATGGTAGGCCCTGTGTGCGCAGGTTCGCCGCACGGTAGACGAGCAGCCTCGCTGCCTCCACCGCAGTCGCCATGTCCGCCAGCTTGAAGGCTACCCCCTGGTTTGCCACAATCGGCTTGCCGAACTGTACGCGCTCTTTGGCATAGTTCGTCGCCGCTTCCAGTGCCGCTTCAGCGATGCCGAGCGCCTGCGCTGCGATACCGATACGGCCGACATCCAGATTACTCATGGCAATCTTAAAGCCCTCGCCTTCTGCACCCAGCAGGTTTTCAGCCGGTACGACCATATTTTCAAATGTCAGCTGCACCGTCCGCGAGCCGTGAAGCCCCATTTTGTGCTCATCTTTTCCGATGATGAGCCCCGGTGTATCCTTTTCAACGATGAAGGCTGAAATGCCGCGGGACCCAAGCTCTGGATTCGTAGAGGCGAAGACGATATACACGTCCGCTTCTCCACCGTTTGTAATGAACACCTTTGAACCGTTGATGATATAGCTGTCCCCATCCTTTACGGCACGGGACTTTAACGACCCCGCATCACTGCCCGCTCCCGGCTCCGTCAAGCAGAAGGCACCGAGATATTCGCCGCTTGCCAGTTTCGGGACATACTTTTGCTTTTGCGCATCATTTCCGAAATAAATGATTGGATTCGTTCCTACCGATGTATGTACAGATAGAATGACCCCTACCACTGCGCTGACTTTTGAAAGCTCATTGATTGCGATGATATAGGAAGTGAAGTCCATCTCCGACCCGCCCAGGCTTTCGGGAGCTGTCGTTCCCATCAGGCCGAGTTCGCCCATCTTCTTTAAAATCTCCCGTGGGAATTCCCCCTGCTCCATGCGCTCGACGAACGGTTCGATTTCCGTTTTGGCGAAATCGCGTACCATTTGCCGCATCATGTCCTGCTCTTCAGTGAATCGAAGTTCCATATGATTGCCCTCCTATTCGTAAACGTAGAAGCCGCGCCCGGATTTTTTCCCTAGCCAGCCTGCTGCCACGTATTTACGTAATAACGGACATGGGCGGTATTTCGAATCCCCTAGTCCTTCGTGAAGAATTTCCATGATGGACAGGCACGTATCAAGCCCGATGAAGTCGGCCAATGTCAATGGTCCCATCGGATGGTTCATCCCGAGCTTCATGACATCATCGATTGCCTCTTTAGATGCGACCCCTTCGTACAATGCATAGATCGCCTCGTTGATCATCGGAAGGAGGATGCGGTTGGATACGAATCCCGGGAAGTCGTTCACCTCCACCGGTGTTTTATCAAGCTTGCGTGTCATTTCCTCTACGGCCTGGTAGACTTCGTCTGCCGTAGCCAGGCCTCGGATGATTTCCACCAGCTTCATGACCGGTACCGGATTCATGAAGTGCATCCCGATGACCTGTTCAGGACGATCTGTTACCGCCGCGATTTCCGTAATCGGCAGGCTGGACGTGTTAGTCGCCAAAATCGCATGTTTCGGTGCAATCGTGTCCAGCTGCTTGAAGATCGATTGCTTGATGTCCATGTTTTCAACCGCTGCTTCGATGACGATGTCCACATCTGCTGCATCCTTCAAATCCAATGACATCGTGATGCGGCCGAGAATGCCCTGCTTCTCTTCCTCCGTCTTCCGTCCCTTTTCCACATCACGCGAAAGGTTCTTCGTAATGACGCCAAGTCCACGGTCAAAAAATTCTTGCTTCATATCATTTAGCTTCACGTCGAACCCGGCCTGTGCACATACCTGCGCAATGCCGGAACCCATCTGTCCTGCACCAATTACCATTACTTTTTGAATTGTCATCGTCCATCCCCCTGTTTTGCTACTTCAATCATGATGGCATCCCCTTGCCCGCCACCTGAGCAGATGGCTGCAATGCCGAGGCCGCCGCCGCGTCGCTTCAGCTCGTATGCAAGCGTCAAAACAATGCGGGCTCCGCTTGCCCCGATTGGATGGCCAAGCGCGACTGCGCCGCCGTTTACATTCACCTTGTCTTCATCAAGTCCCGCAATCTGGTTGCTGACAAGGGCAACCGCTGCGAAAGCTTCATTGATTTCAATCAAATCGACTTCCTCGATCGTCTTTCCAGTCTTATCAAGCAGCGCCTTGATGACGAGACCTGGTGTCTGCGGGAAATTTTTAGGCTCCACTGCGACTTCTGTATGCGCTAAAATTCTCGCAAGTGGTGTATGCCCTCCCATTTTCGCCCGTTGTTCACTCATCAGAACGACCGCACATGCCCCGTCATTCACACCCGGTGCGTTTCCTGCAGTAATCGAGCCATCCTTCCCGAAGGCCGGGCGAAGGCTTGCAAGCGTTTCCACAGTTGTGCCTGGTCGGACTGCTTCATCTTGCGCGACAACGACCGGTTCGCCTTTTCGTTGCGGAATTTCTACAGGTATGATTTCCTCAGAAAACTTTTCTGCCGACTGCGCTGCCAGACGATGGCTGCGTTCCGCCCATGTATCCTGCTGCTCCCGCGAAATGCTGAACTCGTCTGCTGTCGAATTGCCGTACGTACCCATATGCACATGCTTCGGATCGAAGGAGCAGGAAAGCCCGTCATACACCATGCCATCCACGATACTTGCGTCTCCCATGCGCAAGCCAAAGCGGCCTTTTGGCAAATAATACGGTGCGTTGGACATCGATTCCATTCCTCCGGCAACAATCACTTCTTCGTCCCCTAAACGGATCAGCTGGTCGCCGAGTGTGATGCTGCGCATGCCGGATGCACATACTTTATTTATCGTTTCGGTCTTTACATTCCACGGAATGCCGGCTTTGCTTGCCGCCTGCCTGGAAGGAATCTGCCCCTGCCCTGCCTGCAGCACCGTTCCGAAAATGACTTCCTGTACCTCTTCCGGCTGAACACCGGATTTTTCTAATGCTGCCTTGATAGCAATACCGCCTAAATCACTTGCCTGTAAGCCTGCTAAAGCGCCTCCGAACTTGCCGAATGGCGTCCGTGCACCATCTAAAATAACTGTTCTATTCAATCAACAACACCCCTTTGTCTCGATTGAGTTTCTGTACCAATTTTGCCGACTGAACGCTCGCTCAGTATTATTGCAAAAAAATAACAAAATCATTGTTATATAAAAAATATACTAAATAGTTAGAAGATTTTCAAATATTTTTTGGTATTTTTTAAATTTCATAATTTTGGATGATTAAAACTTGGATATTTTTGCTATATTGATTGTATGACATTTTTAGGAGGATTGACATGCAACGCAGCGTTTCATTTTTAGTTTGCTGCCTGTTCTTATGCAGCTTTGCATTACCAGCCGAGGCAAGAACGGAAATCGGCTTCAATGAGCAGTGGCAGCGCACTCTCGACTACAG
>JBJEFP010000202.1:7128-9409 GCA_051874195.1 Lysinibacillus sp. | reverse complement strand
GTATTCTTTCCCTATATCGTTAATCCATCTAAATACCTTTATATTCACATGTGACAAGTTCATTGGACGTGCTCCTTTAGTTAAATGTCCACCTTTAAAATATGTATGAATCGTTAATTTTGAAAATGGCAAATGAGCCTCAGACACAGGACAGCTGAAGAGTCCTTTGAAAACTCCTCCATACGACAAGGAGGGCAGCATTTTGATTCGACTGCGGGATGCTTTTTAGTGGATTGTTAGCGAAAATATGAAGCTGCGCAGGTCATGTAAATCACTCTGGAATACAATATAACTCATATTTAGTAATAAAAGTGAATTGTTTAAAAAGAAAGTGGCATTTTGAGAGGGCGTTTTTAAACTCATGCCTTTGGAAAAAGTGAAAAGAGGGCTTGCTATGCTGCCATAGCTCGCATCTGCCGGATAAAGGGCTTCCTATCAATAAAATATCCAAAGAGGTAATTTCTTTAAAGCCTTTCCTATGGAAAAGTAAACAGGGGCGCATCACGTGCTTGCCGGCAGATTGTCGAGAACATCGCTCGACGACCATTCGGCACCGTAACTCGCCGAAGAAGAGACTTCGGCGTATTACTAGCACGTCATGCACCCTAAAACCCTCTAAACAAAAGGGATTTCATCCTGGAATCAATGAAATAGAGACTGCTACTAACTACTTCTCTACCTTTTAGTGTCCATTTTCTGTATAACAACCATTATTATAGTCGGTAGAAGGAGAGAGACCTGTTTTTCTGCTAATTTTGAAGATAAAGACTTTGCGGATTCAGGTACCGTAAAAGCAGTAGGTAATGGTGGCTAATTCCTAAAAAACAATACGCTGTTTAAGAAAGCTTCTACTTTCTGGATAGCTACCATGTAGGCTGCATGATTATTAATACAAAAAAGAAGCGACGAAAGAATTTTCTTTCATCACTTCTTCTTTATTATGCCGATTTCATTTCGCGCTTCTTTTCACTCTCTGCAATATAAAGTGCACACGTTAAATCGCCGGTAACGTTCATGAGGGTACGTGTCATATCAAGCAAACGTTCGACTCCGATAATCAGGGCGATACCGGCAACCGGCAGACCTATCGATTCTAATACCATCGCCAGCATAATCATACCGGCACCCGGTACAGCGGCAGTCCCGATGGAAGCAAGCACTGCCGTTAAAATGACGATGAGCATATCCGTAACTGTTAAATCGGCAGCGAATACTTGTGCGATGAAAATGGCCGCAACCCCCTGCATAATTGCCGTACCATCCATATTGATAGTGGCACCAAGAGGCTGGACGAAGCTGCTGATTGGCTTTGGTACATCTAATTTCGTTTGAGCGATGTTCATTGCAATTGGTAACGTGGCGCTACTGCTGGAGGTACTGAAGGCGACCATCATTGCGGGAACGAATTCCTTTAATACCTTAACAGGACTCTGCTTCGCAAGCAGCTTCATTGCTCCACCATAAACGAAGATGAGGTGAACCGCCATAGCCAGGAAAACGACCATCATATAAAAGAACATTGCCTTCAATGCGTCGAAACCTTGTTTACCTACAGCTGAAGCAATCAAGCCGAATGTTCCAATCGGTGCAAACTTCATGACTAGTCCCACTAAAAACATCATTAATTCATTTCCTTGTTCTAGGAAACGTTTAACGATGTCTACTTTTTCCGCCAATGAAGCAACGCCAATCCCGATAAATAAAGCAAAGAAAATGATGGCCAGCATATCGCCGGAAGCCATTGCTTCAATCGGATTGGCAGGGATAATACCTAAAAGTGTATCGGAAACGGGTGGAGCTTCTGTAGCTTCGTATTCAAGGTTAGATGTATCGAATGAACCACCGACACCCGGTTTTAAGACCAATGCAAAAACAATCCCGATGGTAATGGCAATCGCAGTTGTGGAAAGGAAGAAAGCCATTGTCTTTCCGCCCATGCGGCCAAGCCTTTTCGGATCACCGATATTGGCAACCCCCACAGCAATTGAGAAGAAAACGAGTGGTACGATGAGCATCTTGATTAAGTTCAGGAAGATTGTACCCAGAGGTGTAAAGAAATAACCGTCAATCGGGTCAAACCACTCATTCGCAAAAATATTAATTAGAATACCGGTAACGGCACCTAGAGCCAACGCCCATAAAATTCGTGTAGCTAATTTCATAAAAATCCTCCTAAAAAAATAATGAAAATGGCGGCATTTAGATTATTTACGCTAGATAGAGTATAAAATGTTTTTTTCGAGAAGAAAATATATCGAGTGAAATTACTATAATATCGTAA
>JBJEFP010000202.1:5492-7028 GCA_051874195.1 Lysinibacillus sp. | reverse complement strand
CATCAATATACAAATAAAGTGCCCAAAAAACGCTCAGAAAAATAATCTGAGCGTTTTTAATCGCCATTTATATTAGAGAATTTACTGCCTAAATACAATGCTTATTAGAGTGTTGTTTACATTGTTTTTAATATTTTTCTCCCTCACAATCGAACCCGTTAATCTTTATGAGCAACCTTTTTGAACGAAGACGTATTTCCTTTTGGGTATAAAAAAGCAAACTCGAAAAATCGAGTTTGCCCAAAGTCTGAAAGTATCCTCTTATTCATATTGAAGGGGGAGGATTCATTTTTGGATTAATAATCCGCTAATGTCTCATCCAAAATTTCTTCATATTCTTCATCATAGACGATGTTGTAAATTTTCCAAGAACCGTCCGCCATTTTCTTTAGGTAGGCAGTTCCTGATAAATCAAGTGTCATGTCAAAAGACATGCCTGGTTCATCCATAGAAACTTGAACAGTAAGATCGTCTATTCTCACTTCAGCAAAACGCTTGTTCAAGGAAACAATGTTGCTCCAATGTTCGCCCACTTGCTTCATCGTAACGGAACTTTCAACATATTCAGGATCATCAAGTAAGCTTAGGCTATCCAGTGAGTAGGCCAAATAGTAACCTGTTGTTGTTTCACGGTAAAGGGCTTCCAGCGCTTCCACATTTGCTTGTTCAGCGTATAGAAATTCCTCTGTAACATTGAGGTCAACAGTATGGATTACTGAAATCTCATCTTCAGCTGTACCTGGCTCTTTATGTAAAGCACGGTCAATCATCAATACAGCTTGGGAGCGTTTCGCGAAATCATTCGGTTTGAAGTTATCGCCATACCCTTTGATGATTCCGACACCTGCTGTTTTGACAACTGCTTCATAAGCGAAGTTGCCTGGCTGTACATCCTTGAACGTTTTACCAGTTGCTGAAAAATCAACAGTTGGTTTGAATGCACGATGAATCATGACGGCCATTTGGGCACGTGTGATTTTATCGTATGGTTTAAACGTGCCGTCTACTTTGCCGGTAATAATCCCTTTGCTGCTGGCAATTTGAACATATTCATAATACCAATCAGAAGCCTTCACATCAGGGAATGTTTTTGCACCCTCGCTACCTGTTAAATTCATGGCATTTACGAGGATTTTTGTGAATTGTGCACGTGTGATGCTGTTCTCCGGTTTTAAAAGAATGGAAGTATATTCATAGAGTTCCCCATCTTCTTCATACACTTCAGTTTCCTTATAGCCGTCGATAATATCTGCGTTTACGAAGCGCTCTAACTCTTCATATGCGCCATGATCGTAATCCACGTCATCGATGTAATAATCATCAACGGTTTTTTCTGCTGCAAAAGCAGGAGTTGTTGAGCAAAGCCCAACCGTTACAAGTAAAGCTAATAAAAAACGAACTGCTTTCAATGACTTAACCTCTTTTCATATAAATATGTGGTACAGGAAAATATTACATCACTTTTATTAAAAATAATAGGTTGTAAAACATAAAAATACTAAAAAAGAGTTTATTTGTATTAAAAACAAGTTTATT
>JBJEFP010000202.1:0-5392 GCA_051874195.1 Lysinibacillus sp. | reverse complement strand
AGTTTATTTGTATTAAAAACAAGTTTATTCGCATGAATATTTTCATGAAAAACATATATTGTTAGCTTATCCTTGCTGCATGGTAGATAAAAGGATAATAGAGAAAACAGAAGAGGGGGGATTTTCATTCGTATAATCAGCTAAGTAAAAGGGGAAGTTCATGAATGTTCTCACAATCTCCCCCTTGATTGGTGCTATTTTTGAGCAGCGATTTCCCGTAAATAAAAATCCACGACTACTTGATCAGGCGGGCTAATGGAAGATGGAAGTTCATCCAGTGAGAAGAATTGGATGTCCGCCACTTCGGCCTCATCCTTCCTGAATTGCCCGCTGTATTCTTCGCACACAAAAGCTGCCACCACATTATAAACCTCATCTCCATGAGGATATTGATAGTACATTGCTTTTCCTGAAAATAGTTCCATCAAAGAAAAGTGAGAGGCCACCAGCCCTGTTTCTTCAAAAAGCTCTCTGGTGGCTACTTGTTCTAATGATTCGCCAGGTTCCATAGATCCGCCGGGAAGTCCCCAGCAGCCATTATCCTTCCGAAGTTGAAATAATATTTTTTGTTCGGGACTTACGACAATGACACAGGCACCAACCAGTATAAGCGGCATTGTGCCTACTTTTTTACGCAGTTCCATGATATATCCCATTTTCTCTTCCTCCCAAGCTATCAATTTTAAAAATTCATCTTCTCCCAGCCGACAAGCTTAAGCTGATTGAATTCAGCTTAAAGACAGGGGACGGTTATACTCGTCTTCTGAATATGCAGAATGGGCATGTCTTACAAAATAAACGACCGTCACTGTGTTGCACCCTTTCTAGACTGTTTCCTTTAATGGTTCTGGCAAAATAACCAGGCCTCATTGCAACAGCATAGTCAGCAAAAAAGCCGCGGATTTTCTCCCCCTTCCCATTTTACATTAAAAGGTATATCTGGAGGGTGCTTTTTCAATGAAGTTTCTAATTGGTGTATCGAAATCTATGAAGGTAGGGAGCGATTGTGAAACCCACCGATTTCCAAGTTGCTGTATAATGAGGATAAGGAACATCCAGGAAACAAAATTATCCATAGTTATAAAGAGAAGCAATGGGAGGTTTACTGAATAGGGGGCGAGGATAATGCTAGCGATTTTACAAATCGTTTTTTCGATTGCAGTGATAGCCTTGGGGTGTTATGGACTTATCACGGAGAATTTCGAGCTGCAATGGCTTATGGTCTTATTTATTGCGGTAACAATGCTGATCATTGCAATCCGTGATTTCCAGCAGAAGAAAAAGCTGACTGGTTGGTTATTTGTCTTTATTTTTCTTTTCGTACTTTTTGTAGTAATTCGAGATTTTGCACTCTTATAGATAGGGGGACATGCCATAAACTGCTCATCGGCAGGCAATCTCCGTATGAAAAGGCTCTTTGCGTGTGGTCGCGCTCAGAGCCTTTTTCAAGCCCTTATCGCTGATTTATTAATGCGTTTTCTATCGTATGTGCATGCCCTTCAGCAAATTTTCTTCAAAATGCCTTTTCACTTCCGGCCAATCTTCTTTGATGATACTGTACATGACCGTATGGCGAATCGTTCCATCCTTGCGAATCATATGATTGCGCAGGACGCCCTCCTTTGTCGCCCCTAGACGCTCAATCGCCTTCTGGGAGCGCAGGTTTTCGTGGTCTGTCTTAATCTGTACCCGATGCATGCCCCATTGTTCAAAGCAATACGTCAGCAGAAGGTATTTGCAATTGGTGTTGATGTTCGTCCGCCAATAGCGTGGATGTAACCACGTATAGCCGATCTCCAACCGCTTATGCTCAGATGACATATCAAAAAATGTAGTGCTGCCGATGATTTTTCCTGTTTCTTTACTGAGTATGACGAACTTGTGCGACTGACCGGCTTCACGTTCTTTTACTGCATTTTCGGTATAATCCAGGACCGCACCCTTCGTTAATAATGTATCTGACATGTGTGTCCATATTTCCGGATCGATTGCCGCCTCTAAAATTTCTTCCGTGTCGCTAAGTTCAATAGGACGTAATTGGACGACATCGTTTTCTAAGAAAATTGGATTCATAAGTTTCTCCTCCTTATCGTTATTAAAAGCAAATTTTGGTATGCTATACAGTACCAAATTCATTTCTTTTCACCATACCAGGAGGTGTCATATGGAGCTGCAATTCACATTTTCTCAGGACAAATCGAAATATAGCACCATTTACGAGCAGCTAAAGGAAAAAATCATCAAGCAGGTAGTAAAGCCAGGGGAAAGGCTGCCTTCCAAACGAAAGCTGGCGGAGCAACTGAATGTGAGCATCCATACGGTGAAGGAAGCCTATGAGCAATTGGCGAGTGAGGGATACATCTACAGTGAGGAGAGGTCGGGATATTTTATATCACCTTATGACATGGAATGGGAGCAGCCTGTATCGATTCGACAGGCAAGACCTCCTGAAGAGCTGCCGGCTGCCTATAACTTTCAAAACGGCCAAGTCGACGAGCGGGCCTTTCCATTGCGGGAATGGCTGAAACTATATAAGAAGCAACTGACCTCAAACCATATACCAAACGCCCACTGGCAAGGGGAGTTCCATCTCCGTGAGCAGATTGCCGCCTATGTGGAAAAATCGAGGGGGTTTTCATGCACTGCCGATCAAATCTATATTTATAGCGGCACCCAGCATCAACTACATGATTTGTGCCGCTTTTTCGGCGCGGTGCCTGTGGCTATGGAAGAGCCGGGGTTCAAAAGGGCAGCTGCTGTTTTCCAGCAAAATCGCTTACCGGTTGAATATGTGCCAGTCGATGAAAAGGGGGCTGCCATTCCGAAAACAGACTGTCGCCTTTACTATGTCACGCCGGCGCACCAGTTTCCACTTGGGATGGTGATGCCGGTCGAAAGGAAGCTTGAGCTATTGAAATGGGCAGGCGAATCGGGTGCCTATATCATTGAAGATGATTATGATGCGGAGTTCCGCTACAAGGGCAATCCCATTCCACCACTTGCACAAATCGACCAGCTGCAGAAGGTCATCTATTTCGGTACATTTTCGAAAACGCTCATTCCGTCTCTGCGAATCAGCTACATGATTCTCCCAGTCGAATTGCAGGAGCGCTTTAACCACTTCAACAGAGAGCAGAAGTCGACGGTTTCCAGGATTGAGCAGCGGGTGGTTGCCGAGTTTATGGAAATTGGACTTTATACGAAGCATATTGCGAAGATGAGGACGTTGTACCGGAAAAAGAGGGGGAAGCTGCTGAGGTGCATCGATCAGCTGCTTGGTCCGGCGTTTGAAGTGATTGGGGATACGGCCGGACTCCATATTGTGCTGCAGCTACCGACATGGCTAGATGAAAATGAGGCCATACAATTGGCTACAGGAGCTGGCATTCCAATCGATCCCATTTCGACCTCCTATCAGACACTGGCTGTCGAGCGCTTTGTCATGATAGGATATGGAGCCATCCCGCTTGACATGATTGAGGAAGCGGTTTGTCTTCTCGCCGATGCATGGAAAGGTGGGCGGTGAAATAGCCGTCATTTTTTATATGCTACATAGCCATTTATACAAATATTAGGATAATTTAAGTGGAATGGTATAATTGATAAAGGGATAGAGAAGGGGTGAATGGCTTGAAATACATAAAGATATTGATTGGCATCTTAATTATCTTGATTGGCAGTACGTTGCTCAGCATCACTGTTTATGATGAGCCATTTAAGACAGCTAGGCTGAACATCACCGAGGCCTTCATTTTATTGGTCGGGGCCTTCATCTTACATATAACATTCAAAAGAAAAAAGCAGCAGTAGCAACATGTAGACAGAGAGGTGTGAGGGTGTTTGATTGAGAGCATTTCCAACAACGGCATCCTTGTTCGATGATTTCACAAGGCTGCCGTTTTGTCGTGAACGATGAATGACTAATCTCTTTGAATTGCCTTGACTATCAGGAAAGTTGGCCGGTTCAGCAGCTTTTCGTATTTTTCCGGGGCCTGTTCCTTGAATAGAAGGGTAGGCTTTGGTTCAATCACCTTCTCGATAGAAAAATAGGAGAGCGTTTCGTTTAGAATGGTTTGAAGTGGTCGACGGTAAAACGGTACATCATAAATCTTGCCCTCCTTATTCCAATGATCGATGATGAGCTCTGTGGAATGATAACGGAAATCCTGCAGGAGGGCGACGTCTGTGAAGGGGTGATGCACGGAGAACAGCAACACACCATTTTTCTTTAATACCCGTTTAAATTCCTTGAATGTCTGATGCCAGTCCTTCAGATAATGAAGCAACAATGAACTGACGATGAAATCAAATGCATCATCCTCAAAGGGCAGTTCTTCCTCCAAATCAAGACAAACTGCCTCTGCCTGATTGCCGACTCTTCGTTTTGTGGCATTCACCATTTCAGGACTGATATCCGTCGCCACAACGCTTGCACCTCTTAGAATAAGCTGCTCGGTATACCAGCCCGCCGCACAGCCTGCATCAAGTATCCGTTTTCCCTTTAAAGACGCCGGGAGCTGCTCCAGCATGGCAGGTCGTTCGTAGGCGATGTTGTATAACCCCTTCGTATCGATCGACCTCTCGTAAATACCCGCTAACTGATCATAGACCGCTATTACTTGGTTTTTCATCGAAAACCTCCTTCAGCTTGAATTGATTCACTTCTGATTTCAGCGCAATTGTTCTGTAACAAAGAAAAGGAGTGAACTCTATGCGGGAACAAATACTAAAAGCGATGCAGCGTCATCAGCTCATCGACATCATCTACATGGTGAAAGACGGTGCGATTACGAAAAGACGCATAAAGGTTTTAAAAATGATAGACAATAGCCTGCAAGTCTATTGTAATACAAAGAATGCAAAGAGAACGCTGATTCAGGAACAAATTCTTGCGGCGAAGCCTGTTATTTGGCAGAAGCGGGGAATCGTCTAGATTGGATGAACCCTTTTCTTGGAATCTGCCAAAATCTTGTTTCGTCGTCACATAGCGATCCGCCTTATCAATCGAATAATAAGCACAATCAGCGACAATGATAAAGCGCTTATCTTCGAGCTCTACACCAATTGGACCATCGTGTTTCAAGTCAGTTGTTTCCACGACTTGAAGGGGCATCCCATTACTATTTGTGAAGTTACCATGCAGTTTAATGCCCGAACGCTCACCGTGATACAGCGCCCACGGCAAACAATTTTTACCGACCGTAATCGTTGTCGAATCAATCGCCAATAGCTCTTTTTTGAGTTTAAGTTTTTGCCTCGCAGCTCGATTTAATCGGCTGACGATCAACTCAAAAATCCATTTGACAATAAGATATATTATTACTATAGAGTGATTGTCTTGGTAAAATTGGCGTACTATTCACAAAATGATTTTCAACAGTTAATCGAATGG
>JBJEFP010000201.1:0-9463 GCA_051874195.1 Lysinibacillus sp. | reverse complement strand
CTGAGTAGTTACCTATGTAGTTATTTTAACATAAATTACCTATAAACCTTTAAAAGGTGAATCGATTAGTGCATTCAATTCGCACCTCTTTTAGCAGTCGTTTTAACAATACCGCATAAATTTATGTTGTTCCTAAAATTAGTATGCGAATTGATTTGCTAATTTGGGTGCTGAATCATCCGAAATGCTGATATATCAACAATAAAAGGGACACCAATTCGTATGCGAATTGTGTCCCTAAATATGCTGCTATTTCATGTTTTCTCCCCATCAACCGAACCCGTTACCCTTTAATCTATGCATCTTTTTTTCAATTTAGATTCCGATAAAAAAATTATCTAACGGAACCATTCAAATATTTTCAAGAAGGTCACGCTCAAGGTAAGGTAGTGATTACTTTATAATGAGTGTCTTGCTTCAACTCTAAATAAAAAGCAGACGGTAAATTAGAAGTGCGATACCAACACTTCTAAACCGTCTGCTTTTTCACCTTATGCTAACTCGAACCAAGTAACAACTTCACAATGGTCCGATAACCGGAACGCTTTCATTTCCGAACATTGCACGGACTGACCGCCCTTTATTTCCTCTTCATTTGCTTCAATACTTTTCCGACGTTCGTTTCAACCGGTTCTGCCTGCGTTTCCTTCTTCTTCCGCTTAACGCCTGGAATGATGGCCCCGCCAAAGCGCCGCAGTGTGATATCCGCAAAGAACAGGAGCATCGCTAGCAATAGAAGCCACTGAACAATGGATTTGCTTTCAAAGCCCTGCTGCGAAAACGGCCGGAATGCTTCTTTCGGGTCCTCTAACACCTTCCCGTTCCCAAGCTCGGCCAGTTTTTCAAGTAAGGCCGTATTGGTTGGCTTCGCCGCATATTCATCCCCGTACGGTACATGGATGCCCGATTGGTAGATTTCCTGCTCCTTATTCGCAATGCTGAAGAAAATGAGCCCCGGATCACTGTCGACGGTCACACGCACTTTTGTCGCTGACAGCACCTCCGTCTCCATCGGAAGATTTTCTCCCTGTTCATTCACAGCGGCAATCGTCAAAAACGCGGCTTCATTCGACGGATCGGTGATGACATAGTCGCCATTGCCCTGCGACTGGATATCATAGGCAACCTCATGATAGCCTGGCAGCATTTCGGCAATAGCCGTCTGCCAGAACGCGCGCCACTCCTGCCAGCGGGCCCAATCCCCTGCCCATGCCCCCGATGAATCGGAGGTAAAGGCAATCGTCGTCCCGAGGCCATATTGCCACTGGGCTAAAACGGGATCCTCCTTTTCACTTTCGGCAATGACATGCGCCATGCCCTTAGCTGTCGTCCCGATATAGGCATTCATCTGCGGAACGCCATTTTCGAACAACGGGTTCCAATTATCTGCCTGATACACAGTTGGATAAAAAGGATTGTCCTCAATATACGTCCGCGAAATCATCGCCGTCTCTCTTGATAGGATCGAAGGAATCATCGTCGCATCCGTGACATCATAAAAGCGGCCGCTTGCCAACAGGCTTAATTCCTCTAGTAAAGTACGATCCGCATCATCCCCGATTGCTACAGTCGATAATGTGACATTTTTATCCAATCCCGAAACGAGTAAATCTTCGTAGGAGGCATTCGTAGCCGACTGTCCATCTGTCAGCAAAATAATATGCTTTCTTTGTAGGGGCAGATCCTGCAGGTTTTTATAGGCAAGCTCAAGCGCCGTGTAGATTTCCGTGCCTCCGTTGGCCGAAATGGAAGAAACCTTATCGAGCGCATCTTTCTTATCCTTCAGCACACCCGTTTCAATTACTTCCCACGGACTTCCATCAAAGGCTATCACGCCGAGTGTATCGTCATCACGCAACAGTTCAATCGAGCGCGCTGCCGCTTCCTTGGCAAGCTCCATCTTGCTGCCCATCATGCTTCCTGAGCGGTCGATCACGAGTACTAATCCGAGTGTAGGCAGCTGATGCTTGCCCTGCACTTCCATTTCCACTGGCAGCAATGCCTCGATCGGTGTCTTGAAATAGCCGCCGAGCCCAAAACTGTTTTCACCGCCGACCATCATGAAGCCGACACCGAAATGCTTTACCGCCTGCTCGATCACCGTCATTTTCGCTTCGCCCACCAGATGCCCGGGCACATTGTCAAAAATGATGGCATTGTACGCCAGATAGCTGGATAAGGAGCTCGGTAGATCGGCTGCTGCCATGACATCATACCCTATCGTCCCTTCTCCGATGATGTCATCAATGGCTGTGCCCTTCTCATCCCCATGAACGATGAGCAGTCTTGGCGGCGCCTGTACGGTCGTGACGCTCGTCAGCCTATTGTTTTCCAATACCGCATCATTTTCGACTTGGATCATTGCCTCGTATTTTACCAATCCTTGAGACGACCCTTGATGGGAATACGTAAATCGGTTGTTGCCCTCTTCTACGGTTACCTCCTCCCGATGAATGACGGCATCATTCTCATAAAGGGTCAGCGTGGCATTCGTCCTGGCCGAAGCGGATACTTCCGTGATCAATTGCTGCGCCTCCCCGTCATAGGCGACTTGCGGGGATGTAAAGCGCTCGATTACCACATCATCCGAGATGGCCTTTGTTAACGGAACGACATCTACCGTCACATTCGAGTTTGCAAACCTCGACACTTCCTCCAGCGCATTCCCCTTCGTCTCCAATCCGTCAGACAGCAGCACGATCCGCGTCGCCTTTCGACCATCCGCAATGCCGGTAACCAGCTGCAGTGCCTTCCCTATATCTGTTTCATCATTGGCGGTAACGGTACTTAATTCCGGAACGACAGCCACCTCATTTGACAGCAGGGCTTCTGTCTGCAAGTTTTCCGCAAAGGAATAAATCCCCGCCTCCTGATGCTCCATTTTCCCTGCAAGCCCTTCATTTATAAATTGGACCGCCTCATCGTCAGCACCCTGGATGGAGGCTGAACGATCCAGTAAATAGACGACCTGCTCCTTTTCATTGGGCAGGAATAGGACAGGGTTCGCCAGAGCAAAGACAAGTACGCCGACCGTCAGAATGCGCAGGGTGAAGACGGCTATATACACGCCGCCCCACTGCTTATGATGGCGCCTCCATACCCAAAAGAAATAGGCGACTAGTGGGATGAAGATAAGTAAGACGATTGGATACTCAATTCGTAAATCCACGACGTCGCTGCACCTCCCACTCGGTAACGATTAGTATGAGTATGACGAGGAGGAAATACGGAACGATGGAATGCTCCCCTTGCGCTTCCTTCCCCTCATTTTCTATTTGACCAATTGTAAAGCTTGCTCCTTTTTCAATGTTGCGCTCACCTTGCGCAAGCTGCACAACAAATTGCTTCGTCTCATCACCGGCAACAATCTGGTATTGGCCCGGTTCGGACGGTGCGCGGAATTGCTTGCCGCTTTCAAAGGAAGAAACATACTCCCCATCCGCTTTGTAAATCGCCCAATCATTTTCCACCAACGGAATGGCCCGTTCCTCCAGCGGGGTGAAGGTGCCGAGGGGCTGTCCTATTGAACCCAGCTCTTGAACGGCACTCCATAAAAATAACGGAAACGATGGGTGCAGCGGCCAATCTGTCGCCTCTAGATCTGTCAGGACAATCAAATCGCCTTTAGGTGACAGCTGGATCAGTGGTTCATCCCCCACTGTCGCGATCGTTTCAAACCCTTCAAATGGCGGATACAGCTTGCTGATATAGACATCTTCTAGACTGCTAAAGCTGAATAACGGGTGCTTGGCATTGGCGGCCGCTGCCGAAACCCCTTTGCCTTCTACATCATCACGGCCAATTAAAAACACCGGCATGTTTGCATCGTCCATCAGCGATACATCATTGGTTACGAGCAATGACTGGTCGGAACCGTTTTTTAGCGTCGTCTCGTCAAAATAGGTGACCTCATCGTAGACGGAGACAAAGCCTTTCTGCACAAGCTGATGCATGTCGGGGTCAAGCAGCACTTCCATATCATTTTCCCCAAGAAGCACCACTGCCTCATTATCCGGTGAATAGTCATCCGCTGCATCAATCGTCGCAAAAACGGTCGGTGTAGAAGGAATGTCTTCATACAACTTCGACACTTGTTCATGCGGCTCCATCGTCACCTTTTCCGTCTTAACGGGTTCGTTGCTTTCATTCATCAGCGTCAGTTCGACTGTTTCCTTCTTTGCCGTATCATTTCGCAGCTGGACGAGTGCCGTCACTTGCTGCTCATTTGCCGTCGCAGCGAGCTTTGTAATGGCCACATTATTCATCTCTTCCTCTGCACCGACTACATGCCATTCTACTAGACTATTTTCCACAGGCAGCATATTGCGCTCGATGGCATCCGTAAACACATAAACGGACGTCGCCTCATCGCCAATGAATGCCTGTGCCGTATGAATCGCATTGGCCATATGCTCCTCTTCATAGGAAACCGACAGATTCTCCAGTGCCTGCAGAATGCGTGATGAATCCGTTTCCTGACGCAGTACCGTCTGCGGGGAATTCCCTGTCGTAATCAGTGTGAGCGGTTTCGTATCGAGCTCTTTCGTGAGCCTCTTCATTTCTTCTACATGCTCCGCAAAGAGGGAGTCTCCCTTTCCCGCCAGCATGGTCGCCGAAGTGTCAACGATCCAAATCACTTGGGAACCGGCAATCGTCGTCTTTGCGATGAACGGCTTCATGAGGGCAAAGACAAGTAATAATAAGGCGGCAAGCTGTAAAAATAGCAATGCATTTTTTTGCAGCTTCTTTAAATAGGGAGACACCTTTGTTTCCTGCATCGCCTCTTCCCAGAATATCGTGGAAGAAACGGTTTGCTGCTTATATTTTTTTCTGAAAAAGTAATAGATAAGAACGATCAATGGCACAATGAGTGTCCATAGAAAACCTACGCTGCCAAATCCCAAAACGTTCACCTCACTGTATCCAATTCGCCTTTCTTAGCTTATGGAAGAATGCATCCTGAAAGCCTTCCTCCACTGTCAGCTGCATCGTCGCAATCCCATATTTCGCGCAAAGCAGTTCAAACGCTTTTTGATGGGCGCGCCTTTGATCCATATAGTTTTCCAAAATGGAGGACGACATCGAAACATTGATTTTCGCATCCGTCTCCACATCCTGAAGCTCCATATCGCCTGAATAGCCAGGATTCTTCTCCTGCTCCGTTGCAATGGTTATGATGCGTATATCCCTTGCAAAGCGCGGCAATTTGCTGATGACCATCTCCCATTCCGATAGCCGCTCCAGTCCATCCGTAATGATGATGAGCGTCGTCTGCCCTTTCGGCAATGCCTGCAGCGCATATTTCGCAAAGGAATCCTTCAAGGCAGGCGCCGGCAATGTGGAAATATGCTGGGTCAGCGCCTGCCGGTAGATGGCACCCTTTTTTCGAAATGGCGGCGTCTGTCCTTCCGCTACTACCGAAAATGAAAACCGGTCGTCATTCTGTAGAACGGTCAGGCCGAACGCAAGGGAAAGCTGGCGTGCAAAACGCCATTTTTCGGGCTGCGCCATTGATTTGGATGCATCCAGCAGTAGATGGACGCGCATCTCCTGCTCATCCAAAAAGCGTTTGATAAAATATTTATCCGTTCTGGCGAAGACATTCCAATCGACTTGCCGTACATCGTCCCCGGGATGATATTCCCTGAAGTCACTAAAATCCATCGAGGTGCCAAAGCGCTGCGAACGGTGCGACCCTTTATGCTGGCCCCTCATCTTCGAGCGGGACGCCAGCGAAAACCGGCGAAGCTTGCTCTGCCAATCCTCCTGAAGAAGCAGTGCCGCCTTCGTCATAGTGCAACCCCTTGCTGGACTTTCTGCAAAATGACGTCGATCATATCATCCGGCACTTTTCCAGCCGCCTCCCCCTCGTAATTGAGCAGCATGCGATGGCGGAGCACAGGCTTGGCGACCGCCTTGATATCGGCAATCGATACGTGGAAGCGGCCTTGTACGAGCGCCCTTGCCTTCGCGAGCTTGATGATGCTTTGCACGCCGCGGGGGCCGCTGCCGTACTGGACATATTGTTTGATTTCTTCGAGTGCATCCTCACTGAAGGGATTCGTCGCCGTGACGATTTGAATGGCATAGCTCAATAAATCGTCTGCAATCAGTACTTCCTTCACCATTTGCTGTGCCGTACAAAGCTCGTCCGTATTCATCACTTTCGTCAAGGTAATCGGCTCAGCGCCTGTTGTACGCTTCATGATCGTCAGCAGCTCCTGCTTGCTTGGATACGGCAGCAGCACTTTGCAGAGGAACCGGTCGAGCTGCGCTTCAGGCAGTGGATACGTCCCTTCCATTTCAATCGGGTTCTGTGTAGCCAGTACAAAAAACGGCCGTTCCATCGGCTTTGTATCCCCTAGAATCGTGACCGTCTTCTCCCCCATCGCCTCGAGCAGCGCACTTTGTGTTTTCGGCGTTGCACGGTTGATTTCATCCGCCAGCACCATCTGGCTGAAGACAGGCCCCTTTTGAAATGTAAACTGCTGCTTCCCATTTTCAAGACGCTCAATCATGCTTGTCCCTGTAATGTCGGCCGGCATCAGATCCGGCGTAAATTGAATTCTGGAAAAGCTTAAATCCAGTACGTCTGAAATGGTACGGACAAGCATCGTCTTCCCGAGACCGGGCAAGCCTTCTAATAGCACATGCCCGTCCGCCAAAATCGCATACAGTGTAAATTCTACGGCTTCTTCCTGCCCGACGATAAACTGCTGTATTTCCTGCTTTACATGACGAAAGCTTTCACTCATTTCTTTATATTGCTGTTCACTAAATGCCATGGAAATCCCCCTAATTAGTAGATTCGATTGATGTAAAGTACGACTGGACCATCTGCTGCAGGTCATTCGGCAGCTGGAGGCGATCGGTCGATTCCATATAGCTGTCTTTATAGCTTCCGACAACCTCCTGATATGGCCGCACCTCGCCTTTTGTTGTAGGGACGGGACCTGTTTCTTCTATCGGCTTTCCTTCACCAAGCTTGCCGCCGTCTACGGTTGTGTCGCTTGTGCCGCCAAGACGCGAAGGAATCGCCAATAAATCCCGGTTTCCTGTTCCCGTACCGGCACCGCTGCCAGAGCCGCTGCCCTGACCTGCTCCAGCACCAGCTCCCGCTCCATTTCCGGCGCCACTTCCTGCACCATTGCCAGAGCCGTTGCCGCTTCCCTGCCCGTTTGCTCCATTATTGCCTTGATTGCCTTGAGCGCCCTGATTGCCGCCCCCCGATCCGCTGTTACCTTGACTATTTCCTTGGGAGGCGCCGCTGTTTTGCCCGGCCTGCCCCTGTCCTGCCTGATTGCCGGTTTGACCGGCTGACGATTGACTTTGGCCTGCTGACGCATTCGACTGCGAGTTATTCAGTGCATTCGCAATGGTCTGCTGCAGGTTTACATCCAACGGCTTCCCAAGCTTGCTTAACGAGCTTTGCGCTGTGCTTGCCGATTTGGCGAGCTCCTTATTCATATCCTGGAGTTCCGCTAACCGTTGGGATTCCGCCGCACTCAGACTCTCTCCATTCGTGTTTGCCAAGTCCTGCTTTTGCTCAAGCTTATTTTCCTGAAGCTTCAGTTCCTGCTGCTTCTTCACCAATTCCCGCAATGCCTGCTCTGCATTTTCCGCATCCTTCAGCTTGTTTTTCAAGTCCTGGAGTTCCTTTTTCGCCTGTTCGGACAGCTCCTTCTTTTGGAACTCATCCACTTTTTCCTCCATGTCCTTTGTGATCGCCCGTTCTTCCTCCACCACTTTCGCCTCCTGCTGTGTTGCGGCAGGGAATATCGTCAAAACCAAGAGGAGCGCCGCCAAGCCGGCTGTGAATGCATTCGTTTTCGGTAAGAACAGCTGTTTTTGGCGCTTTTTAAAGCTTTGGAATGCCTGCTCTTTTTCAGCCAGGGCACGCTGCAGTAATGATTGCACCAACGGGTTTTCATCATGCTCACTTGTTAATGCCGTGACGAGCTCATTATATGGATAATGGGCATCAAGCGTATGCAGCGCCTCTTGTTTTGTCGTTCGATTCACGAATGCTTTGGCAACCATGGCGAAAAGTGCAAGGATTGCCGCACCTAAGGCGACATTCGCATAGTAGGGCAGCACGAAAAGCCGGGATACGACAAGAATGACGCATGCGGAAAGGACTGCGTATAGCAGCCCTTTTTGCATATTTCGAAGCAGCCCCTCGAGCGTTAAACGTACACGAACCTGTGTGATTGTCTTCCATAATTGTTTTTTTGGGTCCATTCTAGCGAGTCTCCTTTAACCGCGTTTCATATTCACACGTAATTTCCTCACAGAAAGCCAAATGGCAATGACGGTAATCGCAAGATAGAAAATCAGGTACGGAATCCATAACGGTACGTCGATTCCCACCATTTCATACAGCCCGTCTGCAAGATCCCCCGAAAGAACGGAAAGCACCAATGCCCCCGGGTTGATGCTTGCCCAGAAATAGGTGAACGGCGACATCCCCCCTGTGCCCATCATGATGGTCTCGTCAACAATGACACCAACGTAGAAGAAAAACGCCGTAAAACCGCCAAGAAACACCATCGACCCATAGGTGGCAATCACCGAAGTAATCGTCCGCTTCGTATAGGTCGAGAAGAAGATTCCGATGCTCCCGATGGCAAGCATCGTAATGAAATAAAAGAAAAAGAGGGTGATCAGCTGTACCGGCGAAACACCGCCGAATAAAAAGACGATGCTGTATAACGGCAGCCCCGCCACTAGCAGCAGCCCTAAAAAGGCGATGGACGACATGAGCTTGCCCAAGATGATTTGAAATGAGCTTTGCGTCGTCATCAGGAGCATATTCAGCGTCTGCTTCTCACGCTCCGAGCTGATTGCACCCGCCGTCAACCCGGGTGTGATAAACATGACCAATGCCATCTGCAGCACAGACAGCATGATAAAGAGATAAAAGCTTTGGTCCGGTCTAAAATAGCCCGAGCCCGTAAACTGTGTCGTAATCATGAAGAAGCCGACAACAAAGATGCACATGGCACCTAAATAGAACATGATGCCCGTCACACTTTTAAAGAAACGGAAACGGAGCTTCAATTCTTTCATCAGAACAGGGTTATTAAATTTTTGCATCATGACTGCTCCGCTCCTTTCGTAATGGACATAAAGACATCCTCCAGATCCTTCTCCACCTCATTGACGCTATAGATGAGGATATCTGCCAGAAGTGCCCGCTTCAGCAGCTGCACCTGCTGCTCTTTTGTACCCCGGTACAAGAAAGTGATCGTTTCCTTTTCAGGAATGGCCTGGATGGACGTAATGGCAGGGTCCTCCTCGAAAAAGGCCACCGCTTTCTGAAGATCCCCCAGCGCCTTCACAATCAGCTCCTTATCCGCCTGCAACTGCGCCTGGATGGCTGCCACATTTCCCTGTGCAATCAGCTTGCCGTTGTCGAGCACACCAAGCTCATCACACATTTCAGCAAGCTCCGGTAGAATAT
>JBJEFP010000200.1:0-9514 GCA_051874195.1 Lysinibacillus sp. | reverse complement strand
TGTGCCGATTGTTTTCATGTATAGGCCGGAAAGAAGCAGCTCCTCCAGCGAGCCGTGGTTCAGATGGTCCGTCCGACAACCGGCAGGATGGAGCCGCCTTAATTCAGCACTCTGAGCTTGACGGTCTTGACACCCCAGGCAAGGGCGTTTTCATGGGATGGGATGAATACATCAATTTTATTGCCTTTGATGGCCCCCCCTGTATCACCGGCAATCGCCTCGCCGTAGCCTTCTACCCACACTTTTGTTCCGAGCGGGATGACGCGCGGATCGACAGCGATGACTTTCCGGTCCGGATTGGCCCGTAAGTCAATACCATAAGCGGTTGTTCCGGAACAGCCTTCACAATAAGCGGTATAAGCAGTTGCCGTGACCGTCATTTCCTTAACGACTTCCTTTGAGGCAGGTGCCTCCGCCTTCTCTTTAGCCTGTACAATCGGCTGGGAGACCGGAATGGTTGGCGCCGCGACAAATTCATTTTTCACATCTGCCACTTCTCCTTCTTCACCGCTCACCTTCAATTCATCACCGGGATAGATCAAGTAATCCCCTAGGTCATTCCAATTCACAAGTGATGCAAGCGAAACATTATGTGCCAATGCAATGCGGTAGAGGTTGTCCCCCTCCTCGACTGTATACATTTCAGGCTCCGATAACATATCCAGCTGGAAAGATATTGGAATCGTTGCGTCTAAAGCATCCGAAAAGTAGATATCCTCTCCATATCCATAGTCTCCCCCAGTATCCGATGTAGCATAAGCTGTTGGGGTAAGCGAACATACAACAAAAGCAAAGATGAAACAAATGGTTCTTTTCATCATAGTGCCCTCCTTTTTGTAGAAATTTGTTGCTTTACGTCCAAATTTGTCCAACACTTCTGAAAAATAAACCTTTTATTTTCAAAAAAGAGATTATGCTAATCTTTTCAGCTGGCTTTTGTGTTCACAGAAGGCACCATCAGCAGAGCCCGGCACCTATGAAAGAAGGAGAGATTCTAGCTGGGAGGACTGCCGGTAGAAACCTCCCCCTCCCTCCCAAAGCGAAGCTTCCATCAGCAAGAATCTTTATGTATGGAAGGTACGGATATCGACGTTGCCAGATCCATGCAGCATATTTCAGGCCACTCCTCAGCTGACATCCAATTACGCCCAACCAATCGTGTGTATGAAAATTCTCACCTAAATCAATCTCCACATTACATACAGATGAATATCCAGGGGTTGATTCCATTCAAAAGAAGTCGCCTTCCATCTCACATGAATGTGGACGAAAGGCGACTTCTTTCATCTATATAAATAGCCTCCTATGGAAGGATAGGAAATGACCTCACCTTTTCCCAGGATATTCTGCAGGAGAGGTTTATCAAGCAAAATTCGGGGGATTTATTATATATAAAGCAAGCTTTAAAACAAGAAAGGCTTTGATAACAAAGCTTCATCTATACGCCCCTACAGAAGGGGAACCGAAAACTGTCACTCCTCTGCGCGTGCTTTGGAAAACCCTTTTCCCCAACATATAAAATTACTATAATTACCTTTATTTCATAAAATATCTCGCCTCTTTTTGCTGTTTATTCCTTCTTCCGCCCCCCTCACCCCCTACCAATCCAGAATAATAGCCCTAACCTCTCCACCCAATCTATGGGCTTTTATGTAAAAACACCAATAAACAGGCAGGTTACAAAAGACTCATTAATTGTCACACTATTACGACAATTAAGTTGTGCCATAAAAACGTCATAATTTATTTCCCAATTTCAAGCTCGAAAAAACACAATAAATGGGCATTTTCCCTCCCTTTATCTACTTCACGAATAACCACCATTTCAGTTACCCACCCTTCTATAGTTTCACCCCCCTCTAAATGTATATCATTTTTTTGACTTCGTTTTTGCATTTCACTACAATTTACTTGAAGCAAGAGATTAGAAGAATGTTAACTAGTAAATTATGCTGCCCACAATAGGTTCAAACGTTCTTTAAAGCAGACTAGATGCCATCATCAAATTGAATCCGGCAAGCATGATTTCTTATTAACCCTTCACTCCCGCTTACAAATTTTGCATACACCTATTTTCTTGGCTTTTATCATCGTAGCTATCGGTAGCCGTATAGCCTGCGTCCTGTCGAATTTTTTCGATGTTCATTCAACATGTCGTCCTGTCTCGGAAGCAACAGCAGAGGAATAACAGGAATCGGTCTTCAACATATGGCAAAGCGTCAATCTCTTAACGAATGGTAGGGTGCAAGTTTTTCGGCATGCCCTTCTAGATTATTAACACTATTGCCATAGTGTTAATAGGAGCGATCAGTTCCGATGGGAAAGTCTAAAAAGATAAGTATGGGGGTGTCTAATGGCATTTATCGGTCGAATATTCCTTTACAGAATCTCCTAATGGGTAAGTATGCAATTTTATCAGCTTTACGTAATTGAATTGAAAGGAGTCCAACTATGAAAGTGAATTTGAAAGGGACTTTACTAGCATCTATAGTCTTTGGCACATTGCTTCTTGGTGGATGCGATCCATTATTGGTGCTCGACCCGAAAGGTCCTCAAGCAGAAGTACAAGCAAATGACACGATGATGCTCATTTATATCATGAGCGCAATTGTCTTAGTTGTATTTGCGTTGTTGATATTTATGCTATTTAAATATCGTGCTTCAAAACAAAGCCCAGACTACGAACCGCCACATATTCATGGTCATTGGTTAGTAGAAACAATTTGTATTGGGATTCCCATTCTGATTGTTATTTTCTTAGCTTTTCAATCAGTAGAGAGTAACTACCTAGTAGAGAGTGCCCCGGAAGAATATGCAGAAGAGGAACCGTTAGTCATCTATGCAGCTTCTTCAGATTGGAAATGGCACTTCAGCTATCCTGAACAAGGAATTGAAACAGTCAACTATCTATACATTCCAGCAAACCGCAATGTCGAGTTCAAGCTATACTCTTTCGGACCAATTACAAGCTTCTGGATTCCACAGCTGGGCGGTCAAAAATATGCCATGGCGGACATGGTGACGACGCTTCACCTGGCTGCGGATAGCGAAGGCGAATTCTGGGGACGTAACGCCAACTTTGCCGGTGCAGGGACAGCAGAACAAACTTTTGATGTAACAGCACTATCACAAGCAGAATTTGACGAGTGGGTGGAGGAAGTACACGATACGGCCGAACCACTTACAGAAGAAAAGTTCGATGAGTTACTTGAGCCTGGTCACCTAGGTCGTTCAACTTACACAGGTACACATCTGGAGTTCTCACCAGCACCGGAGCATAATCACGGCAGCTCGGATGCAGAAGAAGCAGAACAAGGCAAAGATGTAAATCCCGAAGAACAAGGAGAACACTCTTCTCATTAATGATGTAAACACAAAGACAGTATAAGTCTGAAAGGAGTTACAACAGTATGGAATTTTTTGAGCGCTTTATGATACCACATCCAAGCTTTCTGATTTATGTCGCGATGGTATCGATTGTGCTTGTATCGGTTGCATTGGTTGCCGTCATCACATACTTCAAGCTATGGGGCTATTTATGGCGTGAGTGGATTACAACGGTCGATCACAAGAAAATCGGTATCATGTACTTGCTGGTCGCCCTCTTGATGTTATTCCGCGGCGGTGTCGATGCAATTATGCTTCGTTACCAGCTATCCATGCCGGAAAATACGTTTTTAGATGCACAGCACTATAATGAAGTCTTCACGACGCACGGGGTAGTCATGATCCTGTTCATGGCGATGCCTTTCATTACATTCTTCTTTAACTATTTAGTACCTTTACAAATCGGGGCACGTGACGTTGCGTTCCCGCGTTTGAACAACTTGAGCTTCTGGCTATTCTTCATGGGAGCCATGCTATTCAACCTTTCGTTCGTTGTCGGGGGATCTCCTGACGCAGGCTGGACTTCATACTTCCCGTTAGCGGACAATGAGTTCAGTAAATCTGTTGGTACAAACTACTACATGATTGCGATCCAGATTGCAGGGATCGGTACGTTGATGACAGGTATCAACTTCATCACGACAATCATGAAAATGCGCGCACCAGGTATGACATTGTTCAAAATGCCAATGTTCACTTGGTCAGCATTAATTGCAAACTTAATCGTCGTATTCGCCTTCCCAGTTCTTACTGTAACGTTGGCAATGGGTACGATGGACCGCCTATTTGATACGAAATTCTTCGCAATCGGCGACGGTGGTATGGATATGCTGTGGGCCAACCTATTCTGGGTCTGGGGTCACCCTGAAGTATATATCCTGATTTTACCGGCATTCGGTATCTTCTCTGAAATCATCTCGACATTTGCACGTCGTAACCTATATGGCTACAACTCAATGGTATGGTCGATGATCATTATTTCTTTATTTGCATTTACAGTTTGGACGCACCATTTCTTCACGATGGGTCAAGGTGCCTTCACAAACTCAATCTTCTCCATTACAACAATGGCCATTGCCATTCCGACCGGGGTCAAGATTTTCAACTGGCTGTTCACGTTATATAAAGGGAAAATTGAATTTACAACACCAATGTTGTATGCAGTTCACTTCATCCCATTATTCACACTTGGTGGTGTAACAGGGGTTATGCTTGCGATGTCAGCAGCGGACTACCAATACCACAACACAATGTTCTTAGTCGCCCACTTCCATAACGTAATCATCCCTGGTGTTGTTTACGCGATGTTAGCTGGTTTCACATTCTACTGGCCAAAAATGTTTGGCTTCATGCTGAATGAAAAAATCGGTAAAGCAACTGTTTGGGTCATGTCGACTGGTTTCTTGCTTGCGTTCATGCCAATGTACATCACTGGTTTAGACGGCCAGGCTCGTCGTATGTACACTTACTCTGAGTCAACTGGTTTCTCTACATTAAACATGGTGTCATTCATTGGTGCAGGTCTCATGGCTGTATCGTTCATCATGTTGGTTTGGAACATTTGGTACAGCTTCAAAAACTCACCACGCAACATCGGTTCAGACCCATGGAATGCACGTGGTTTAGAATGGGCAACACATACACCAATTCCAGCGTATAACTTTGCAATCACACCAGATGTATCAGACAGCACTTCTGAAGCATTCTGGGATATGAAACACAACGGCACGAAAATTTTCAAAGGCGACATCAAGAAAATTCACATGCCGAACAATTCAGGTTTACCATTTATCATGAGTTGCGGTTTCTTCCTATTAGGATTCTCCATGATCTTCAGCATGTGGATTCCGACAATCATTGGCTTGATCGTCGTCCTTGCATGTATGGCATATCGTTCATTCGAAAAGGATGAAGGCTACTACATTCCTGAAGAAGAAGTGAAAGCAACAGAAAAACAATATGAAAAGCGAGGTGCGAAATAATGGCTAAAGTAGACCACTCAGTACCACTAGAGTATAGTACAGAGGAAAACGACCTGAAGATTTTTGGTTTCTGGGTATTCCTTGGTGCAGAGATCATGCTGTTTGGGACATTATTCGCTGCTTACTTTACATTAGTAGATCGTACAGGCAGCGGTCCGGCTGGTGGAGAGATTTTTGAAATCACGCCGGTGCTTGCCGAAACGTTCATACTATTAACAAGTAGTTTTACAATCGGTCTTGCTATCCATGCAATGCGCCTTGGCAGTAAAAAAGCGACACTGACATTCATGGGGATCACACTGGCATTAGGTTTAGCTTTCCTTGGTGTTGAGATTTATGAATTCGTACACTACGTGCATATAGGTGCAGGTATTACAGTAAGTGCCTTCACATCGATCTTATTAACAACGTTAGGCACGCACGGTCTGCACGTAACGGTAGGTCTCTTCTGGGGACTATTCATCATGATCCAGATTGCCAAACGCGGCTTGAATCCAGTAACAGCGAATAAGTCTTTCATCTTCTCGCTATACTGGCACTTCCTGGACGTTGTATGGATCTTCATCTTCAGTTTCATTTACTTGAAAGGAATGATGTAATATGGCGAAATACTTTCCTTTAGGTCAAGTAATGGGATTTGTCTTCTCACTTGTATTAACAGTAGTGGCACTGCTTGTTTACTTCATGGACATGTCCATGCAGACGGGAATGATTGTCCTTTTAGTTACAGCATTCCTGCAAGCCGGCCTTCAGTTTGCGATATTCATGCATGCTGGTGAAACAAAAGACAAGTGGTCCATCTACTCGAACATCGTCTTTGGATTTGTGCTCGTACTCATCACAGTGATAGGGACGCTGCTCATCTTTATTTGGGATATGTAAATTTTATTTGCTTGGGAACGTGAAGACCGCCCTCAGCGGCTTCACGGTAATAAAATTCGCATAGGCAAAGGTAAGCTTCAATCCGCGGGGATTTCTTCATCCCCGCGGATTTTTCGTGTGCGCCCCCTTTAGTAGAACATTTCAGAACGTAAAAAGGATGCCATCTGTAAAAACGGATGGCATCCTTTTTCGGTTTTCCATAGCCTTCCCTTCCTTATAAAGGAGGCTGCTGGTGTTCCCCTATTTATTCAGCAACAGCTTTTCAAGCTCATTTAATTTCTCTTCGAATACTTTACAAGCTTGGGCAATCGGTTCAGGTGATTCCATGTCGACGCCCGCCGCCTTCAATACGTCAATCGGGAAGTCGGAGCATCCGGCCTTCAGGAAGTTGTTGATATAGCGTTCCACTGCAGGCTCGCCCTCCTCCAGAATCTTTCTGCTCAATGCCGTCGCCGCACTTTGCCCTGTCGCATATTGATAGACATAATAGTTGTAGTAGAAGTGAGGGATTCGTGCCCATTCCAGCCCGATTTCTTCATCCACCGTCATGGCGTCCCCGAAATATTTCACATTCAGGTCGTAGTATACTTCCGTCAGCCTGTCTGCCGTCAATGCCTCGCCATTTGCATCCATTTCATGAATCATATGCTCGAATTCGGCAAACATCGTCTGGCGGAACACAGTGCCACGGAAGCTGTCCAGCCAGTGGTTCAATAGATAGATTTTCTGCTGTGGGTCGTCCAGCGTTTTCAGCAGATAATCGAACAGCAGCTCTTCATTACACGTCGAAGCCACTTCCGCTACGAAGATGGAATAGCTTGCATACGGATACGGCTGGTTTGCACGCGTATAATAGCTGTGCATGCTATGTCCGAATTCATGGGCCAGCGTGAACAGGTTATCGACATTATTCTGCCAGTTCATCAATACATATGGATTCGTGCCATATGTACCGGAGGAATAGGCTCCGCTGCGCTTTCCTTTGTTCTCCATGACATCCACCCAGCGGCTGTCCAGGCCTTTTCTGACGCTATCCTGGTACTCCTCCCCAAGCGGTGCAAAGCTTTCTACCATCAGTTCCTTCGCCTTTTCATAAGGCATGTCCATCTTCGTTTCCTTCACAAGCGGCGTGAATAAATCGTACATGTGCAATTCATCCAGCCCCAGGACCGCCTTGCGCAGTGCGACATAACGATGAAGCAATGGAAGGTACTCATGAATTGTGGAAATCAGCTGGTCATACACTTTTTCAGGAATGAAGTTGTTGCTCATGGCAGCATGGCGTGCCGAATCATATTTACGGATGCGCGCTCTGACATTTTGCGACTTGACGTTCCCTGCGAGCGTCGATGCAAACGTATTGCGGAATTTACCATACGTTTCATACACCGCCTTGAATGCCGCTCTCCGCACATCGCGGTCGCCGCTTTCCAAAAACGAAATGTAGGAGCCGTGTGTAACACGCACTTCCTCCCCCTCTTCATTTTTGATTTTAGGGAATTCCAAATCCGCATTATTCAGCTTGCTGAATGTCTCGCTGGAAACACCCGTCACCTCCGACATCTGGGCAAGCAGCTGCTCTTCCATTGCGGAAAGGATATGCGGACGGCCCATGTTCAGCTCCTTCAGCATCTGCCCATAAAGCTGCAGCGGTTCATAGCTTGCGACATATTGATTGATTGTCTCTTCATCCAGCGTTAAAATTTCCGGTGTCAAAAACGACCATGCTGCACCCAGCTTCGCTCCTAAAGAGCGTACACGGCTGTCCATCGCCTGGTATTTACCATTCGTCGTATCCTGGTCATGCTTCAAGTGGCTATATACATACAGCTTGCTGAAACGCTCGTTCAGCTGGTCGCTGAACTGGAGTGCTTCATACAGGCTTTGTGCGCTCTCCGTCGCCTTTCCCTCATAATCCTTTGCCTTTTTCTCCAGCGCTTCAATTTCCTTAAATTCCTTTTCCCACTCTTCATCCGATGCAAAAATCGGTGTCAGATCCCATGTCAATTCTTCGGGGATTTGGTCTCGCAATAATACTTCTTTTGCCATCTCATCTTTCCTCCAGTAATATATTTCGATTTTCGAAATTCCATTCCATTTTCTCAATCTTTTCAATTGATTGCAATTAATTCGTTACAGATTGCATCAATTAATTGCTCGTTTGGACATGGCGTCTTCACTTCCTTGATGGAAAGCACCTGCAAAATCCGCACGTACTCCTCCACCGCAAGAAGGGCTTCCCGCGACTTCGGAAGGCTGACCCATGATAGGAAATAATCTATTGTACTCTTCCTCATCCCATCCGGGGTCAAACCGTGACAGTACATAAAATAGAACAGCAGCAACTGCCATTCTGCCGAAAATACCTGCATGTCCTTTGCATGAGGGACCGGCACACCGATGAATGGCGGAAGCTTCTCCCGAGGCAGGCGAAGCTCATATACCGCCCGGAGAAATAAATCGTTCACACCCTTTTGACTGTAAAAGAGACGGCTTCGCAGAAACTTCAGACGATACCTAGTATATTCGGAAAGCATTTCTATAAGTCCTTCTTGTGTCATCCTTTTTGGTTCATAAAACGGAAAAACCTGAGCTACTAGGGGCAGACTGATGATTCGGGCTAGAAACATATTTCCCTGGAGATAGATGAAATGGCAAAAGTAATGGAATTGCTGTGTCTCAGGAGCATAGGTGATCAAATAATCCTTTTGCATGAATTGCTGGTGGAAAAGGCTGAACGAAGCTTGGAGGATGCTTTCCTTCTGCAGGAAGGAGGGCGGTGTCTTCAATAGCCAGACAGGGATGATTCCCGCCCGTTGGTAGCCTTCTGTACGCTGGTGGAACAAATCGGGCGGAATCCGGCTGCATTGGAACTCAAGCGCGTATGGCCGTTTTTTTGTCACCAGCAGATCGGGACGCTGCTGCAGATGGGGCAGATAGCATTCCAGCTGCACGTCCTCCTCCAACTGCTGCAACCGCTCGAACAGCTGCCGCTTTCCCAAGAGGTGCAGATAGGATTCTCCTTCTGCAAACAGTGAGTCACACGACGTATTGGCCAAATGGGCAAAATGAGGAATTTTGATGGCGCCCGCCTTTAGAATCATTCGTTCTTTACAATGGGGGCAATAGACATTCATATTACGCAATTGCTGTAAGGCTGCTTCCGTCAGGCTTGCGGTCAATGCCAGGTATTCGCCTTGCTCATTGATTGCGACAAGCATAACAAAACCTCCTTTGCCATATTGTAAAAAATGTCCATATTC
>JBJEFP010000199.1:2804-9531 GCA_051874195.1 Lysinibacillus sp. | reverse complement strand
GTACTACATGAATTTGCATAATCTTCCCCCTCTGCGACTACCATATGCGATATGACTCCCCTGCATGCCTGATGCATATGGATTATCAGAGGATGAAGGTACTTTTTCAGCATCCTTCCGCCTTTTTATATATTACTCACTTTTATCAGGTAAAATAGGCTCGAATTCTTTCAAAAAGTTATCGCAGGATATTTATACACATAGTCCCCGGCTGCCATTTTTCCTCTCTACCTATACTACTGTTTACCTTCTCGCTTATATCTTTTTTGATCAACGAGATGTAAAATATAGGTAAATATTGCATTTCAGAAAGGACGATTGGCATGTTCACTTCTATTCGTACCCGCATTCTTGCTAGTTTCGGTATCCTTATTTCTGTAATGATTTTGTATATTGGTTTCACAGCCATTTCGCAGGTAAATGACAGACGTGAAATCGACGGCATGATTAGTGAAGAGCTTCCTATTCTTATCGCCGACTACGAGCTGGCAACGACAATCCATGCCAGATTGGCTGCAGCACGAGGCTACTTATTGACAGGAAATCCAAGCTATAAAGACACGTTCGATACCTATGTAGAAACAGCATCAGAAAATGCCGATTTTATATTATCTACACCTGAAGCTTCCAATTTCCAGAAGTCCTACGACCAAGCTGTGGAATGGCGCGCCCTCATCGAGGAAGACGTGTTCCAGGTCTATGATGCAGGAGATCACGAAACCGCTTACGCAAACCTTCTTGTCCTAGAGCAATCCGGACAGGACATCATGAAAAACTATGAAGGAATGGCGCATGAGAAGCGTAGCACCATCACCTCCAAGGGCCAAAATCTTCTCAAATCCAGTGAACAAAGCTTTTGGCTCAGCATCATTGTCGGGGTCATTCTTATTCTGATGGCGATTGCCATCGCCTTCCTAGTGGCTGGTAGGATTTCTCGACCTATTCAGAAGCTGACGGGCTTCATGTCTCAAATAGTAGACGGGGACGTCAGCCACCCTCACCTGCCCGTCACAACAAAGGATGAAATTGGAAAACTAACGGAACAGGCGAATACAATGAAAGCCAAGCTGAACATCATGATCAGCGATATCCAGACGGTCGCAAGCGATGTGGCTGCAAGTAGCGAACAATTGACCTACTCTGCACATGAAGTATCGGAAGGGACGGAACATGTAGCGAAGGCAATGGCGGAAATCGCCCAGGGTACAGAAGTCCAGGCAGCGAGCGCCAGCAAAATCGCCGGTGTAATGAGTGATTTCCGGGAACAGATTGCAGATGTCCATATAGCAAGCGACGATATGAAGGACCATTCCTCCACTGTCCTGGCCCTGACAGAGAGCGGCCGTGATTTAATGAACCGTTCGACGGCCCAGATGAATTCAGTCGACCAGATTGTAAAGGCGGCCGTGATAAAAGTAGAAGGGCTTAGCCATAATACTCAGCAGATTTCGAAGCTCGTCAATGTCATTCACGACATCGCAGACCAGACGAACCTACTGGCCCTGAATGCCGCAATCGAAGCGGCCCGTGCCGGTGACCATGGGAAAGGTTTTGCAGTAGTGGCCAATGAAGTGAGAAAGCTCGCCGAACAGGTATCCTTATCCGTCATCGATATTTCCTCCATTGTGGAGCAAATCCAACAGGAGACGGTGATCGTCACCACTTCACTGGAAAACGGCTATGTAGAAGTGGAAAAAGGAACAGAACAGATTACAGAAACGAATGAAACATTCGCCCGTATTTCAGATGCCCTGCATTTCATGGTACAGGACGTAAACAGCATGTCCGAGAAACTCGGCAGAATTGTCCAGAACTCCACTGAAATCAACACGGCAATCGATGAAATTGCATCTATTTCGGAGCAATCGGCTGCAGGCATCGAGGAGACAGTAGCCACTGTCGAACAGGCCGACCATTCCATGGACGAAATCACCCATAGCGCTTCCCTTCTTGCAGAGCGCGCGGAGTTGTTAAATAAACAGGTAGGCCTCTTTAAACTGAGCTGACAAAGGAAAATCTTCCTTTTGTTACAGCTTCTTTAGAAATCGGCGTATGAAGAGCAATGGAAAATAGAAGAAGATGCCCAGAGAGCGGAAGCTTTCTGGGCATCTTTGTTTTTTCACAGTACCTATACACTAAAACAGCATTGTCCCTGCTGTGTTCACAGTGGAGACATCTCAAGAGACTTTTCAGGTGCCCCCGCCTTATTTCTTGCAGCCTAAGAAAGCTATACGCTCGCCTCTATCTTCTTTCCGGCACCCTTCTGCATAGCCCTATACCATTCATGGCATAGCAGTATGATGATGAGCAGTTCAACGACCCCTCCTCCATAGTACATCCATTGGGCACCCGTCTCGGCCTGCCAGGCAGTCGCCATGTGGGGCGGGTTGGCATACAGCCATTTTGCCAGGATATTATGGGCGGCAATGGAGAGGACGAGGACGACCGACCGCATCATCCAGGAAGCCCGGTGTGGATTGAAATCCACGGAGAGCAGCGCATGGGTGAACAAATAGCCTGCAAGGAAAATATGCAGGTGCACAAGATAATGGACCGCCATGGACATGTGCATCATCATATATAAGTCCGTCGTATAAAGCAGCCATAATCCACCGGCGTTCAGCAAGGCCGCTGTAATGGGATGGCTGACAAGGCGTGCATAGCGCGTCTTCGACAGCCTCATCATGCCGCGGGCTGTCTTCACGGGCATTATACGCAGGAGTAGCGTTAGCGGCTTTGCCAGCACAAAGAACAAGGGGGCTGCCATGCCGAGCAGCAGATGCACCATCATATGTGCAACGAAGTGATGATGCGCCTCATGTGCCAGGGAGCCTGTGATGGAAAATGCGATGCACGCGGCCCCGATGGCCCAATAAAGACCTCTTTTAATCGGCCATTTCCCCTTCGCCTCTGCCGCCATCACATAGGGGGTGACAATCACAAGGAACACAAGGAGGATGCTAACCCAATCTCCCATCAAGCCGCGTTCACCCGCTTTCTTCTCAAAATCAGCAATCCAATAATGATGAACAGTACAGCGCCGATATTCCATACCAGATCATAATAGAAGATATCGACACCATAGCGGATTTGATGGAGCCTGAATAACTTATGCTGAATGATTCCGTCATAGAGCTGGAATACGCCGGCTCCGAACAAGGCGGCTCCGATCCATCGTTTTTTATTCCACGCATGCTGTTTTCGTAGATGAGCGACCATAAACAGAGCGATCACTGTAGCAAACCAGCTGAAGGCATGGAATAGGCCGTCCGACACGAGCCCGACGTCTGTCGTTGATTTATCATAGAAATGATGCCAGTGCAGCAGTTGATGGAACACCGTCTCATCAATGAATGCAATCATGCCCAGACCGAATAAAATCCCCGACCAAAAATTAAGTGAATGATTCGTTTTCTCCATCTTTCGACCAACCTCCCGAGCGCATGTTCTTCCTTCAATATTCGTTTCTTAGGAAGAGTTTATACATGTTGATACCCAGCAGGACCCCTTCTATAAACCAGTTAGTAGCTTTTCAAGGGACAATCTTAAGACCGCCTTTCCATATAGGAAGGGCGGCCCGATAAGAGCTGCATCGTTAGATTTTCGTCAATTGATCTGGTGCATACTGATAGCCGACTAATTCTCCTTTTGGAGCCCCGCTCGCCTGTCGGTCCTGCTTATAGTCAAGAAGAGGGAACACCAGCTCTGCAAATTGATAGGCCTCCTCCAGATGCGGGTATCCGGATAAGATGAATTTATCAATGCCGATTTCCTGGTATTCTCGGATGCGTGCGGCTACCGTCTCCGGGTCTCCTACGAGCGCCGTACCGCATCCTCCGCGTACAAGTCCAACGCCGGCCCATAGATTCGGGCTGATTTCAAGTTTGCTTTTATCGCCCTTGTGCAGCACGGACATGTTCTTTTGGCCTACGGAGTCATAGCGGCTGAATACCTCCTGCGCCTTCTGGATGGCCTCATCATCCACATATTTGATCAATTCATTGGCGGCATGCCACGCTTCCTCGTTCGTCTCCCGCACGATGACGTGGATGCGCAGTCCGAATTCTACCTCTCGTCCCTGCTTAGCCGCCTCGGCCCGTACCCTTTCGACCTTTTCCTTCACCTGCTGTGGTGGTTCTCCCCATGTTAAATATACGTCCGAATGCTTGGCGGATACTGCAATCCCCGCATCGGATGAGCCGCCGAAGTAGATCGGTGGATGCGGCTTTTGCACACCTGGGAAGAGGATTTCTCCTCCCTTGACATGCAGATGCTTCCCTTCATACTCAACATTTTCCCCACTGAGCAGGCTACGCCAAATGTCGAGGAACTCATCCGTCACCTCGTAGCGTTCGCTATGGGATGAAAAGACACCATCACCCGCCAGCTCAACAGGGTCTCCTCCCGCTACGACATTGATCAGCAGGCGGCCGTTCGAAATCTGGTCCAAGGTCGCGGTCATGCGTGCCGCTACGGTCGGTGTCATGATGCCTGGACGAACCGCAATCAGAAACTTCAGCTTCTGCGTTACCGCAGCAAGTGCCGATGCCGTCACCCATGGATCATTGCAAGCCTTCCCCGTCGGAATGAGCACGCCCTCATAGCCGAGCTCATCCACCGCCTGTGCAATCTGCTTCACATAAGCAAAGTTCGTTTCGCGGGCCCCCTTGCTTGTCGCCAAATATTTTCCGTCCCCATGTGTCGGTATGAACCATAAAATATCCATTCTCCGTCTCTCCTTTTTATTGTCCAATTTTATTCAATGCCTTCAAAGCTGCTCCGCCATCTCAATAGGCGTTTTTCCAAAGCCCTTACAAGTGAATCCGTCAATTTTCCGACAATCCCGAAAATGATGATGCCGACAAATACCTTATCCGTCTGGGAAAACTGTCTGGCATCCATGATCATATAGCCGACGCCAGCGCTCGAACCCATCATTTCGGCGACGACCAGGCTCAGCCAGGCGGTACCGATTGACAGGCGAATGCCGACCAGGATATGACTGAGTGCGGCAGGCAGAATCAGCTTCGTCAGCTGCTGCCATTTGCTGAATTCCAGCACCTGCGCCACCTCAAACAGCTTCGCATCGACAGAACGAATGCCGTTATATGTGTTCACATATACAGGGAAGAAGGATGCAAAGGCGATCAGCAAAATCTTCGACAATTCATCGAAACCGAACCATAGAATGAACAACGGTGTCACCGCCAGGCTCGGAATCGTACGGAGCATCTGCATCGTCGGGTCGACATAGGACTCCGAACGCTTGGAAAACCCGACCAAAAACCCGAAGGCCAAGGCGATACCTGCACCGAGCAGAAATCCGGCAACCGCCCGCAGAATGCTAATCTGCAAATGGCCGAACAGCTCTCCCCCCACCACGAGATTGATAAAGGTCTGGACAATCTGGATCGGCCCAGGCAGGACGTTTGAGGCTACAAGTCCGGCTGTTGAAATGGCCTGCCAGATGACAGCGATGACTAGCGGCAGGGCAATCCCCTTCAGCCAGGCAGGCGTTTTTCGTGCCTTCTTTTCCTTTGCAACAGGTGGAGCAATTACTTCTGCTCGACTCATCTACTCAGCCCCCTCCAAAATTGCTTTGATGAATTTATTTTCCACGACGTCCGCCGTGTCGATCTTCTTATTAATAACTTTCAATTCGTGGAGCAGATCTGCTGAACGCTGCTGTTCGGCTACATACTCCTCAGAAATGACATGTGGCTCATACGGTGTATTGGCCAGCACGCTTTCAACTACCTCGGGGTCAAGCGATTTCAAGTCGGCGAAAAATTGCACCGCGTCCTCCGGGTTTTCCTGCACCCACTTGCTCGCCTTCACATACACTTCCAAATATGTTTCGATGAATTGGGGATTGTCTTCCACCAGTTTCGTCCGGGCAATCGTCAGCATCGGACTCGGCGCTTTCACATCCTCGCCATCGACAAGGACTCTTGCTCCCCGGCCGACTGTTTGATGAGAGATGAACGGCTCCCATGTCGCCCATGCATCAAGCGTGCCGTTTTCAAACGCGGGTTGCGCCTCATCCGGCTGCAGCTGGATGATTTCGACGCTCGACGGGTCAATTCCCTCGTTTTCCAGCGCAAAATAAAGCAACCCGAACGCACTGCTTCCTTTCGCAACCCCCACTTTCTTTCCGACCAGATCGGCAACACTTTGGATGCCGCTATCTGCAGGAACCAAAATGGCATTGGAGCTCAACCCTTTCGATAGGAGAGCCACTTCCTTGAAATCGATTCCCGCAGCCTGCCCGGAAATAGGCGGTGTATTGCCCACCTCTGTAATATCGAGCTTTCCAGCTGCAATGCCTTCAAACTGCGGAGGACCGCTTTGGAATTCCGTCCATGCCACCTCGACGCCAATCTCCTCGAATGCTTCCTCCAGCCACCCTTTTTCCTTCGCCACCCATAAAGGGGATAATGCCTGCTGGATGCCGAGATTCACCTTCTTCGTCTCCTCGGCGCTGCCATTTCCACAAGCCGCCAGCACCACTGCCACAGCGGCAAGTAAAAACCAGATTTTCCTCATATATAATTCCTCCCTTAAATTCCTTCTCCATCCTTGAATTTTTCAGCATCTGTCTTCTCAAACTCCTGAAGCACCTTCTGTCTGATCGATTGGTATGACGGCCCCGTCCTTGCCCGGGGATAACCGAGCTCGACAGGGACGAGCTTCTGCAGCTCGCCCGGATTGGCCCGCAGAATGGCGA
>JBJEFP010000199.1:1395-2704 GCA_051874195.1 Lysinibacillus sp. | reverse complement strand
AGCTCGACAGGGACGAGCTTCTGCAGCTCGCCCGGATTGGCCCGCAGAATGGCGATGTCCGTCCCCAGGTAGATCGCTTCATCTATGTCATGTGTAACGAGAATCATCGTGATTTTCTTGCGTTGCCAAATATCGACGAGCACGTCCTGCAGATGCTGCCTTGTGAAGGCGTCCAGCGCCCCGAACGGTTCATCCAGCAATAGGATTTCGGGGTTGCGGATGAGAGCCCTGGCGATGGCGACCCGCTGTGACATGCCGCCCGATATTTCGTTTGGATAGGCCTTTTCATAGCCTTTCAGCCGTACGATTTCCAGCATCTCATCCACCTTGCGCCGTACCTCCGGGTTTTTCAGGCTCAGTTCTCCCGCTATGTTCTGCTCGACAGTCATCCAAGGGAACAGCCGGTGCTCCTGAAAGATGAATCCCTGGGCAATTCCCGGCTTTACAATTTTTCTGTCGTTTACATGGACCGACCCGCTGTAATCCGTATCAAGCCCCGCTACAATCTTCAATAAAGTACTCTTCCCGCAGCCACTCGGCCCGATCACGGTCAGGAAGTCCCCCTCCTGAATCGTCAAATCAATTTGATCCAGCACGAGCTTTTTCCTCTGCTCAACCTGAAAGCTCTTTTCAGCCACTTGAATTTGTACGCTCATCCAATACCTCCTCTTATTTGTGGATAGACTTCATCCATTTGCCATTGGGGGATACCTTCCGTTTGCCGGTTTTCCCAAACAAAAAAGACAACAAGAGACCTTCATCATCATGAAGGCCTCCAGTTGTCCAGTGAGCCTAATTCCAATATTCTTATTGATTAACTAGGTATTAATGTTGAGCAAAAAGCTCTTGGGTGACAGATGCAAGATGAACTGTCATCTATAGAGCTTTTCAATACCTAGTATTTTAATATGTTTAATATAAATTCAACACAAGGAAATGTCAATGGGTTTTATTTATAATTTTCAAAAGGTTATCTTTTACCTATCCCTCTCCTCCACCTGCATGCCGTTGTACTTATGCCACCACCTTTATAGCAACGAATCAATGAAATCGAGAACGAACGGCATATTCGTGCTCCGCTGAAGGGAATTCAGGTCCTTCGTAATTTCCTGCCAGGACCTTTCCCACTTCTCCTCCCATGGCAGCGTCTCTTCCCCCGGCACGAACTGGCATAAAAATTGATCCAGCGGCATCTCTAAGTTATCTAGGAAAAGCTCTGCCTTCTCAAGCTTGCTGTTGCCCTTCGCGTTCTGCTCCCCCCATAATACATGGTCGAGGTTGATGGAAAAATAATAGAGGCGGTAGGGAA
>JBJEFP010000199.1:0-1295 GCA_051874195.1 Lysinibacillus sp. | reverse complement strand
CCCGCCTTTCTGAAGGCCCGCTTGATATGGAATGTCTTCGTCTCCTTATAGATTTCTTCATCCTGGCCGCCCAGCTGGATGGCCCGGAGATAGACGTCCCTTATGTTGTTCAATGACTTCACACCTTTCAACTGGATGTACCGGTTTTGCTCGTTCGATGTGGTGAACCACAAATTACCGGCCGGCAGCACCTCCAGCAGACGCAGATTGTGCGAGGTGAAGAACAGCTGTCCCTTCCCGGTTTCGTCAATAATCCTTAGCAGCTCTCCCAGCAGATACTCAAACACGCCTGAATCCAGCTCGTCTATCACGATGCAGGCATTCGGTTTATTATAGGCGGCAATGAGGGCGCTCAGGATTGAAATGATTTTCAGGATGCCTTCCGATTCGGTACGGAGCGGCAGCACCCGCCCTTTCCTATTCGACAGGAACTCAAAGCGTATGCCCGGCTTCCCGTCATCCATCGTCTGCTCCGTGATTTCGCGGATGTCGATGGTCAGGCCAGGAATGATCGCCGACAAGACTTCATTCGTCTGCTTGACCAGCTCCTCCAATGTCTTGTAAAGCGATTTTGGCAGCAATGCGGGCCCCGAGAGGTCATAAGGAATCATGCCGTGCGACTTGTCCAAATAGACGCTGAACGGCATGATGTATTTTGTGAGAATCAGCCCGACCTCTGCGTTATTGATGACATGCAGGTCACGATTGAAGTCGACAGCGATGTTTTCGACCAGCTCCCGCTCCACATCACCGAGCCGTTCCTTTAAGAGCGGTCGAAGTTCCTTATGGAAGATGAAGGACGTGCTTTCCCTTTCAGCAAGATGGCTCGTCACCATCATGGAAATGCGGGTGCTTTCATCCAGTTCCTCTGAGGCGCGTGTACGGATTTGCAGATGCATCCCGTCCTTCCTCACCAGCACCTTCATCCTCTTGCCTGCCTCGTTCTCACGATAGGACAACTGCTCGGTGGCGGGATAGAGCCTTTCCTCCCCGCGCTCCAGCTCCACATGATAGCGGAGAAGGAATTCCCCCGAACTGTTGCTTACCAAAAAATCAAAGGTCAGCTTTGCCCGCTCGTTCTCCAGATGAATATGATGCTTTTCATTGCTGGGCAGCTTCCTAGTGACCCCGCCACTTGAAATCAGTCTTTTCAGCAGCTCGAATGCATCGACGACCGTCGTCTTGCCGGATCCGTTCTGTCCATAGAGCCCGACGACATTCGCATGGGCAAGCGTGTTGAAATCCGTCTGCACACGGATTTCTCCGAATCCAACATTTTTCATATTTTCAATCAC
>JBJEFP010000198.1:2336-9540 GCA_051874195.1 Lysinibacillus sp. | reverse complement strand
ATGAGCTGGCCATATGCTTTTTTTGAAATAAACAAAAAAGAGATGCTCATGCAACATAGTCGTTTCGATATCAACGACTATGGCGTGAACATCTCTGATACAGTTGTTTATACAATTTTAACGACGGCAGCTATATTACTTTTAGAGCAAGTTGCTTCCCCTCATTCACTAGAGCTATCACTTCCTTTAACGAGCTTCCTGCCTGCTAGAAGAAGTTAAAATACCCCATTCAATTCCTCCGCGGCCAATTCGATTGCTTCTCCCCCTTGCGGTAGTGCCCCCGACATCCATATGAAACCATGAATCATTCCCTCATAGCGTTTCAACGTAATCCCTACACCTGCATCCAGTAATTTTTTTGCATAGGCTTCTCCCTCGTCCCGTAATGGATCATATTCAGCAGTGATGACGAGTGCAGGAGGTAATCCGCTGACGTCCTCCGCGCGTAACGGAGAGGCATAAGGGTGCTCCCCGTTCTCTTCCTCCTGCAAATAATGATTCCAGAACCATTCCATGCTATCTTTTGTTAAAAAATAGCCTTGTGCATTGTCCTGGTAGGATTTTGTATTGTAGCTGTGCTCCGTCACTGGGTAGAACAGAATTTGATAGGAAATCTCCGGACCGCCTTTATCCTTCGCCATAAGGCACACAACCGCTGCCAGATTTCCACCTGCACTATCACCACTGACCACGAGCTTCGATGTGTCCACGAAAATGGTTTCCCCGTGATTCGCCACCCATTCAACCGCCGCATAGGCATCCTCGGCAGGCGCCGGGAATGGATGTTCAGGTGCAAGCCGGTAGTCGACAGAAATCACGACACAGCCTGTCCGGTTTGCAAGCAGGCGGCAAGGGACGTCCACCACGTCCAGATTACCGATGACCCAACCGCCTCCATGATAATAGATGATTGCCGGGAAAGGGCCTTGTCCTTCAGGTGTATAGATGCGGACCGGGATATCCCCTGCCGGTCCCGGAATCCGCCGTTCTTCCACGCTCGCCACTGCTTCCGGTATGCCCGCCAGCAGGCCGATATCCATACTTGTCCTCGCTTCCTCTGGTGTCAACGTACTCATCGGCGGTGCTCCCGCCGCCTCCAATTGCTCCAAAATCACCTTTGCCGCTGGATGTAAAGCCATCGAAAAACCCCCTCTTTAGATAAAAGACACGCTTAGCCTCTCAAGACGTGGTCAGCTTTTTGCCTGCTACTCTTTTAGCCAGTTGATTCTTTTCCTCATGCACGGCCGACCTTCTGTAAATGATATGAACCAATTTAGAAAAAATGCATAACCTTTCGCATGTGTAAGCAATTGTTCATATATTTACAATAGAAAAAACCTCGGCAACAAAGGAGATCCGCCGAGGTTTCATCGCAAAGAATTCTCCTCCATTTCGAGAATCGATAGAAGAAATGGAGAGGACTTTCATCTATATTTGGCTTTTTTCGTTTCTTCTTTCATAGAGAAGTTGCCTAGTAAACCAAGACGGACATTTGGCTTATCAGGCCGGTTCCATCACTTCTCATCCTGGGCAAAAAGGGACGTACTGTGCATCGGCTGGACTCTTGCCTTTGGGTCTATATAAGCTTTTGCGTTATTGACCGCTGTCGGTCCTTCGCCGAAACCTACCGTAATTAGTTTCACTTTCCCTTCATAAGTACAAACATCCCCGGCTGCATAAATACCTGGAATATTCGTTTCCTGTTTTGAATTCACCAGAATCGAGTTTTTATCCATCTCTAGACCCCATGACTTCATCGGTCCCAGAGAGGAAGCAATCCCATAATTGACGATGACGTCATCGACATCGATCGTGTGCCTCGTCCCTTCCTTGGCATGTTCAATAACCACCTGAGTGATGGTTTCTCCACCTATCAGCTCTGCAGGAACATACGGTGTTTTGATATCCACCGAGGAATCCATTAATCGTTCGATGCTATGTTCATGTGCGCGGAATTTATCGCGGCGATGAATCAATGTCACTTTTTCCGCAATCGGCTCCAACATAAGTGCCCAGTCGACAGCCGAGTCTCCTCCTCCGAGCAAGGCCACTTTTCTTCCTGCAAACCGCTCCATATCCTTGATGAAATAATGAAGGTTCGCCGATTCAAAGACTTGCGCCCCCTCCAATTCAAGCTTCCGCGGCCGAAATGCACCGTTTCCTGCCGTAATGATAATGGTTTTCGTATAATGGACCGCCTTATCGGTGTGCAGCTTAAACGTCCCATCCTCCTGCTTTTCCACCTGTTCGATCGTTTCTTCCAGAAAGACTGCTGGATTAAAGGGCTCCATTTGTTTTTTCAGCCCTTCAATCAAATCCTGCGCCCGCACTTTTGGAAAACCGGCCACATCATAAATATATTTCTCGGGATATAAGGCACTGAGCTGTCCTCCCAGCTCCGGAAGGCTCTCGATGATTTTCACCTTCACCTGCCGCATGCCTCCATAGAAGGCCGTAAATAAACCGACAGGACCTCCTCCGATTACCGTAATATCATATAGTTCTTCTTGTATCATCCTTCTTCACCTCTATCTGCAAAATTCGGGCTTCCCTTGCATCCGATGCTTATAAAAGAGAATCCCCTCTTAGACTACTTTCTGCCGAAAAATTTTTTCTCCTCAAGTAAAAACCACATGCTGCGTACTCCCTTTGTTCATACCCTTGAATACCGCCGACAATCCACGTAAATACTACAGGCTTTCCTGTTCCAATCGAAACCGGTTTCCTCAAAAGGCAAATCCCTTCTTTACTAGGCCTGCTCAACTTTCAACAGCGGATTCCTGTAGCTTCTTTTTCAGGCACATCCGATAGTTTTTCGGCGTTGTATGCATGCTCTTCCTGAACTGCTCGATATAATAGCTGCTCCCATTGTATCCTACTTGATAGGCGATTTCCGTTATGGACAGCTCGGTATCCTGCAGAAGGGAAAGGCTTTTTTCGATGCGGTACCGATTTACATATTGCATGGGAGAAAGCCCCAGAATGGATTTGAAATAGCGGCAGCACTCGCTTTTACTAAGCAGGCCTGCCCTCGCAATATCCTCCAGACTTACCTCCTCCTCATAATGCAGATGAACCCACGTAAGCATATCCTTGATTCGCTTGTTTTTTTGAGTATTCACGGGGGCGGTTACCGGCTCGGCATTTGCAATAAGCAAATGCCAAAGGGACGCAATCTGTTGGGCTATATGTATTTCATAAAATTCTTCCGCCTTCGTCAGGCGCTCATAAATGGATAAAATATGCCCGCAGGCGTCCCTGCCCCATTCATTTGCCTGTTCAATCTTTATATGGTTAAGATTTGTTGCTTGTATATACGGTGCAACATAGGCAGAGAACAGCTCCGGCATCAGTAAAAAGGACGGCAGGATATTCAGGCAGATGTAGATGCCGTTGCTGCCCCGCTCATTTTTGGCACCATGCAGGCACCCGGAATTGATAAACAGCCCCTCCTGCCTTTCCACAACCATTTCTTGTTCATCCACCTGAAACCGCACCGTTCCTTCCAAAACGAAAACAAATTGCACCTCTTCATGCCAGTGAAGCGGAATATAGCCATGCACATGGTGCTGAATTGTCGTCTTATAGCATGCCAATGGTAAAAGGTCTGTCTTATGCCGGGTCAGTTCACGATTCTCGATGTCTATTTTAAAATCCTTGATTTGCATGCCATCACCTCAATTTTGTTATATTTTTTCAGCTGAAATTGATATTCTTACAGGCCATTATTCATTATCATAGCATTATTCTTATACATTTGGTGGTGAACATATGACACAGAATACGAGAGGAAGAGGATTGCTTCTAGTCATCATCGGGGCATCCTTATGGGGAATCGGCGGCACAGTGGCCCAAAAGCTGTTTCAACAGTTCTCAATAGAAGCAGGATGGCTCGTTTCTACAAGATTATGGATTGCAGGCCTTTTATTATTGGGCATTCAATTCTTCTTTAAAAATAAGGCGCAAGTTTGGCAAGTATGGAGAAATAAAAGAACAGCTATGCACCTGGTGATTTTCGGCCTGTTCGGGATGCTCGCCGTCCAGTACACCTACATGGCCTCCATCCAGCATGGGAATGCGGCGGTCGCCACGTTACTGCAATATTTATCACCGGTCTTTATCATGCTCTATTTATTGATTAGAAGAAAAACGACATTTGCCGCGGTGGATCTGCTGATGGTGGCACTCGCTTTGCTCGGATGCTTCCTGCTGCTGACGAACGGCTCCATTTCAACCCTTTCCGTATCGAATACAGCCATTTTTTGGGGGATTTCATCAGGGGTGGCAGCGGCATTTTATACATTGTTTGGAGCCTTTTTGCTAAGGAAATTCGACTCCCTCGTCATTGTCGGCTGGGCAATGGTGATAGGCGGGGCGGGTTTCAGCTTCATCCATCCTCCCTGGAAAATCGACACATCCCTGCTGACAGGTGAAGCGCTATTTTATCTGGCTTTCGTCATTCTGTTCGGCACGATGATCGCCTTCTGGTTTTATATCGAAAGTCTGCAATCCCTATCGCCCAAAGAAACGAGCCTGTTCGGAAGCCTGGAACCATTATTGGCCGTCCTCACAACCGTATTCTGGCTACATGAGCCATTCGGCCTGTTCCAATGGATGGGGACGGTGTGTATTATTGTGTTAGTTTTGTTTCTTTCTTTAAATAGAAGGGGTTCGTAATTTTACCAAGCCTATAAAAGGCAAAAAACCGTGGCCAATGCGCCACGGCTTTTTGCTACTCGTTTTTCTCGGAATGCTTAGTAAATCAATACTTAATATCTTTATTTGTTCATACATAAAAATGTTTAACCTTGCTAATAATTATACGAAAAGCAAAGAGGGTTGAATGACACGAAAAAATTGATTATCATCTCATCGCTAATAGGTCTTTTGATGGTAAACTCAGTTCAAGCAAAATCAAATATTCAATATTTACCTCAAGATCAGCCACCCAGTATATTAGAATTAGCGTTTTTACGTGACTTAGGGCAACCTATTCTCGATGCCATGTCAGCCCATGGGGACAATCAATTATTTACTTCTGAACGAATTGAGAAAATCGAGCGGAATATCCAGGAAGACTCCTATGATGTTACATTAAGAGTCGTCGGGTACGAAGGACCAATAAATCCCCCCTATAAACTAATTCGCATTACCTTCCGAATACCTGATCATTATGCTGACAATCGTATGAAAGTGATTTCTTATAAAACAACAGATATTACTCCCGAAGAAGCTGAAGAACTATCTAAAAATACAAGATAGTTCTCTTTTTACTAAGCATTTTGTTTCTAATACGCATTTTCTCGGAATGCTTAGCAATCATTTAGGATTTGCTGTAATGTTATTAGTTAACTATACACTTCGACTTTTTCCTTTTTTACTACTTTGGCTAATGGTTTTACCTGATATTCACTATCTACATAAACCACGTGCTTTTCATTGAATTGGCGAGGTGATGTTAAACCTGCAGAAGCAGATAGCATAAACAACTCTTCCCGTAATGTTGTAATGTAATTCGTTACACGATAGCGTTTTTCATCTACGACTAAAGCCTTCTGCCGTTTCGGGTTAGTCGTTGCCACTCCTACTGGACAATCGTTGGAATGACATTTTTGCGCTCCAATACAGCCAACTGCAATCATGAGGCCACGTGCAATCTGAACCACATCGGCCCCCATTGCAAGAGCGATCGCAATTTTATCGGGGGAGAACAATTTCCCACTTGCAATGATTGTTACCTTTTCACGAATGCCATATTGTTTTAATACCTTTTGAGCAATCATCAAAGCAGGCTTGATTGGAAGACCTACCGAATCCGCCATAGCTTGATAAGTAGCCCCTGTGCCGCCTTCCCCTCCATCAATTGTAATGAAGTCTGGATAACGATTGGTTTGTGCCATATAAGCCGCAAATTCCTCAAACGTGTCTTCCCCACCAATAACAATTTTAATCCCTACCGGCTTCCCTGACTCTGTACGAATTCTTTCAATGAACGTTAGTAAACTGTCCATATCATCGAATTCCTCAAAACGATTAGGAGAATCAATCGTCTTATAAGGCTCTACTCCTCGAATCGCCGCAATTTCTGGAGTGACTTTGGAACCTTCAATATGTCCTCCACGTATCTTAGCTCCTTGACCAAGTTTGATTTCAAAAGCTTTGATTTGAGGAATGCTTGCTTTTTTACGAAGTTCTTCCCATGAAAAACTGCCATCTACATTTCGGAAACCAAATTTAGCTGGCCCAATTTGAGCGATAATATCCGCACCGCCTTCTAAATGATGGGGAGAAACACCGCCTTCCCCTGTATTCATATAGGCTCCCGCATCCTTCAACCCATAGGATAAAGCTTTAACGGCATGGTCTCCTAATGCACCATAACTCATTCCGCTCATCCCCACAGGACTTTTCAATACATAAGGTATTGCACAAGTATCTCGTCCGATAACAATTGCATCTTTATCTTGATACTTCCAAGGTTTCAATGTTCCCTCTTCCTGATGTTCATGTCGTCCAAAGAAAGTATCTTTATCCGTCACGTATTTCCTTGTCTCAATGACTTCAGTGTTATCCGCCTCCAAGTCCGTCAGCTGCTTGGCAAAGAAGGCATTTTTAATATAAAATCCTGGCTTCTCAAAATCTCGTTTACTACCAAACGCTATAATGGTTTTTGCATATTTTGCAGATTTGACGATGAACTGAAAATCCAAACGGGAAAACGGCTCTCCTTCATGGTCACCTTCAAAGAAATATTGCCGCAGTTCTGGACTGAGATGTTCCGCGAAATATCGAATACGTCCAAAAACAGGGTAGTTTCTCCTTACAGCATGTTGCGTCTGTTTGATGTCCCGACTTTTTAGCACTATATATAGTACTAATACATAAACTATAAAAGCCCCTATTAACATCAATAATAAAGCTAATCCAATCATGACGAATCGTTGCATATGTACCTTTTCTCCTTATTTTTCGGGGGCAATCGTAATAAGTAGTGGACTGCCCATTATTATTCTTACTAAAGAATTAGTTCGAAATGTTTAGTAAATAGTTTCAGGAATGTTTCGGGCCCATTCTCAATCCCTTCCAGTTGCTTTGCTGATCACTAAAGTAGAAAGTAACTTTTTGAAGATAATCAACCATAAACCATCCACTAAAACCTTCTAAAAACACAACTCTTGTTTCGCTTGCTGCTAAAAATTCATCG
>JBJEFP010000198.1:0-2236 GCA_051874195.1 Lysinibacillus sp. | reverse complement strand
AACGGATGAACGATTTAATTAGAAGAACCGCTGCACCAACAACGCCAACCATTGCTAATAGTAAGCAAATCCAGAAGTCAACAGTATCCATAAAGAGTACAAAAGAAATCGCTTCGATAATGGCAAATAGTAGCCCGAACAGAAAACCCTTCATATCCTGTCTTCGTGCAGCAATAAATAATTGAATAGATGCCATATTAGCTAATAGGATAATAGAAAATGCTACTAAATAATCAACCGAAAAAATACTTGTTCCTTCAGCCGTTCCAAATAGTGAAAAAAGTGCAATAGGAATGGCGCCCAAATTAATAACGACTAAGGCTAAACTCCAAATAATCCAATACATTGTTTTCTTCATAGATGTCTTCTCTCCCTTGTATGGTACTAATACTTATTTGTACTCGCACCAAAACTGCATGCTGATGCTATCCATGTTTCATTCGTAGTGATCACTTACTTTTTCTTTGAGCCAGAAAATTTTCCAACGCATAAATTCCAACGAGTATCATTACAGCACTTCCCAATATAAGATACATGGTTGGAAGTTCAACCAGATTGCTGAAGAAATACAAATTGATATCGAATGCGTCGCGCAAAGGCTCTACGACAGTTTTGGGGAAATAATCCTCTTCCAGCGTTGTCATTACGCCCCCCATCAGGTGATTGTGCAAGAGCGCCGTGCCATAAGTCCCCGGCAAGAAACCAAGCACATTGCGTAGCCCCTCCGAAAACTGTGATAACGGCATATATGCACCGCATAAAAAGCCGTATGTTGCACTGATAATAGCGCTGACAGCGGAAATCTGCCCCTGCGTCGAGAGGAAGAAGCAAATCGCCGAGGACAATGCCGTGCCGAACAGAACAAGCAGCGCCACATCGAGCATCGTCAGCAGGACATCTGTAATAGACAAGTACCAGCCAACAATAGCCAGATAGGCAAAGCAAACGCCCAGTGCAATATAGCAGATAGCCGCCGTTATAATAACGGTGGAGAGATAATAACTCAGACTAAGTACCCATGGTTTTACCGGCGCGATTGTCAAATCCTTTCGTGCACCGGTCACCTTATCTTGCACCATCAGCAGATTCGCACAAAAGGAAACCGTGACACAGCAGACAGCAAGCAAAGAGGAGAAAAGAAATCCACCAACGAAGCCTTCTGTTAAAGAATCGGGCACAATCATTCCTGGGGGAATACTGGATGTAAAGGCGTCACGATACACATTTCCGAGGAATGTCACAAAAAGTACAATCAGGATAAGAGGCGTAATCATAGAGGTGAAGAACATCCCTTTATCTTTGAAAAATAGCTTCGTATTCCGTCTGATCAAATAGGATAATGCAGTCATTCCCCATGTCCCTCCTTCAACGATTTTCCGGTTGCCGCAAGGAAAACATCATCCATGTTTCCCTTTGTGATTTCATAGTCCCTGAAAAGATCGGGATGGCTGATAATCAGTTCCGTTGCCTTCTGCGTATTGGGAACAGCAATGCGATAAGCATCCCGCAGGCTTTCATAGGGCATATGCAACGTACTCACCTGTTCACCGGTTACACCATAAAGCGTGATATAATCGCCGGTATATTTGTTTTTCAGTTCAAGCGGTGTGCCATGAGCTATTTTTTTGCCACTGTCGAGAATAATGACATAGTCAGCTTCTGCCGCCTCTTCCATGTAGTGCGTTGTCAGCAACACCGTAATGCCTTCATTCTTGCGGAGCTTTTCAATGATATCCCAGACAAGCCTGCGAGTTTGCGGATCAAGACCGGTTGTCGGCTCGTCCAGAATCAGAATTTTAGGATTGTGAAGCAGCGCACGCGCTATATCAATGCGCCTTCTCTGACCACCGGAGAGCTTCCCCACAGGGCGCTTCAGCAAATCTGCAAAGTCCAGCAAAGCCGAAAGTTCATCCAGACGCTTCTTATAGGCAGCGCCTGTGATGCCATATAGGGCAGCACGGTTCAGAAGATTGTCCTGAACAGAAAGGGCCTTGTCCAGTACGGAGTGTTGAAAGACCACGCCCAGGGATTTTTTTACCGAGTCCAAATCTTGATCCAAATCTATACCATTAATCATGACGGTGCCGCCATCCTTTGAAAGCTGGCCGCAAATGATATCGATTGTCGTACTTTTTCCGGCTCCGTTTAATCCGAGAAACGCAAAGAGTTCTCCATCCTTGACGCAGAAACTCAAATCCTGAACTGCCTTTATATCTCCAAAGCTTTTATAAAGATG
>JBJEFP010000197.1:0-9637 GCA_051874195.1 Lysinibacillus sp. | reverse complement strand
CCTATTTTGCTTCCTGTTCCGCCGCCATTTTCGCCTTTTCTTCCTCAACAAGCGTCCGGCGCAGTATTTTCCCTACAGCTGTTTTCGGCAGTTCATCCCGGAACTCATAGAAGCGTGGGACTTTATAGGCTGCCAGGTTTTGCCGGCAGTATGCATTTAATTCTTTATCCGTAACAGAATGTCCTTCTTTCAGTACAATATAGGCCTTTACCGTCTCTCCGCGATACGGGTCGGGGATTCCGGCTACTACACATTCCTGAATCGCATCATGCTCATACAGCACTTCCTCCACTTCACGTGGATAAATGTTATAGCCCCCTGCAATGATCATATCCTTCTTACGATCCACGACATAGAAGTAGCCGTTCTCATCCATATAGCCGAGGTCACCTGTCAGGAACCAGCCATCAGCGAATGTCATTGCTGTATCCTCCGGGCGATTCCAATACCCCTTCATCACCTGGGGACCTTTGATTGCAATTTCCCCCATTTCCCCTGGTGGCAGTATCTCGCTGTCGCCTGAACGTAAAATGACAGCATCGGTATTCGGCCATGGTACGCCGATTGAACCGTTGACTCGTTCATCCCAGATGAAGTTCGCATGCGTGACAGGCGAAGTCTCCGTCAGACCGTAGCCTTCCACCAGCTTGCCGCCCGTAATTTCCTCGAACTTCTCCTGCACTTCGACAGGCAGCGGTGCAGAACCACTAATACAAGCCTTGATTGAGGATAAATCATATTTGGCCAAATCCGGGTGATTCAATAGGCCGATATACATTGTCGGCGCCCCTGGGAATAATGTCGGCTTCTGCTTGTCGATTGCTTTTAATGTATCCTCGACATTGAATTTCGGCAGCAGCACCATTTTGTTTTGCTTCATTACCGATAAAATCAGCACGGTCGTCATTCCATACACATGGAAGAATGGCAGAAGCCCCAGGATGATTTCTTCGCCGTCTACGCACTTATACAGCCAGTGACTGCACGCCGTTGTATTGGCAATCAGATTTTTGTGCGTCAGCATGACCCCTTTAGGAAATCCGGTAGTCCCGCCAGTGTACTGTAGCAGCGCCAGATCTTCCTCAAAATTAAATGGCACATCCAGTTCTTTTACAGGAGCCGAATGCATGATTTCCGTAAATAGATGATTCATGCCGCTATGCTCCACCTTGACGCTGAATCCATACTGCTTCTTTTGGATGAAAGGATAGACGAGGTTTTTCGGGAATGGCAGATAGTCCTTGATGGCTGCGATGATCACATGCTCAATCTGTGTTTCCTTCAATACCTTTGTAATGCGGGGATATAGAATGTCGAGACCTAGAATGACTTTGGCCCCGGAATCGGCCATCTGATACTGCAGCTCCCGCTCTGTATAAAGGGGATTCGTCTGTACAACGATTCCTCCCGCATACAGGATGCCGTAATAAGCGATGACTGCCTGAGGACAGTTCGGCAGCATGATTGCTACCCGGTCGCCCTTTTCCACGCCCAGTCGCCCAAGATAGTTGGCGAACTTGAGGGCGGATTCATATACCTCCTTATACGTAATGTCCTTGCCCAAAAAGTGGATGGCTACTTTACTCGGACTTGCTTTGTACGCATCCGTCAAAAATTGCTGGACCGGTATTTCCGGTATCTCAATCTCATGCGGGATCTGCTCTGGATATTTTTTCAACCACACCTTTTCTGTCATAGTACCTCGCCCCTTTGCCTCACGCTTTTAATTTTCTGATTATTGAACATTATAATTAAAAAAGAAAGCGGATTCAATCGGTTTTTACTTTATTTTTCATTTTTAGCTCGAAATTTCATTTATTTTCTTTTTAATGTTATGAAACGAATAATTATATGAACTACTTTCCCCTGGAAATTGCCGTTGATTTGAGAGATATACTTTTCCAATATAAAAAAGCAGCGGATGGTATTACCATCCGCTACTTCATATTTTATACAGTTCCCAAATAATATATGCCAATTGCTAAAAAAATGATGCATGCGACAATCAGCACTTTCGATAATTTTTCCATCCCTATTCTCCTATAAAATGCTGGCACCGATAATAAATGACAGGCCTACCGAAATAGTAAATGAAATGAACCCAACGGATCGGTTGTCATTCTCGATTTCTTCATCGACCTTAAAACGCGGTGTTAAAAATTCAAATAAAATATAGGCAAAAATCAACAAGATGAATCCATACAGGCCCCAGCCAATCATTTCGCCCAAAGTCGAATGACGTTCGATGGAATAGCGGAAGACGTTGCATACCCCTAAAATCTTTCCGCCGGTTGCAAGCGCCACGGCAACATTTCCCTTTTTGATTTCTTCCCAGTTTTTATATTTGGTAACGACCTCGAAAATCACCATTGCTACTACCAAACACAGGACGACTACACTGAAGTAGCCTGCCGTTTCCACTAAAGGGTTTTGCCAAAATGATGAACCCAGCATCCTATCTCCCCTTTTATTTTAATTCGACGACGGTTACCCCGAAGCCGCCTTCCCCTGCTTCGCCGTAGCGGAATGATTTGACACGCTTGTGCGTCTTCAAATACTGCTGAATGCCTTGGCGCAAGGCTCCAGTCCCTTTACCATGAATAATGGATACGCGCGGATAATTCGCCAGCAGCGCATCATCCAAATATTTCTCCGTCCGTAGGAGAGCGTCCTCATAGCGCTCGCCACGAAGGTCCAATTCGAGCTTTACATGGCTGTTGCGGTTCTTCACATTGGTCATTGTGCGCGTAGGCTGCTCTTTTTCAGGCTTGATATATTGAAGGTCGGACTCGTTCAGCTTCATCTTCAGAATGCCGATTTGTACTACCCATTCCTGATTGCCTGCCTTCTCCAAAATCGTGCCTTTTTGTCCATAGCTGAGCACCTTCACTTCATCGCCGGCTTTCAGGCTCTGTGCACGCTCCCGTTGTGCCACGGCCTTTTTCAATACTTTATTTTCTTCCTTCGGCGCAGCTTCTTCCAACCGTTTTTTCGCATCGATCAGCTCATGCTCTTTGACGATCCTGCTTGCATTTTTCTGCATTTCACGAAGCTCGGAAATCACTTTTTCCGCCTCTGCCTTCGCCTCGTCCACGATACGGCGTGCCTTTTCCTTCGCCTTCTTCTCCAGATTTTCCTTCTTCTCGTCGTAGATGCGGATGCGTTCCTCCAATTGGGCCTTCAACTGCTCCGCCTCTTCCAACAGGTCATGCGCTTCGTCCGCCTCGCGTTCGGAGCGCAGACGGCTCTCTTCCAGGGAAGCAATCATCGACTCCACTTCATGACGGTCCGTCCCTGTAAACGACTTCGCCTGGCTGATGATATGCTCACCAAGCCCCAGTCGCTTCGAGATTTCAAAGGCGTTCGAGCGTCCAGGAACACCGATCAATAGACGGTATGTCGGACTCAGCGTCTCCACATCGAATTCGACGGAGGCATTCACCACGCTTGGACGGTTGTAGCCATACGCCTTCAATTCCGGATAGTGCGTTGTCGCCATGACGCGTGCACCCCTGTCCACGACCTCGTCCAAAATGGAAATCGCAAGTGCCGCCCCTTCCTGCGGGTCCGTACCGGCACCAAGCTCATCAAATAGCACAAGGGAGCGGTCATCAAACTTCGATAGGATATCCACGATGTTCACCATATGAGAGGAGAAAGTGGATAAGCTTTGTTCAATCGACTGTTCGTCACCGATGTCGGCAAAAATCTGTTCGAACACGGCGAGCTCCGAGCCGTCCAATGCAGGCACCGGCAGACCGGACTGGGCCATGATTGTACATAGTCCGACTGTTTTCAGCGTCACCGTCTTACCACCCGTGTTCGGTCCGGTAATGACGATTGCCGTGACGTCACGCCCGAATTCAATCGTATTCGGAACCGCATCCTCGATTGGCAACAGAGGATGGCGTGCCCGTACCAGGCGTGTATAGCCTTCCTTATTCATCTTCGGCATCGTGCATTTATTTGCCTGGCCATACTTGCCCTTCGCCAAAATGACATCGATTTCGCCCAGCAGGCCGACAAGCACGAATAAATCATGCGCCACTTCCTGCACCTTCACCGAAAGCTCAAGCAAAATACGTTCGATTTCCGCCTGCTCCTTCACCTTCAGTCGCTGCACTTCATTGTTCGCCTGCACGACCGCGTCCGGTTCGATGAACAGCGTCTGCCCGGACGAGGACTGGTCATGGACGATTCCGCCGTAATGACCGCGGTACTCCTGCTTAACCGGGATGACGAAGCGGTCGTTACGGATGGTAATGATGGCGTCCGACAGCATCTTTGCTGCATTCGAGCCACGAATCAGGCTCTCGAGCTTTTGACGCACCTTCGCCTCCTCTGCTCGCAGGGATTGACGGATAGAGCGCAGCGCTGGGCTTGCAGAATCGAGCACTCCGCCATTGTCATCGATGCAGTCGTTGATTTCATGCTGGAGGGCAGTCAAAATCGGCATCTGCTCCTTGCGCTCTAAAAAGTGCGGAATCTGGATGTCCTCCTCCGCTTCGATATCCTCCAGGAAATTGCGTAGAATGCGGCTTGCTCGAATCGTACTTGCAATTTCCATCAATTCCATCGGGCTCAGCATCCCGCCGATCTGGGCGCGTTTTGCATGCGGCCTTACGTCGAAAATGCCGCCCATCGGCACATTCCCCTTCACACGAAGGATTGCTAGCCCCTCATCCATCTCTTCCTGCAGGGCCACCACTGTATCATAATCCGTTTCAGGCACAAGCCCCTCAATGGCACTCTTTCCAATGGAAGAGGTACAGAAGCTAGCAACCTGCTGGCGTACTTTATCAAATTCCAGTGTTTTCAATGCGCGCTCGGCAATCATGAAAGACACCTCCAAAACTCAAATTATTTATGTCTACGGATGAACTCCTCGAATTGATTCACATTCCATGTGTTGACGACCAATTCTTTTTTCATCCAAGCCTTCTGTGCATATTTTACCCCAATATCCATGAAACGTAATTGGTCAATTGCATGGGCATCGGTATTGATGGCAATCGGTACGTTTTTCTCCATCGCCAGCTGCAAATATTCCGTCGCCAGATCAAGGCGGTACGGATTTGCATTCAACTCTAAAATTTTACCATATTGCGCCGCCCATTCAATCAGCTGCGGTACATCCGGGTCATAGCCGGCACGCTGCCCAATGATGCGCCCTGTAGGATGGGCAATCATGTGAACATATGGATTTTTCACAGCCGAGTACAGCCGCTCCATGATTTTTTCCTGTGGCTGTGAGAAGCTGGAATGAATCGAGGCGATGACAAAATCAAGCTCACGCATGACTTCATCCTCGAAATCCAAGCTGCCGTCAGGCAAAATGTCCATCTCCGTACCACGGTACAGGCGGAATTCCGGATGCGCCTCATTGAACGCAAAGATTTCCAACTTTTGCTTGTCCAAGCGCTCCGGCGTCAATCCATTCGCCACCTTCAAGTACTGTGAGTGATCGGTGATGACCCCGTAGCTGTAGCCGCGGGCAATCAATGCCTCACCCATCTCCGCTACCGAATGTGCCCCGTCAGACCATGTTGTATGCATATGGAGGTCGCTGACGATATCGTCCAGCTGCGGCAGCCCCGCAAGCTCATCCAGTCGCTCCAGCTCACGCCCACTTTCACGCACCGTCGGAGGGATGAACGGCAAATCGAAATGGGCAAAAAATGCCTCTTCCGAATCGAATGTAACGACTGTCCCATCCGGCTGCTCGACTCCATACTCGCTGATTTTCTTCCCTTGCGTCTTAGCCAGCTGGCGCATACGTACATTATGATCTTTGGAGCCTGTAAAATGATGCAGGGCCGTTGCAAATTCATCCAGCTCTACTAGACGGAAATCCACGCTTATCGGATTTTCCAAATCCAATATAACGGATACCTTCGTATCACCGGCTGCAATCGTCTCCTGGACCGGCAGTCGCGATAAAATGGCCTCACGCACCGCATCATGGTCTTCTGTTGCAATAATGAAGTCGATGTCCTTGCTTGTCTCCGTCACGCGGCGGAAGCTTCCGGCCACCGAGAATTTCTGAACCTCCGGAAGGCTTGCCAGCAGCTCATTAATCTCGAAGACGACCAGCTCCAGCTCCCACACCGGCAGCCTTTCGACGCGCGCCCCGAAGCTTTCCAGCTCCTTCAGAATCTTTTCCTCTGTTTTCGCGCCAAATCCAGCCAGTTCCCTTACTTGCCCAGCCTCGCATGCCGCCTTCAGTGTTTCTGCATCCACGATGTGCAGTTCCTGATACAATTTCGCCAGTTTCTTCCCTCCGAGCCCAGGAAGCTTCATCAACGGCACCAATCCTTTTGGTACAGCGGCCTCCAGCTCCTCCAGGACACTTGACTTGCCCGCTTCCATCAATTCGTGAATGACGGCTGCAGTGCCTTTTCCGATGCCCTTGATTGCCGTGATGTCATCGATTTCACTAAGGCTGCGCTCATCCGTCTCCAGTGCAGCGGCAGCCTTGCGGAATGCCGACACCTTGAACGGATTCTCTCCCTGCAATTCCATATATAATGCAATTTTCTCCAGTGTACGGATAATGATTTTTTTATTCAATGAAGTTGCCTCCCCTTGATAATCGCAAAAATACTTCTCCCAAACCGAGAGAAGTATTTACGTTTTGTCATTATTTTGTGTAGATATACCACCAATTTTGGAACAGGGACGAAATGATCGGCGTATGTTCCAGCATCAGTCCGGTGATAATCGACCCGTCCAGCCTTGCCTGTATACTTTCCAGCGGCAGAAGCGCCAATACATATAACAGGATGAACAACAGGAAATACACCTCTATAAAACCGAGCACCGCACCAAACACCCGATTGACGCTGCCGAGTACCGGCAAGTATTTCAAGAAATCCAGCATCGATCCGAGAATCTGCAGGAGCAGTTTGACTATAAAAAAGATCAGCGCAAAGGCAATCACACGGTAAAAGGTACGGTCCGCATCGATGCCGGCCAACTCTAATGTAGAAGTCGCACTTCCCGCAAATCCGGGATAAGGAATCCACAGCAGGAATTTTTGTGCGAGCGGCTTATAATAGACAAGTGCGACCACTATGGCGATCAGGAATCCGAACATATGGATTGCCTGCACCACCAGCCCTCGTCTCGCTCCTACCATGATTCCCGCCGCAAAAATAATCAACAATAATAAATCCAGCATTTACTTCAATCCTTTAATTTTTTCAGTCGCTCCTCAAGCGCCTCCACTTGCTGCTTCAGCTTCAGGTATTCATGAACGGTATTCACAGCTGTCAACACAGCGAGCTTTGTATTATCCAATGTTGGATTATGAACGCTAATTTCACGCATTTTATCATCTACGATTGAAGCGACTAATCTCATATGCCCAGTGGATTCAGTACCGACAATCTTATAGGTTTGTCCGTAGATTTCCACTGAAATCCGATTTTTTTCTTGTTCAGCCAAAGTGAATCCCCCCACCAGCATAAGCAATAACAACCTAAGCACTAAAGCCCTCTACACCCCATTTTGGCTTCTCACTTAAAGAGCAGAGTCCTGCCTCGATTATGTACAAAATCATAATATATATCATACCATCTATCATTTAGACATAGCAACTTATTACCTGTCGGAACTGTTATAGGATAGCCTGATGGAAGTCGACGACGTTGCCTTCCCTCACACTTTGTAAGCAATGGGGGAAGGCATCCTCTAGAGGGATGGAGCCAGAAGGGGCTTTGATGATACTCCCCTTCTCCCTCATCCCGAAACAGCCTCCTCTGCAGCAACCCTTTCCTTATAATATCTTCCGTATATGGTCAATAAGATCGGAGGGCACGACACCGTAAGTCGACCGCTCCTTCCCCAGCTGCTCAGCGGCAGTGGCGTGGTAGTAGCTCGCAGCAATAAGCGCATCCAGCGGGCTTGCCCCCTGTGCGTTGAATGAAGCGATCAAACCCGTCAATACATCCCCGCTGCCGCCTTTTCCCAACGCATCATTGCCATATGGGTTCACGAATTGCTCCCCGGCAGGTGTTGTAAGGATTGGCCGGTGCCCCTTCAGCAACAAATGGATGCCGTATTTCTGGGCAAACTGCTTTGCTGCGCCCAGACGGTCCTCCTCTATTTCCCTGACGGATAGCCCCGTTAAATGAGCCATTTCTCCTGGATGCGGCGTGAAAATCACATTCCCTTTATAGCTACGGAATTCTTCCAATATCTCTCGTGCAAAATAAAGGCCGTCCGCATCTATGATCAACGTCCGTTCTGCCGACTCTGCCATTATCTTGCGAAGCAGTGAGGTACCGTCCATCTTTCGTCCAAGACCGGGTCCGAACGCAATGGTTGTAAAAGGTGAAAGATCGATTTTATTGTCTTGGAAGGCCGTTGCCGATATCGAGCCCTCCTCCTCCTGAAGCGGCAGTAAAAGGCTCTCTGGCGCTTGGGCGGCAACCAGCGGATAAATCGACTCCGGAACGGCAAGCGTCACAAGCCCTGCCCCCGAATGAAAGGCCGCCTTCGCAGTATATACAGTGGCGCCGACATATTGCCTGCATCCTCCCATTACGAGGACATGGCCGAAAGTCCCTTTATGCCCATAGGCAGGCCGTTTTGGCAGCGCTACCTTTCCAAGGACGGGGTCTATTAATCCCGGCAGTTCCAACCCCAGTTCTTCGACAAGGGAGGGGGGAACGGAAATGTCTGCACATAGGACTTCACCCACGTACCGAGGCCCCTGCTGCAGGTAGAATCCCTTTTTCGGCAATACAAATGTAACCGTTTTGTCCGCCCGGATGGCCATGTCCACCACTTCACCCGTATCTGCATTTACACCTGAGGGGACATCGACGGCGTACACATACCCTTTTGCCCCGTTTACTTCCCTGATGATGGAAGAGAATGGCTCGCGAAGCCTGCCCTGGACGCCCGTTCCCAGAAGGGCATCCACAATGACATCCGCCTGCTGTATACATGCGGGCGTCCATTCCACTACCGGAAGTTTCCGGCTTTTATATACTCTATAATGAAGCTCCGCATCGCCCTTCAGCTTTTCTTCTTCTACGCAGCGCACAAGCACGGCATCATAGCCGAAGTCACGGAGCCTTCTGGCAATGACAGAGCCGTCTCCTCCATTATTGCCTCCTCCTACGAGCACAGCAATTTTCGTCTCCGTATCCGGGAAATCTCTCATTATTTCACCGGCCACAGCCGCTCCTGCATTTTCCATCAGCACCGCCCCTGGAAGCCCCAGCCTGTCCATTGTATAGGCATCCAGCATGTGCATTTCCTCCCGACCTGCTATATACATGCAACAACTCGCTCCTCTCTCATTTATCTCTACCTCTATTTTAGCGGAAAATCAGCCTGGTGGCATGCAATCACACAGCACGGTGCTATACTCCCCATTCCCTCCATACAAAAAAACACTTCCCGATCAGGAAGTGCTGTAAGTGAATTATTGTTTAAGTGAATTATTGTTTAAGCGAATTATTGTTTAAGTGTCGTTGTATTCCATTCAACGTAAAGTAGTGGTGATAAGCCGCTACTTTCTAGAGATTATATGTGTTAAGTGGACTTGCTGCGGCTCATCATAAAGCTGCATCGTCATTTCTTGATTGATGATGTCGATTTGTATATCTTCAAGCAGAGAAGAAAA
>JBJEFP010000196.1:0-9750 GCA_051874195.1 Lysinibacillus sp. | reverse complement strand
CCTTGAAAGTCGAAACACTTTCAAAGGCGGCTCTATTTTGCTCGTTACGGGAATGGTGAAGTAAAAAACTCATAGAATGAAGACAGTTGATAAAATGATTGTTGAAAGCTTCCGGTTCTCAATAGATTTGATTCATGATAAACTCTCGTTGTATAAATTTTACAAATGAAAAACGTTGATACATAACGAAGGTAAGGATGTCTTATGGCATGTAAACAAAGCAAGTTTTACTTTTAGGAAAAAGTCGGTGCAAAGGGGATGTCACATTGAAACTGAAAGAGGAAAGATTTGAGCATGTTTCAGAAACAGAAAGATTAGTAATAAGACCATTGAGGAAAGACGACTATGAAAATTGGTTACATGAATTTGAAAACCGTCATCCATCGCAACATCGCCATGATCAAGGGAAAATAGATATGAGTGAATGTACGCTGGAGTGGTTTCACAATCTGGTAGATAAACATCAAGAGCTAGCACTTACAGATGCAGCTCACATATTTGGTGTGTTTAGAAAAGAAGGCGGTATCCATGTGGGGATGGTTGATTTTTCAACCTTGGCAAGAGCGGAATTCCAATGGGGAAGAATAGGATACACCATACATAATCAGCATTGGAAAAAAGGCTACGGCAAAGAAGCAGTACAAGAAGCCCTTGCTATTGCATTTCAACATTTGAAATTCCACCGTATAGAAGCCCATATTAATCTCGATAATATACCTTCCGTGAAATTAGCTGAAAGTGTAGGGATGGAATTCGAATGTATTCGTAAAGGGTTTATATACGAACATGATGAATGGGCAGACCATTTAGTTTATTACAAGAATTCAAAGTAATCTTTTCAGACAGAAGGAAGCTTAAACTAAACAAGGGAACTTCAAAAATGGAGTTCCCTATTTTTATTTATAAAAGTCAACATCATCTCACCTTTGCTCCCCCCAACGTCAACGCCAGCTTCAGCACAAACGCATCCTCGAAGTGCTGCGGGTTGTAGCCGGTCAGTTTATATACTTTGTTAAGTCGGTAGGTGAGGGTATGGCGGTGAATACCGAGTTTGTCGGCACATATATTTAACTGGAGATTGCTTTCGAAAAATGTTAGTAAGGTTGTAGTCAGCTTATCTGTTAGCCCCTCGATTTTCATTGCAAACTTTTCGATTTCCTCACTGTCACGATTTTTAAATAACGTATACACCTCTACCTCCTCAAAATAAGTGATCTGCTGGTGTTCATTTGAAAAGGCAATTGCTGTTTTCGCACCGCTAAAGGCATACGGTAATTCTTCTAATTCATCTACAACGGGCCCAACACCGATAGAAAGGTCAACCTTTTTCTGAAGCTTGGCAAGCTGTTGAATTGTCTCATTTGCACGCTTGACAGACTGCCCGCATAAGAACAGGTAGTATTCATTCAAATCAATTTGTCCAAATAGGGCGGGCCGTCTGTAAAGGATGTTTTCTAAATGAAGAGGTAATGTATTGGAAGCTTCCCCCGTTTGCTTAACAAGTACTATTTGAAAAGGTCCCTCTAGCGGAAAAGACAGTTTTTCGATTCGTTCCTTGAATGCATCGTCAATTGGCGCATGATCGATTAATGCCTTAAAAATAAAGTCACCATTTTTCCTCTGCCATTCGCTTTTACTTTCCGTCAGTACCTGATGCACAATCATTTCCGTCGTCAGCTGTACCAGGCTGGCAATTTCCTGCAGTTCATGTGGATTACCCGTAATCCCGATGACCCCGATGATTTTGTCGTGGAATTTTATCGGCAGGTTGATGCCGGGCTTGCAATGATAAAACTCTTCTGCAAGCGGCTCCTCCAAGACAAGCGGCATGCCTGTTTTTACTACGTGGATAGCCCCCTCGTGAATAGAGTCGACTCGCTCCTGATCCCCGGAAGCTAATATGACACCATCCGTACTAATGACATTAATATTGTGATGCAGCCGCATCATTGTTTGATGCACAATCTCTTCTGCTAGTTTTATAGATAACAATTTATACACCTCGTATAAAAATAACTCTGTACTAATACAGTTAATTTATACACTCATTATAATGCTTTTTCGAATAGTCTGTCACTATAATTATTGTAAGCGTTTAATCGGAAGGAGAATGAGGATGAAAATTGTCATAAGTCCGGACTCTTTTAAAGGTACATTAACAGCTTTAGAAGCAGCGAAATCTATTGAACAAGGAATCAAACAAGTGAATCCGGAAGTAAATACGGTGTTATTGCCTGTTGCGGATGGTGGAGAGGGAACGATGGATGCTCTCGTCCTTGCAACAAATGGCCACTTTGTAAAAACAACGGTGCTCGATCCTCTTGGGCGCGAAATAGAAGCCTCCTTTGGGGTGCTTGGCAATCAGCCGACCTGTGTTATTGAAATGGCGTCCGCTTCAGGACTTACGCTGTTGCATAACAATGAGCGGAATCCGAGAATAGCGTCTACGTTTGGCACAGGACAGCTCATTAAAACGGCGTTAGATCAAGGTTTTAGAGACTTTATCATTTGTATAGGCGGAAGTGCTACAAACGATGCCGGGGTAGGTATGTTACGAGCGCTAGGGCTACGTTTATTGGATAAATATGGACGCGAAGTACAAAAATCAATCGATGGTTTGTATGAAACAAAAAAATTAGATTTCTCCAACTGGGACGCACGATTAGATGAGTGCACGATTGCCATTGCATGTGATGTCAATAATCCATTGGTCGGCGAAAACGGCGCAACAGCTGTCTTTGGTCCGCAAAAGGGCGTGAAGGAGGAAGAAATCGACTATTTCGATCAGGCACTGACACATTGGGCGGATGTCGTCGAAGCAGAAAAGGGAATCCGGCTCCATGACCACCAAGGCGCAGGAGCAGCTGGGGGCATGGGTGGTGCCTTGATTGCCTTTCTGCAGGGGACGTTCCACCAGGGAATCCAATTGGTTGTGGACGTCATGAACTATTGCAAGAAAATCCAGGATGCAGACTACATTGTGACGGGCGAGGGAAAGTCGGACCGTCAAACATTGCACGGGAAGGCACCAATGGGCGTACTGCACTGCGCCAAGCAGTTTGATATTCCAGTCGTATTGCTTTCCGGCTGTATCGAGGAACAAGATGAAGAAATGCTGACCCGCCACTTTCAACATGTTGCGTCAGTAGTGGGTGATTGCGTGTCGAATGACATGGCCATGAAGGAAGCGTCCAAGCATTTATCTCAACGAGCATATGAAACATTTCAACGAATAATCGGTTAAGGGGGAGAAAGGTATGTTATTTTTCATCATTTTACTAGGAGTGCTGTTTGTCGTACTCGCTACGGCAAAATTAAAGCTACATCCATTTTTAGCATTGATTCTAAGCTCATTCTTCGTCGGCATCGCGAGCGGCATGCCGTTATTGGATGTCGTCACGAACATCAATACCGGATTCGGGAGCTTGATGACGAGCATCGGAATCGTCATTGTCGCAGGAACGATGATTGGTGTCATTTTAGAGCGTTCCGGAGCAGCTTACCGTATGGCGGAGGTTGTTCTCCGAATTGTAGGACCGAAACGCCCGCAGCTGGCGATGTCCATCATCGGTTATATCGTATCCATCCCGGTATTTTGCGACTCTGGATTCATCATTCTATCAAGCTTGCAAAAATCGCTGGCCAAACGTGCGAAAGTGACTGTTGCCTCAATGGGTGTAGCACTTGCAACAGGACTATATGCCACGCATGTACTTGTCCCGCCAACGCCGGGTCCGATTGCGGCAGCCGGCAATATCGGTGCAACTGATTACTTGGGAACCATTATTATAGTAGGCTTACTAGTAGCGATTCCGGCAACATTCGTCGGGTACTTGTGGGCTACAAAGGTAGCGACGAAAATTGAAGTGCCGTTAGATAAGGAAGAGGCACTGGATTATGAGGAAGTCATTAAATCATTCGGCGAAATGCCATCGACATTCAAATCATTTTTCCCAATTGTCCTACCAATCGTATTAATCGGTATGGGTTCGATTGCGGCATTAGTAGGCGATTCTGAATCTACATTGAATATGATTTTACGCTTCATCGGAAGTCCGATCGTTGCCTTATTATTAGGCGTATTTGCGGCATTCCCATTACTGCCGAAGTTAAATGAAGAAACACTGACAGGTTGGATTGGCGACAGCTTGAAGGATGCAGCACCGATTCTATTAATCACAGCAGCTGGTGGCTCATTCGGTACGGTGATTAAAGAAACAGGTGTAGGCGACATGCTGCAGCAAATGGACCTTGGCTCACTCGCACAAGGCTCGCTGTTCCTGCTTGTCCCATTCCTGATCTCGGCTGCATTAAAAACAGCTCAAGGCTCCTCTACAACAGCGCTCGTCATCACATCGACATTAGTAGCGCCGATGCTCGTAACCGCTGGAATTGAAGGGGCATTCCCATTGGCATTAGTCGTCATGGCGATCGGTGCCGGGGCAATGACGATCTCGCATGTAAACGACAGCTTCTTCTGGGTCGTGACACAATACAGCGGCATGGAAGTCACACAGGCGTACAAGGCACAAACAATGGCGACATTGCTGCAAGGGGTAACGACGATTGCGGTTTCCATGATTTTGTGGGTGTTGTTTGTGTAGGAGAATATTAGTAATGGGATGAGCTCTTCATTCTTGGTGGGCATGGATATTGGCATAACACCACTATACGAATTACAAGTAAAAAAGTTACACGTTAGAATATTGAAGTTGCTGGAGACGACGGGTTCGACTCCCGTGGCCTCCATAAATAAGCGAAGCCTCGATTCCTTTGTGAATCGGGGCTTTTTTATATGGCTGATTAATCATTAGTTGTCTCAAAATCCGACATACCGTGCCAGACATTTAATTAAATAGGAACGACTTTTAACAAAATATAAAAGTTTAAAAATTATTCAAAAATAACAACTATATTTGAATTAGAGGTATTTTATAATAAAAAATGACTACAGAGGAACGAGATTTACTCTAACCTGCTAGCTAACGGGCAACGTTACCGCAAATAAATCATTTGGGTTTATATCTGATACTCACTCCGAAGTTAGTGGAGGGATATTCCAGAGTTTGAGGGCAAACAGCGAGGTCAAATTGATGCCAAACATGCTTACATTTTTTTGGGGGGAGTGAGTGAATCGGAAAATATAGGAATAAACAGACAAAACAAGACACCATAAGGTTGATGTGTTGAGTGATAATATTTGGATATAACTTTTCGATTCTATGAGTATAGTTTTTAATTAGGTTTGTGAAATATTGAACAAAGTTGGCTGAATAGACACTGGAGAAATTCATGTTTTGTCAGTATTCGCTTTATTCATTCGAATAGATTGGTTTATTTAATAACTTTGGCGTCTTAGTTTTTACTACATTGAAATAAATCAAGGGTGGGTTATCCTCTGTTGATAGATGATGAAGTATGAGGAGGACTTCAAATGAAAAAGTTAAAATTTAGATTTTTAGTTTTACATAGGGCGGGGGTGCCGCCGTGATTCATGCTAAAGCATAAGCCTTGAATCGAAACAACAAGGAGGAGGAACGACGATGAGACGAGGCCATCATAAGACAGACTTAAATTATAATCAAAGACATCACTTCGTCAAGATGATGTCGATTATTACGCTTATATGTTTATTAGTGCAAACAATTTCAAGTCCCATTATTCCGTATGTCAATGCGGCAGGAAATGTACTTGGAATAAGCCTAAGTACCTCATCTGTCAATGAAACAGAGGCATTGGTTGTGACATTGATTGATAAGGGCGAAGAATCGAACGGTCCTTTAAGTTTTACTGTACCGGATGGATTGACCATTTCTGGTATTGTAGCAGGACAAGAAAATATTGAAACAATTAGCAATGGCAATCAGACATTGCAATTCAATTGGACAGAGAATAGTAACAAAGTAGTGCAGGTTCAATTACAAGCTCAAAAAGCTGGTGATTATACAGCGACATTTTCTTCATCGGATTCCACTGTTTCGGCGAATGTGACAGTTGTTGCAACTGTAGCAGATGAAGTTGAAGTGGAATCAAATCAAACTGAAACAGAGACGGTAGCTACAGAAGAGGAAAGCAGTGATGATGATGAATCAGACGCGTCAGTCCCTCAAGATAAAGAAGAATTAGAAGCGGTAGCTACAGAAGAAAAAGAAGATGCTGCTGAAACACCATCCTTTGATTTAGATGAGAATTGGCAGAATTTTCAAGATTCCCCAAGGAAACCAGATAAGCCGGGTAAGCCAGATGAAGACGATGATACATTTGACCACATCGATATTGAAACAGTAGGGTCATTTAAATATAAAGTTGATGGTGTAGAAAAAACAGTTACTATTAATCTGGATAGCCTTAGTGATCTAGGAACTTTAAAAATCTATGAGGGCACTATCGCAGATATCAGTAATGGAACTGCAAAAGAAATTACGATCGTGCCTGAAAAACGGAAGAGTACTACACCTGGATATGATTATGAATGGAACTATAGCGAAGACGGGTTTTATTTTTATAAAGACAAAACTTATACGGTTGTTTATGATTTTTCAGTAGATGTAGACGGGGCAACACATTATTTCCATTTTGAGCAAGAATACACTTTCGATGGCGAGACTAATATTTGTCCTGGTTCGGGTAGTTCCAAAGGTATTGATATTGCCATTAATGCTTCTGACCTAGAAAATATTGTGACAAAAGGAAGTCTGACATTATCTAAAAAAGTAGTTGATACAGAAGGTAATCCTTTAAACGGTAACTTTACCTTTGATATTACAAGTGAAGTAAATAATTATAGCAATACGATTCAGGCTGAAACGAAAAATGGTAGCTTCAGTACGACAATTAATGGGTTAAAAGCTGGTGAATATATCATCACAGAGAAGAATCCTAGCGATGCCATTAATGAGTACAATCTAAATGCTGTTAAGGTAAATGTGGGCGGTACAGAAAGCAATGCTACTGAAGCGAACGGTGATTATTCAACCAGTGCAACAATTACACAAGGGAAGCACCAGTCTGTAACATTCAAAAATATTTATGAAAAAGCATTGGGTTCATTGGAAATCACGAAAGTAGATTCTGAAAGTAAAGCACCACTAGCTGGAGCCGAGTTTACTCTGTATAACAAAGAGACAGGCGAGGCAGTTGGTGACCCGCAAATCACAGGTGAAGATGGAAGCGTAACGTTTAGTGATCTAGCATGGGGCACATATCAAGTAAAAGAAACAAACGCGCCAACCGGTTATCAGAAAGTAACCGAACCAGTAGAAGTAACGATTGATCAAGAACACACAGGAGCGCTCGAGCGAATCACCGTTACGAATAAACGCATCCTGGGCACTCTTACAGTAATAAAAGTGGATGAGGACAATGGAAATGCAGCATTAGCTGGAGCCGAGTTTACGCTGTATGACAAAGAGACAGGCGATGTAGTTGGTAAACCGCAAATCACAGGTGAAGACGGAACCGTAACGTTTAGTAATCTAGCATGGGGCACATATCAAGTAAAAGAAACCCAGGCGCCAACCGGTTATCAGAAAGTAACCGAACCGGTAGAAGTAACGATTAATCAAGCAAATACAGGAGCGCTCGAGCGAATCACCGTTACGAATAAACGCATCCTGGGCACTCTTACAGTAATAAAAGTGGATGAGGACAATGGAAATGCAGCATTAGCTGGAGCCGAGTTTACTCTGTATGACAAAGAGACAGGCGAGGCAGTTGGTAAACCGCAAATCACAGGTGAAGACGGAACCGTAACGTTTAGTGATCTAGCCTGGGGCACATATCAAGTAAAAGAAACCCAGGCGCCAACCGGTTATCAGAAAGTAACCGAACCGGTAGAAGTAACGATTAATCAAGCAAATACAGGAGAGCTCGAGCGAATCACCGTTACAAATAAACGCATCCTGGGCACTCTTACAGTGATAAAAGTGGATGAGGACAATGGAGATGCGGCATTAGCTGGAGCCGAGTTTACGCTGTATAACAAAAAGACGGGCGAGGCAGTTGGCGACCCGCAAATCACAGGTGAAGATGGAACCGTAACGTTTAGTGATCTAGCCTGGGGCACATATCAAGTAAAAGAAACCCAGGCGCCAACCGGTTATCAGAAAGTAACAGACCCAATAGAAGTAACGATTGATCAAGGGAATACAGGAGAACTTCAGCCAATCATCGTTACGAATAAACGAATCCTAGGTAATCTTACAGTGGTAAAAGTGGATGCGGACAATGAAAATGCGGCACTAGCTGGAGCCGAGTTTACGCTGTATGACAAAGAGACAGGCGAGGCAGTTGGTAAACCGCAAACCACAGGAACAGACGGAACAGTTGAATTCACAGGATTGGCATGGGGCACATATCAAGTAAAAGAAACAAACGCACCAACCGGTTATCAGAAAGTAACCGAACCAGTAGAAGTAACGATTGATCAAGAACACACAGGAGCGCTCGAGCGAATCACCGTTACGAATAAACGCATCCTGGGCACTCTTACAGTGGTAAAAGTGGATGAGGACACTGAAAAAGCATTGGAAGGTGCCGTTTTCACACTGTATAACAAAGAGACAGGCGAGGCAGTTGGTAATCCACAAATCACAGGTGAAGACGGAAGCGTAACGTTTAGTGATCTGGCATGGGGCACATATCAAGTAAAAGAAACAAACGCACCAACCGGTTATCAGAAAGTAACCGAACCAGTAGAAGTAACGATTGATCAAGAACACACAGGAGCGCTCGAGCGAATCACCGTTACGAATAAACGCATCCTGGGCACTCTTACAGTGGTAAAAGTGGATGCGGACAATGAAAATGCAGCACTAGCTGGAGCCAAGTTTACGCTGTATGACAAAGAGACAGGCGATGTAGTTGGTAAACCGCAAATCACAGGTGAAGACGGAACCGTAACGTTTAGTAATCTGGCATGGGGCACATATCAAGTAAAAGAAACAAACGCGCCAACCGGTTATCAGAAAGTAACAGAACCGGTAGAAGTAACGATTGATCAAGCAAATACAGGAGCGCTCGAGCGAATCACCGTTACAAATAAACGCATCCTGGGCACTCTTACAGTGATAAAAGTGGATGAGGACACTGAAAAAGCATTGGAAGGTGCCGTTTTCACACTGTATAACAAAGAGACAGGCGAGGCAGTTGGTAATCCACAAATCACAGGTGAAGACGGAAGCGTAACGTTTAGTGATCTGGCATGGGGCACATATCAAGTAAAAGAAACAAACGCACCAACCGGTTATCAGAAAGTAACCGAACCAGTAGAAGTAACGATTGATCAAGAACACACAGGAGCGCTCGAGCGAATCATCGTTACGAATAAACGAATCCTAGGTAATCTTACAGTGGTAAAAGTGGATGCGGACAATGAAAATGCGGCACTAGCTGGAGCCGAGTTTACGCTGTATGACAAAGAGACAGGCGAGGCAGTTGGTAAACCGCAAACCACAGGAACAGACGGAACAGTTGAATTCACAGGATTGGCATGGGGCACATATCAAGTAAAAGAAACAAACGCGCCAACCGGTTATCAGAAAGTAACCGAACCAGTAGAAGTAACGATTGATCAAGAACACACAGGAGCGCTCGAGCGAATCACCGTTACGAATAAACGCATCCTGGGCACTCTTACAGTGGTAAAAGTGGATGAGGACAATGAAAATGCAGCACTAGCTGGAGCCGAGTTTACGCTGTATAACAAAGAGACAGGCGAGGCAGTTGGTAATCCACAAATCACAGGTGAAG
>JBJEFP010000195.1:6742-9861 GCA_051874195.1 Lysinibacillus sp. | reverse complement strand
GTATATCATCCTTGCTGTATGTGTGCATCGCCTCCAAGGGATTCTGCGGGGGAAGAAAATAAAAAAGCCGCATCAGAAACGTTCTGAAGCGGCTGTACGGATGGAATATTCCGGTGTCGTTTTATAAACAGCTTTGAAAACCTGCTGGATGATAACTTTCTAGCAGCCTACCCGGTTTGAATCGAAAAGCAGGCCCATCCTCTAACGGTATGGCAATATTTCGCTCACCGTGACGAATTCATAGCCTTCCTTCGACAGAAATTCCAGTATGACCGGGAGGCCGTCAGCTGTCGATTGGTGGATATCATGCATGAGGATGATGGCATTATTGTGCATATGCTGCTTTACCTGGGCCACCAGCTTCTCGGCGTTCCTATGTTTCCAATCAAGCGTATCAATCGACCAAAGCACGACATTGTGCGGAATCTTCTGGTTGATTGCTTCATTCGTCGCCCCATAAGGCGGGCGGAATACGGTGGACTTCTGGCCGGTTGCATCAAGGATCGCTTGTTCGGTCGTCGTGAATTCACTCATCAGCTGTGTTTCCGTCAGTTTGGGCAGTACCGGGTGGCTCCACGTGTGATTGCCGATTTCGTGTCCATATGCCTTCACTTCCGCGGCGACTTCTGGATAATATTGCACTCGATTGCCGAGCATGAAGAATGTAGCCTTCGCCTTATAGCGTTCCAGACATTCCAGAATCTGCTTCGTCACCCGGGGATGCGGTCCGTCATCGAACGTTAGCGCCACCCGCTTCTTATAATCATCCCCCGGCTTGACGGGAGCTTCCTCCGCATTCACCATCTGCTTCTGGAACTCAGGAGATAGAAGGGGATTCAAAAAAGACAGGGGTATATTGACGGAAATCGGTCCCTCCTCTGCAGGTGCAACCGTCCCTTCGTCGAAATAGATATATAGCTCCTCGTCCTTTATGGCGAATCGTTCGAACAGAATCCAACGGGGCTCGGTCGCCAAATTCACTTCCTCCTCCCAAATCACCTGTTGCAGAGAAGGATTGGATTTTACTAATTCACGCACATGGCTTGAGAATGTCTCCAGACTTTTCACATTTTCGTCGAGCAATGTACGGATATCCAGAAACTCCCTCGTCTCGATATTGTAGAAGAACGTTTTGATTGCCGTATTTGTCTCCTTGGCATTGGTAGAAACGCGCTCTGTAAAAACGAAGGAATAGTATGCTTCGTCGTGCTGGTATGTATCGAAGTCGATATTCAGCTCACCGAAAAGCGCCTGGGCCATGTCTTCGGTTTTCTTTGGGCGCATCCCGTTGATGTAGGCCTTTTTCGAGGAGGTGATATATTCCTCAATGATGCTGTTGAAGTTTTCGTCATCAGTCTGTGGGTACTGGATAGCGAAAGGCAGCGCAGGTTCATTGGATATGTCAGAAACGATGCGGATTCCTGGAAACGCCGACGTCTCCTCTGTTATGTTGGAATCAACCATTGTTCCCGGGGTAGTCATCTCAGAATGGAAGCTTTTTGCTTCGCTGTCTGTGATGATAAAAGAGACGATGAATCCGACCAGTATGAATATGCCCGTAATCAATGCCATGTCAATCCAAAATCGACGCTTTTTTCTAGGTGTTTGTTCCATGATGCTTGTGCTCCTTTCTGCTGTTGTAAATAACCATGGAATTGTAAAAATGAGTTGAGCTTTCATCATTTATTCGTTAAGATGTGTCTAGTCTAAAGGAGGTCTCATACCCGTATGAGCATATATGATAACGAACTGGCCATCGAGTGCATCCTGCTTGCAGGGCGCATTATGATGGAAAGTGGTGCCGAAACCTATCGGGTGGAGGACACGATGCTTCGCATGGCACATTCTCAAAACATGGAAAATGCGCAAAGCTATGTAACGCCCACAGGAATCATCTTTTCACTCGGCAGGACCCAGCCTACGAGAATAACTTCTATTTCAACCAGAATTACGGATTTACATAAAATAGCCCTTGTAAATAATGTGTCTCGGAAACTTACATCCCACATCATAACATTAGAACAGGCCTATGACGAGTTAAAGAGGGTACAAAAAACTAACTATTTTCTACCAATTTTGGTGCAGGTATTGGCAGCTGCCGTTGCCAGCAGCTGTTTCCTCATCCTGTTTAATGGATCCTGGCAGGATGTGCCGGCCGCTTTTGTGGCAGGAGGCGTCGGTCTGTATGTCGTAACAGTCGTGCATGAAAAGACACGGGTAAAGTTCTTTTCGGAATTCCTGGCAGCGCTCGTCGTGGGAGTCATTGCATTCATGGCCATCAAGTTTGGGTTTGGCCAGAATCTGGACACAATCATTATCGGCGGCGTGATGCCGCTGGTACCCGGACTGCTCATTACGAATGCGGTGCGAGATCTGATGGCCGGGCATTTCACGGCGGGAATAGGGAAGGGGACAGAAGCCTTCCTGACGGCCTTTGCCATAGGTTCAGGGATAGCGCTCGTGCTGTCCTTTTAAGGAGGAGACGTCTTTGGAAATAGTAATGGAAATCGGGCTCAGCTTTTTGGCCACAGCCTGCTTCGGCATCATTTTCAATGCACCCATCAAGGCGATTCCATGGTGTGGTATTGTAGGGGCCTTGGGATGGAGCATCTATGCGCTGCTGTCGGAGAACGGTGTCTATGAGGTGCATGCCTCGTTTATAGGTGCATTTGTAGTAGCAATCGTCGCGCATAGTTATGCCCGCCGTTTCCGCATGCCGATGATCGTCTTCAGCGTGTCGGGCATCCTTCCTCTTGTGCCTGGGGGCATTGCCTACAGAGCAATGCGTAATATCCTGGAAATGGACTATCTGGCGGGGCTGGAGTACGGGATGCGCGCATTCCTTATTTCGGGTGCCATCGCCATGGGGCTGGTCTTCGCAGAGGTCATCATGCAGCTCATGTCCCGCTTTATGAGCAGGGGACGCACCTCAATCCAGTCATTCGCCAAAGCGAAAAAGGCGACAAAATTAAAATAGCAGCAGGAGCCGATGGGTAGGTATTGCAGGCATGGATGTTATGAAGGAAGAAGAGCGCTCATTCTGAACGAGATGAAAAAGAATGGGCGCTTTTTCGTTTACTTCACTTCGACCGCAAATGCGCAATTTCCGTCGCTCTACT
>JBJEFP010000195.1:0-6642 GCA_051874195.1 Lysinibacillus sp. | reverse complement strand
GTCGCTCTACTCCAAATGTCCCGTCGATTGGCTCTTTCTAGAATGTGATTGCTACCTTTTCATTCGCTGATACGATTGTTGGCTTGTGCCTTTTCGCCATGTCGAGCGCACTTGTGTATGCTTGCTCGACCCATTGAGCCGAAAAGGCGTCCTCCCAGCAATAGGAGCCTTGTACAGTGGGCACAGGAGTCCGGAAGAAAAAGGTTCGAAGACAAATACGGCCATCATCAATGCGATAAGGGGCATTACAGTAACGAGCTTTCTCATAGCCATCACCGCTTTTCAACAATAGACGCATCGAAGAGGGAGTCGTTGCACTTGATGAGCGGGATATGCCTCCTGTCACATGCGGCGGCCCAAAAGTCGTCTTGTGAAGGCTTCTTTGGAATCTTCGCAGAGGAAAGCGGTAAAAATAGAGGGGCCGTATGATAAGACACACTTATCGTACGGCCCCTCTTGTCCTATTATTGCTTTTTATACAGGTGTTCGATTTCCACCGGTTCGACCGGCCTGCTGATGTAGAAGCCCTGAATGCTGTCGCAGCCATAGCCTTCAAGCAGCTCCTTCTGCGCCTCCGTTTCAACGCCTTCTGCAAGAACCGTCAAATTCATGGATTTTCCGAACTTGACCATGCCATCAATCAGACGCTGTGTCTTTTCCGACTTCAGCAGGGAGCTGATGAACGTCTGGTCAATCTTCAGGATTTCAATAGGCAGCAGCTGCATGTAGCGGAATGATGCATAGCCTGTGCCGAAGTCGTCCAAGGCAAAGATGATGCCTTCATTTTCAAGCTGGCGCATCTGCTGGATGATGGATGTTTCGGCCTCCGCCTCCAAGGCAAACTTCTCAGTGATTTCAATTTGAAGCAGGCTTGGCGGGCAGTTCGTTCTCGCCAGTGTATCCAAAATCGATTTGGCCATATTTTTATCCCGGAACTCACGTACGGATGAGTTGATGCTCACCTTCAGATTGATGCCCGCATTGTGCCATGCCGCGGCCTGCTCGCATGCACGCTCCAGCATGAAGAAGCCGATGCGGTTGATCAACCCTGTTTCCTCTGCAACTGGAATCAGTTCATCCGGTGCAACTTCTCCGATTACCTCGTCATCCCAACGGACGAGCGCCTCCACTGCAGTCAGTTTGCCCGTTTTCAAATCCATCTGCGGCTGGTAGAGGACCTTCAAGTTCTTTTGGTCCAGCGCCAGAAGCAGCCGTTTTTCAATGACGGCCTTGCGGTTGAGCGCCTTATGGGTCGTCCTCGATAGGGATACGATGCTGTCCCCCCCGGCTTCACGCACCGAGGCGATTGTTGCCAGGGATGCCTTCATCAGCTGCGTGAACGTCGACTGGTCTTCCGGGTAGCGGGTAATCCCACCGCTGATGGAAAGCGGCACAGCGACATTATTATTGTAGATTGGATGCTGCTGCAGATATGTCAGGAACCCTTGGGTGAACCATTCAGGAAGCGGTGTGATGATGACGAATTCATGTTCATTGATGCGCGCCATTGTACTGTCCTGGAAGTACATCTTCATGCGTTTCGTGAATTCCACAATCAGGCCGCTCTCGATTTCATTTTCATGCAGGTCCTTCAGTGTATAAAACTTGTCTATGCTTAAATAGACGAATGAGAAGTGGCGTTTCATGTCGATCAGTTCATTGATGATGCCCTCCAGCCGATGGATGTTCATCAGACCTGTCTCCGTATCGATATAAGCAATCTTCTCCAGCTGAAGCTGGATCGTCCGCTCCTTCGTAATATCCTTTTCGATAAGAGTGAAGCGTGTTTTCTCCCCACTTAGTCCAATGGTAGGGATGGCCGTCAAATGTACCCAGTAAGATTGGCCGTCCTTCGTTATCTTTTCAACCTCGCCCTGCCATATATGGCCGTTATTGATCGTGTTCCAGATGCTTTGCGAAAGCTTCTCGCTTGCTTCTGTTTCAGGGAACATCTTCCAGAACGTCTTTCCGAGCACCCGTTTTGGCGTCCAATGGCTCGTTTTTAAAAACTGCTGGTTGCAGTTGATGATAAACCCTTCGTAATCAAGCGTCACTGTCATAAAGGAAGATTGGATGCCGTTCTGCAGATTGATCAGCTCCTGCAGATTGTCATCGGCCGCCACGATGTCCTGTTGAGGAATCATCATGACAAAGATAGCCTGCTCCCCATTATATAAACAGATTCTTGTCAACAAAGATGCAGTGACAAGCTCCCCGTCCGTAGATAGGAGCTTCAGTTGGTTGAACTGGATGGATTTTTCGCTAGCGAAAATCGCCTCCTGCACATTTTCCTCCAATGGAGAAAATAGATTGTCACTTATAGAAATTTCCGTGAAGTCCTCTGTCTCATAACCAAAATAATGTCGACTTAAGTCACTCCACTTCAGCATGCTGCCTTGCCGGTTGATGATAAAAGACGGAAAAGGAGTGTGCTCTACTAGTTCGTTACTCATACGGTACATTTGTAGTGGACTCATGAATAATATCTCCTCGGTTTGTAAATGTATAAGATTATTATAGGTAATATCGGTCTCATAGTCACCATTATTCTGGTATTAATATTTTGATAGTGAGGTATAGTAGGTCTTTTATCATGTTTAAGGGAGAAGGAGAACAAAATATATTAAAAAGATGATAAGAAATTTAGTTTTTCGAAAAGAAGAGAATCGAGTTTTCTTGCTTTTTGTAGAATCGGGTCGCTACTTCTCCATTTTGGAAAAGCGGTTACAAAATATGTTTTGTTGGTTGAATGGTAGTTTTAATAGAAAAGCGATTTTCCGAGAACATTCCCTTAGGCGTTCTCTCTGTACGCCTGCATGGCCATTGTTCCGTTTGGGCAGACAGCTAAAAATTATCTTTTTATGCCAGAGGAGAGGGAGGCGAAATGGGGAGAACGAAAGAAAGGCTTTGTAAATAGCTACATTTTTAAGGGGGAGAACGGCACGCTACTCTCTATATATCAAAAATATACTATATCATATGGTAATAGATGGAATTTCGTAACACAATGGACAAATTCCGGAAGATGTATATGTTTTTTTTTACATAAGGGGCCTTTCAAAAATACTGAATATTATGCCATAATAAGAAAAAAGGTTCGAGTTTCGAATTATATGGATGGGAGATGCTTTTGTGCGGGTGGTTTTTTCTTATGTAAAGCCTTATAAATGGCCGGCTGTCATTGCGCTGACGCTGATGCTGATCGAACTGTTCGTGGAACTTGTACAGCCTCTCATCATCGCCAAGATTATCGATGATGGGATATTGCAGGGCGACGGACAGGCCATTTGGCTGTGGGGGGGCGTGATGCTGATGCTGTCGCTCCTCGCCCTGGCGGCGGGGATCACGAATTCCTATTTCAGCTCCCATGTAGCCCAGAGCTTCGGGTTTGATTTGCGGAATAGCCTATTCCGTAAAATACAATCGTTTACGATGGCGACCTATTTGAAGTTTCCTACATCCAGCTTCATCACGAGGCTGACGAGCGATATTACACAGGTGCAGAATGTGCTGTTCATGAGCCTGCGCATCATGCTCAGGGCACCGCTTGTGGCTGTGGGCAGCATCATGATGGCCTTGCTCGTCAATGCCAAGATGGCGATGTTCTTATTGATAGGCGCCCCTTTTTTGATGATTTTCCTTTTCGTAATGGTCAAAAAGGGAATCGTCTATTTTTCGGTCGTCCAAGCCCGCCTCGACCGCGTAAACCGCGTGCTGCAGGAAAGCCTGCAGGCAATCAGGCTGGTGAAGGCATATATGCGGGGGCAGTATGAAGTGAGCCGCTTCCATAAGGTGGCGACGAACCTGCAGGTGGATACAATGAAGGCGCTGCGGATCATGGAATTCATCATGCCGGTGCTGCTCGTCGTCATGAACCTGAGCCTGCTTGCGGTATTATGGTTCGGCTCTGCAGAGGTGAGGGCTGGGGATGCCCAGGTGGGTGACCTGGTGGCTGTTGTCAACTATGCGATGCGTGTAACGGGGGCCTTCTCGATGTTCGCCTTCATCATCATTGCATTTGCCCGTGCCAAAGCATCGGCCGAGCGTATGGAGGACATCCTGCTCATCGAGGATGGAATAGAAGACAGGTCCGGAGCCAGGGAAATAGACGATTCGAAAATCGGTACGATTGAATTCCGCAATGTGACCTTCCGCTATCCTGGAACGGATGTGGATGTACTGACCGATGTATCGTTCCATGTGGCGCAGGGGGAGAAGCTGGCCATCATGGGGGCTACAGGTGCAGGGAAATCCACCTTGCTGAATTTGATTCCACGCTTTTATGACGTATCGGCAGGAGAAGTGTATGTGAACGGACGGAACGTGCAGTCATGGGATTTGGAGGTACTGCGCGAAATGATCGGCTTCGTCCCGCAGCAGTCCATGCTGTTCACCGGCTCCATCTTTGACAATCTGAGCTGGGGCAAGCGGGAGGCAGTGCTGGAAGAAGTGCAGGCGGCTGCAGCCCAGGCACAGATCCATGGTGCGGTGGAAAGCTTTCCGGATGCCTATGAGACAAGGGTCGGGCAAAAGGGCGTCAACCTGTCTGGCGGCCAGAAACAGCGTCTGTCGATTGCGCGGGCGCTCGTCCGTAAATCACATGTCCTGATTTTGGACGACAGCACCTCTGCACTCGATGTGAGGACTGAAGCCGCCTTATGGGATGCGCTCGCCGGGGAAGAGGCGACGATGCTTGTCGTAACGCAGAAAATACGGACGGCACGTGACGCCGACCGTATCCTGCTGCTGGACGAGGGGCATGTGGTGGGCTTCGGCACCCATGAGGAGCTGCTCGACCAAAGCACACTTTACCAAAAAATAGCCGCTTCACAGCAGGAGGTGGGATGATTGAAGTTTCTACAAAATCCATTCGGCTATGAACGGGTTCTGAGCAAAGAGGATCTAGGCTCGGGCAAGAAGGTGAAAGGCGAGCGCGCCACAGACTGGAAATCTACACTTGGCCGGATCTGGCGGATTGTCGATGAACAGCGGGGGCTTCTCGTCCTCGTATTCATCATGGTCGTCGCAAGCTCGCTTCTGTCGCTTGCGGGCCCGTTTCTGATCGGCCGGATGATCGACCGCTATGTGGTGCCGGGGGAATATGACGGGATGGCGCCAATGATCGGGGTGCTGGCAGTTGTGTATGCCTTGCTGTCGGTTGCGCTATTTTTACAGAACTATTGGATGATCGGCATCGCCCAATCGACGATTTACCGGATGCGGACAGGTGTATTTTCAAAGCTGCTTCATTTGCCTGTAACCTATTTCGATAAGCGCCAGCATGGGGAGCTGATGAGCCGCGCCACGAATGACATCGAAACGGTGAGCTCCACATTGAACAGTGCGTTCATCCAGGCGGTCTCGAGCGTGCTGACCTTGACGGGGACGGTCCTGGTCATGCTGTATTTGAGCCCTCTACTGACGGTGCTGACGATGACCATCATCCCGCTGATGTTCCTGGCGATGCGCTGGATTACGCGCCGGACGGGCAGGCTGTTCAAGGAGCAGCAGGCTGCAGTCGGCGCCTTGAACGGGATGATCGAGGAGACGATTTCCGGCCAGCGTGTGGTCAAGGCCTTTTCACAGGAGCAGCGGGTGATGGAGGAGTTTGAGGAAAAAAGCGGACGTCTCCGTACAGTGGGCTTCTGGGCACTCTCCTATTCGGGGTATATTCCGAAAGTGATGAATGCCCTCAACAATATGAGCTTTGCGATTGTAGCAGCAATCGGTGGACTGCTTGCGCTGAATGGCTACGTCACAATCGGAACAATCGTCATCTTTACAGAGTATGCCCGGCAGTTCACGCGGCCGCTGAATGACCTGGCGAACCAGTTCAATACGGTCCTTTCTGCGATTGCGGGGGCGGAGCGCGTATTCGCCATCATGGATGAACAGGCCGAGGAGGACGAGGGAGTGAAGGACATCGAGCTCCGAGGAGCCGTGGCGTTCCGGGATGTGTCGTTCAAATATGACCCCCAGGCGCAGGCCTATACACTTCGCAACATTGATTTTGCCATCTTGCCGGGCCAGACGGTGGCGCTTGTCGGACCGACCGGCGCGGGCAAGACGACGATCATGCAGCTGATTGCACGTTTCTATGATGTGGAGAGCGGTGCTGTGGAATTCGACGGCCGTGATGTACGCTCGATTGCACGGCAGACGCTGCGCAGCCAGATGGCCTTCGTTCTGCAGGATCCATTTTTATTCGAGGCGAGCGTTTATGAGAATATCCGCTACGGAAAATTGGATGCGACCGATGAAGAAGTGGTGGAGGCTGCAAAGAAGGCCAATGCCCACGATTTCATCATGAAACTGCCGGACGGGTACAGGACAGTGCTGTCGGCGGACGGAGGCGAAATCTCCCAGGGGCAAAAGCAGCTGCTGTCGATTGCACGGGCGCTTGTGGCAGATCCTGTCATTCTATTGCTGGATGAGGCGACGAGCTCGATTGATACCGTGACGGAGATGAAGATCCAGGAGGCGCTGGAGGTGCTGATGGAGGGCAGGACGAGTTTCGTCATCGCCCACCGGCTGAATACGGTGCGGAATGCCGATGTCGTGCTGGTCATGCAGCAGGGGACGGTGGTCGAGGCTGGCATGCAGGATGAGCTGATTGCCCGGGGCGGTGTCTATGCAGGCATG
>JBJEFP010000194.1:0-9928 GCA_051874195.1 Lysinibacillus sp. | reverse complement strand
ATACGATTGGAAGGAAGTTACTAGCTTCGTCGGTGCTGCAGGTATTTTAACGATGTTCATCTATACGGTTGTATTCTTCTAGCAATAGATTGATCGCTTTCTTTCCCCCTCAAACAAAGGGCGACGCGGAAATGCCGCGTCGCCCTTTGTTTGAGGTTTCATGAACCTATGCTTTTATATCATTGTATTCATCGTTGTTTTCCAATGCCACCACTACATACGAGCATGTCGCATTCATTTTCAAATTGTTTTCCCGGGCATAACCAGCTGCCTTGTCGAGCAATTTTTTGGCCACCCCTTGGCCGCGCAGCTGAGGCGATACAAATGTATGGTCCATCGTCATGATGCCGCCTCTCTCCACCCATGTAATCTCCGCGAGACGCTCTCCATCCTTATGGTATTCATACGCATTGTGAACACCGGACTTGTTTAAAGTGAATTCCATTATCCATCCCTCCCTCTTTTCACTATATCATAATGAAAAAATGCCCACTACTAATAAACACGAGTGGGCATTCATCTATTATTCTGTTTGTGTATCGTCACCTGAGCCGAACCATGAAGAAACCGTATCAATCAAGTTGCGGAAGAAGTTCTTCACACCTTCCCAGAACCCTTCATCCTGCACCAGGTCGCTAATGCTGCCGAATTTCTCCTCAATCGTCTTGCTTAAATCCGATAATTGCTCAGACCATTGCGAAAAATCGATGTCCAGATTACGGATTTGATCCATTAAATCTACTAATAGCTGCCGATCCCGCTCACTTAAATTGATTTCGAATCTAGAAAGCTGCTCTTCTACGATTTGCTCTACCTCTTCTTTCGTAGCCGGCGCCTTATCGGCAATCTCTTTCTTGATCTCCGTCAACAGCTCGGCCACTCTCTCCTCTGAGACATCTCCATTTTCAGCAATCGTCGTCGCGACGGACAGTTCCTCGTTCGCTACATCCGTACGCTCGGTATCCAATGTTTCTCCCGTCTTCACCTCATAGGCCTTATAAATCCCCACAAGCGCCGAGTGCCCCGTCACCGGCTTCGGTGCCGCAACCTCAACGATTGCATCCTCGATACCTGCCGTCAGCATGGCACTTGCATACATCTCCGCCGTTACCTGCGTGATGTTTGCCGGCGTCACGATGCTGATGACGAGCCCCTTTCCTTCATCCTGACGGGTAATCTTCGCAGAAGAATACATACGGGAGCTTGCATTGCTGTCTTTTATATATTTCACCAGGTCCTGCCCGGATACCGTGATTTCATCAATTTCCGGTTCTTCATTGACACGAAGGGCCGTTTTTACGGTTTCCCGCTCCGCTTCAGAAAGATTTGCTCCATATACGACAATCGGTACACCAAGTTTTTCATTGATTGCCTTCGTTTCGCCGACCGCCGCCGATGCCTGCATCGGAATCAGTGTAAACAGGGCCAGCATGAATGCCGCCAAAAGCGTAAAATAATTTCGTTTCATGTAAGAAACCTCCCCTTTCAGATAATACATACGCAAAAAAAAGCAAAAGGTTGCGGTTACGTGCAAGTATCCATCAGCACCACAAGCGAAGACTCCCGCCTGACAACGGGAGAGGTGAGCGAAGTAGCCAGGGGGACGATCCGCTACCGATAAAAGTCTGATCAAGTGAGGGGCAACAGGATTTTGGCCACTCAAGGCTTCACGCCCTTATCGTAGTGTCCCTATCCTGAGCCCCTGATCAATCAGCGAAAAAAACAACACCGGTAGCAGTCCGTCTTGTGCGTCAAGAACCCTCTGTCTGGTGCACCTTATTCAACCGCTTGCTGTGATGCCTAAATAATCTCCGTCCATCCATCCTGCTGCTTGATTTTCTTCTCCTTCATCAAGGTGCCAAGCGCTCTTTTGAATGCCCCTTTGCTCATCCCGAACATCTCCTGGACTTCTTCAGGTGAGGATTTATCCCCGAACGGCATCTTTCCTCCGACACTTTCAAGGTAGGCGAAGATTTTCTCCGCATCCTCGCCAAGGCGTTCATGCTTTCGCGGCAACAAGGAGCCGTTCAGCGAGCCGTCCTCCTTCACATCAATAATGCGAACTGTTACATCTTGTCCAAGGCGCGGTTCTTCCTTCATTTCTGAATTGTGCACGAAGATGCGGTAAGGCGCTTCCGTCCCCAGCAAAAACGAGCCTACAGGCAGCAGGCGGTAAGGGCGGGCATTGATGTTTTGGTTATGCATGTCCTTGAGTGCGCCTTCATAAAGTTCGTTTACCTTTTCCTCTGTCGCAAGCCGTCCAAATAGGTCTCCATTGCGGTCCACGCGCAAGGTCATGTATAGATGGTCCCCCGGCTGCGGCCAAAGCTCCTGAAGCGCAGGCAGATCCTCTGCCTTTACCAGCACTTCACGCGATGTACCGATGTCTGTATAAGCCCCTTCACGCGTCACCTTTAGGACACGCGCCCAGCCGTACTCCCCTTGGCGGACAGTCGGCAAGATAGCCGTCGCCTGCAGGTCGCCACGTCGGTCTGCAAACAGGAAAACCTCTACAAGGTCTCCAATAGCTAGCGGTTGTGCCACCTCTGAGCTGTTCAAAGGGATTTCTTCATCTCCATTCGTCAATATATAGCGCGACCCCTGCTCTTCCAACACCGTCAGCGACACAGTTTGTCCTGATTTCAATTCGTTCATTTGCTCTTTCCTTTCGTTACGCATTTTGCTGTGTTTTCATCTTTTCAAGTTTTTGCATAAAATCCGGTTGTTCCTCCATCAATTGAACCAAATCCGCAATCCGGTCGATCGAATTCCAGCTCAAGTGATGTTCAATTCCCTCGACATCCTGATAAATCCGGTTTTCGTCAACACCGATAAGGCGCAAAAACTGTTCCAGCAGCTCATGACGCTGGACAAGCCTTTTACCTAGTTTCACCCCTTTAGGTGTTAGTGTTAGACCTCTATACTTTTCGTATACCAAATATCCGTCTTTATCTAATTTTTGGACCATTTTTGTAACTGAGGAAGGTAGAACAGATAATGCTTCTGCAATGTCGGACACACGTGCATACCCTTTATTCTCAATTAATAAGTAAATTTGTTCAATGTGGTCCTCCATACTAGGTGTCGGCATACCCTGTCTCCTCACTTTCCTAATGCTAGTATAAGTTTACTACAATCTTCTTTAAAAAGTTAACTGAAAACAAAAATGAGCCGAACTATATTTATCCGGCTCATTTGACATGCTTCGGGTTTCGCCCTACTACATGGATCGCATGAATGATTTGTTTATTAATCTCCTCTAGTCTCTCCGGTGTATTCATTTCACCGAATACAATATCCCGCCATTGGGGAGATGTGACATATCGCGGGGGCAATGCATTCAAGGCAATCGCCGTTACGTCCAGCATACATTGCTCACAACGACAAAATGTTTGATAGTCATTACCATAAAGCAAGAAACTTACCAAACCACGAACAATTTCCTCCGTAACATTGACCAGCAGCGGTTGCTCCATATATTTCCTTCGCCTCATTTTTCCTCTGTTTTGAAATGCATCCCTTTTATCATATAACTATCAAAACAAGAACTCAACCAGACAAATGCTTTTTTTGAAAAATTGATTAGGAATCATTCGGATGATATGTTGTTCGGTCAAATTTCTCTCTAGCTGCTCCGCTTCGAAGCTTCCTTCTTCATCAATCGAAGCGAATTCAGCACGACAAGTAACGTAGCCCCCATATCCGCAAAGATGGCGATCCACAGCGTCAGCCAGCCGGGGATGACAAGGAGTAGCGCAACCGCCTTTAACCCTAGCGCAAATATGATGTTCTGCTTGATAATGGCTAATGTTTTTTTACTTAATCGGATGATTGCCGGTATTTTCCCTAAATCATCACCCATCAAGACGATATCTGCCGTTTCCAGCGCGGCATCCGTCCCAGCACCGCCCATAGCAATTCCGATGGAGGCGGCTGCCAGTGCCGGCGCATCATTCACCCCGTCACCTACCATAGCGACTGAGCCGTACCTTTGCTGGAACTCTTTCATCGCCTCAAGCTTTTGGGACGGCAGCAGGGAGGATTGCACCTCCGTGAGCTGGAGCTCCTCGGCAATCGCCATGGCCGTCAGCCCTGCATCTCCCGTCAGCATCATCGTTTTTACATTATTCACCGTCAGCTCGCCTATCACCTGTTTGCTTTCGGTCCGCACCTGATCGGCAATGGCCACTATCCCCAGCGCTTCATGCTCTGTAGCTGCTGCAATGACGGACTTACCCTGTCTCGCAAGCTGCTGGGCATGAATCTTTATGCCTTCATCGAGAGGAACCTGGCTTTGAATCCAATCAAGGCTACCTACCAATACCTTCACACCATCGACGGTTGCATATGCTCCTTTGCCTGTCACGGAATTGAAATCAACCGGCTCCCCTAATGCTACCTCCAAATCATGCGCCTTCGCTAAAATTGCCTTGGCAAGCGGATGCTGTGAGCTCTTTTCTACCGTACCGATCATGCGTAGCAGCTGCTCTTTTGCCATAGAGGAAATCACCTCGATCTCCGTCACTTCGGGCTTTCCCTTTGTAAGGGTCCCTGTTTTGTCAAAGGCAATCGCCTGGATGCGTGCAAGCTCCTCCAGGTATACCCCGCCCTTGAGCAACACCCCTTGCTTTGCCGCATTTCCGATTGCCGTCACAATGGCGACCGGTGTGGAGATGACAAGCGCACATGGGCAGCCGACCACCAATACCGCCAGCCCCTGATAGACCCAGTGCTGCCATTCGCCCGTAAACAGTGGCGGGACGACGGCGACGAGCAGCGCCCCCAGCATGATGAGAGGCGTATAGTACCTTGCAAAACGGTCGACAAACTTTTGGGACGGCGCCTTTTCCGCTTGCGCCTCTTCCACGAGGTGGATGATTTTGGCGAGCGTCGTATCCGCCGCCAGCTTCGTCACCCTCACCTCGAGTGCCCCTTCTTCGTTGAGTGTGCCGGCAAATACATCGCTACCGACTTCCTTTTCCACTGGGATGGACTCCCCTGTAATCGCCGCCTGATTGACTGTGGAAGCCCCGCCGATCACTACTCCATCCATCGCAATCTTCTGGCCGGGCTTCACGATCAGCACATCGCCGATTACAATGTCCTCTGTCGCCACTTCCACTTCATGATAGTGGCTGCCGTGTGCCCGTCGAACAAGCGCTACTGGCGGCGCAATTTCCATCAGTCGTTCAATCGACTGCCGGGCTTTGTTCATCGAGTATGCCTCGAGTGCCTCGCTTACTGCAAATAGAAACACGACAATGGCGGCCTCCTGCCATTCCCCGATGATGGCGGCGCCTATAATGGCGATTGTCATGAGGGTCTTCATATCGAATTCAAGGCGTACAATATTCCGCAGGCCGATTTTGAAGATTTCGTACCCGCCTATGAGGATGGCGAGACCATACAGAATGTTTGATACTGGATTTCCTTCCCCACGGCTCACGCTGAAGGAAAGGGAAATGAGGATGATGACAAGGGAAATGCCCGCCAGGATATTTTCCTTCCGCTGATAGAAAGGCACGGGCTTCTTCACTCGTTCCTCCGCCTTCGTCACCTTAATGCCATCGAAAGCGCCTGCAGCTTCCAGTTGTTCAATGGTGACTTCTCCTACCACCGTCAGTTTTGCCGCTCCGAAGTTCAGCTGGCATTCCTCTACCGTCGGGATTTCCTTTACATTTTTTTCGAACTTCGCCGCGCAGTTTGCGCAGGACAAGTTCTGCAGCCTATATTGCTGCTTCTCCTTTACCGCCATCTTCATCCACTTCCTTTGCGTGTTCATAAGCTATCGTGACAATTTGAAATACATGGTCGTCGGCAAGCGCATAGTACACCATCTTGCCCTCGCGGTGCGATTTTGCAAGGCCGTGTTCCTTCAGATAGCGCAGATGATGTGATGCCGTTGCGACAGAAGACCCTATAATTTCCGCTACATCACATACACACAGTGCCGGCTCCAACGTCAAGGCATAAGCAATCTTCAGCCTCGTCTCATCGGCGAGCGCTTTCAAAAAACGCGCGACCTTTGACAGGTCCGGCAATTGCCTTTGTACGCGCCCGACTACCTCTTCATGGACTTCTATGACCACACATACCTCTTTCGCCAAATGTTCCACCTCATTCAAATCCTTATTTGATTTTTACTAGTATATGCGATACCGGCAAAACGTTCAAACATTTATTTGAATGTCAAAAGGGACGGATTCACAGGCCAATGCCTATGAATCCATCCCTTTCATGCAAAGCTTCTGCTCAAGGCGTTTTTCTTCTTTCCAAGTGGCAGTGCATACTCCGGCCCACCATTATTTTTCTGCCTTCAATACCAGTTTACTCGCATCTTCATATGGTCCATCTATTCTCGTCGTGTGGTAGTCTCCTTCCACCCAAGCATCCACTTGGTCATGGTACCACGCCGACTTCTTATGTCCGCTTTGCCCCGGCCCGACGATATGATTGGCCTTGGATAGGTCGCTCAAATCCGCTACAAAACGCCATGATGCCCCGTGGTTGACCTCACCGTTCATGCGATTTCCCGCAGCCTGGACCGTCGTCCTCGATCCTCCTACCGGCTGTGGTTCCGGATTCAGATACCAGGCTACCAGGTCATTTGCCGCGGCGATGGAATGGTTGAATGTAAGCTGATGGAAGTCTCCCCAGGCCCACTTTTCATAATCGTCCCCATACTCCTCCTGCAGCTCTTCCAGCGTCCTCTCAAACGATCCGTATATAAGCTTCTCCAAACCGCCTGCTTCCTGTATCCATACACCTTCGTTCCCTTTATAGGCTGCTCGGAGCAGGTTATCCATCATTTGATACTTCCCTGGCATCATTTCATATACATCCTCCGGCATCGCCTCTGCGAAGAGCGTCTCCTTCAGCTCCTCAATCAGGAAATTGAAGACAAGCGCCTGAGGGGACCCAATCGTTTCATCATAATCCCACTCTTCAAGCGAAGAGATGATGTCCCCATGCTTCCCTTCCGTATCCGCATCCCTGATGGTTTCAATGAATTGGGGAAGGAACTCGGCCGCATATAGATTGACCGTATCCATCTGGATGTCCTTCATATCCTGAACGGACAGCTTTTCCTTCGCCTCCAGCAAATCCACAATGCGCTCGAAGCGGTATGGCTGTGCCCAAAAGTCCGTAATGTAGTATGGGTATTCCTCCCCGACGATTTCATTGTTCGCCGTCGCAATGTATCCTTTTTCCGGATTGATCACCGTCGGCAGCTCTTCATACGGGATGTATCCCTCCCATCCATAATCGGATGAATCCCCCGGTACAGGGAGCTTTCCTTCGCCCATCTTCCGGATTGGGATATTGCCGTTAGCCCGATAGGCAATCGTCCCCGATGTATCGGCAAAGACGAAATTCTGTGCAGGCGCCATGAAATCACGCAATGCAAGGTCAAAATCCGCCCAGTTTTCCGATTTGTTGAACCCTAGGACAGCCTGCAGCTCGCGTGTAGGCTCGAGTGCCGTCCACTGCATGGAAAAGACCTCGCCCACCGGTTCCTCATCAAATACCAGCTCTGAAATGACTGGTCCGTGCTTTGTCACTACGACTTCAAAGTCAACCGTCTCCCCGCCTTTCACCTGAATCGGTTCGTCGCGGACTTGTGCTTTATAATATTCCCCATCATAGAGGAATTCATGGGGATTATCAGGATTCTGCTTTTCAATATAAAGGTCCTGCACCTGCGGGTTGACGTTCGTCACCCCCCACGCTACTTTCTCATTGTGCCCTAAAATAATTCCGGGCACCCCCGCAAAAATGACACCACTCACATTCTGTTCCGGTGATTGCAGATGCATCTGGTACCAGATGGAAGGTGTGCCCAGCCCCAGATGTGGATCATCCGCCAGTAACGGCGCACCCGTCTCCGATTTCTCGCCCGAGACCACCCAGTTGTTACTGCCATTAAATTCGTTCGGAATCACTTCCACGGGAAATGCATCCGCCACCTTCACTTCCGTTTTTATATTCGCTTCGATGACGGAGCGTGCCTCCTCTGGATAATCTACAATCAGCTCTTCTACCTGCTCTTCCGGCAGATTATTCAATGCCCAATGGCGGAATGCAAGCAGGCTCCAATTCCCACCCAGGTCATAGGCCATATACTTGCCGATCGTCAATGAATCGACCGGCGTCCATGGCTCCGGTTCATAGCCCAACAGCTTGAACTCATAGGATAGGCGCCCTTCCTCGATGAAGGCATTCACCCCTTCTGCAAACCATTCCAGCACCTGCTTCGCTTCGGCGTCATATCCATCCCATGATCTTTCCGCTGCATCTCGCAGGCTGAAGATACGGAAGAACTTATCGTTCTCTACTGCTGCCGCCCCTACCACCTCCGCCAGGCGCCCGCTCGCCTGCCTCCGTGCCAAATCCATTTGGAACAGGCGGTCCTGTGCCTGGACATATCCTTGGGCCCGGTAAAGGTCGGCGTCGGATTGCGCCTCTATATGCGGTACACCGGCTTCGTCCCTCAGCACCTCTACATCTTCCTCTAGAACAGATACTGTCAGCTCGCCTTCTATAATGGGCTTGGAGCTTCCTATGTAAAAATTAAACGCAATAAGTGCGATTACTACTAGTCCTGCTATGACACCGAGTGCCCATAATAGGATGCGTAGCAGCTTATTCCTTTTTCTCACGATACCATCCCCCTCACTAGGTAATTTCTACATGAAAAAGAAGAATCCCTCTAATATAAGAAGGATTCTTCTGTTTAAACACATAAATTATCTACTTCAAGTTCAATCGGACAATGATCACTACCCATTATATGAGGATGGATATCGGCCTTTCTTAAATGCGGCACCAATCTATTGGATACGATGAAATAGTCGATGCGCCAGCCGATATTGCGCTCACGCACCTTCGCCATGTAGCTCCACCAAGTATAAATATCGGTGCGGTCTGGATAGAAGTGGCGGAAAGAGTCCGTAAAGCCGGCTTCCAATAAGGCTCTCATTCTTCCGCGCTCCTCAATCGTGACGCCGGAATTGCCTTGGTTCGCTTTTGCATTCTTCAAATCAATGTCCGCGTATGCAACATTCAAGTCTCCTCCATAAATTACCATCTTTCTAGCGTCTAGCTGCTTCAGATAAAGCGCCAGCCGATCTTCCCATTCTAGTCGGTACGGCAGACGCGCGAGGTCCCGCTGCGCGTTTGGCGTATAGACATTCACTAAATAGAAGTCTTTATATTCCAACGTGATGATGCGCCCCTCCGCCTCCGTTTCCTCCTCACCGACACCATACCAGACGCTCAGCGGCTCATGCTTTGTAAAAATGGCCGTACCTGAATACCCTTTCTTTTGGGCATAATTCCAGTATTGATGATAGCCTTCCAGCGGCAGCTCCACCTGACCGGCCTGGCATTTCGACTCCTGGATGCAGAAGAAGTCGGCGTCCATTTCTTTAAAATACTCCAGAAAACCTTTTGTTACACAGGCACGGATGCCATTCACATTCCACGAAATAAATCTCATTTCTCTCTCCTTTTCCACCAACCCCCCTCATTCAGGGAACAAGTATCCATCCACTGTAAAAAGGCCCGCCAGCAAATGGCGGACCAATCAATCATGAAGCTTAATCTTCACCGACGATTTTTACTTCCATCTCCAGCTCAACGTCGAACTTTTCCTTTACTGTACGCTGTACCATCTTGATTGTTTGGATGTAATCAGTCGCTGTAGCATTGTTTTTATTGACGATAAAGCCCGCATGCTTCGTCGATACCTCTGCCCCACCGACACCTTTTCCCTGCAGACCGCTGTCTTGGATCAGCTTGCCTGCAAAATAGCCCGGCGGACGTTTGAATACGCTGCCGGCGGAAGGATATTCAAGCGGCTGTTTGGATTCACGCAGATAGGTAAGCTCAGCAATCTTCGCATCGATTTCCTGCTGGTCGCCCTTTT
>JBJEFP010000193.1:0-9974 GCA_051874195.1 Lysinibacillus sp. | reverse complement strand
GCTTGCAACTTTGCAAAGAACATGTAAAATAAAAGTAAGAACAAATGTTCGTTTTGGAGGTCTTGAGATGGAGCAAATACCACCTGCTGTATGGCGGGGCTTTGAAGTGGCCATTTATCTAAAACTACACAGAAGACACCTTCCAAATCTCTGATTTGGTGGGTGATGAATGCGTATACGCTAAATAGCGTATACTCTTTACGTAAGAACGTATGTTTGTTATAATTTCCTTATCGGTATAAATTGGCAAAAAAGGTGGTGTGATCGAATGGTTCTAAAAGCTTTTAAATTTCGATGTTATCCAACAAAAGAACAAGCTTCTTTAATCCATAAAACCTTTGGTTGTTGTCGTTTTGTATTCAATCAACTGTTGGGTGAACAACAGGAACGTGATCGTCAGTGGGCTATCTCAAAGAAAGCTGATGAAGATCACCAAACTTCGCAAAATGCTTGTATTTCCAAGATATTTAAAAAGTTTGATAACATCAAAAAGATCCCTCTACTAAAAAAGGAATATCCTTTCTTAAAGGAAGTGGATAGTATTGCGCTTCAAAGTTCGGTAGAACATTTAGCTGATGGATTTGACCGCTTTTATAAAAAGCAGAACGAAAAACCGAAATTCAAATCAAAAAAGAACCCTATTCAAAGTTACACAACCAAATCTGTGAACGGAAATATTTCAATCAATGATCATTATATTAAAATCCCGAAACTAGGTTTCCTGCGCTTTGCGAAAAGCCGTGAAGTGACAGGTACCATTAAACGTGTCATTCTTCGCCAAAACGCTGTGGGCAAATACTTCATTTCGGTATTGGCCGAAACAGAGGCAGCACCACTTCCAAAGACGGAACAAGCAGTAGGTATAGATTTAGGGCTATCTTCGTTTGCCACGTTTTCATCCGGTGAAACCATCCAAAATCACCGCTTTTTCTCGACACTTGAAAAACAATTACACAAAGCACAACGTATCTTATCGCGTCGTATTCAGCTGGCGCTCGATAAGGGAATCCCTCTTCGGGAAGCAAAGAACGTGCAGAAACAACGCATTCAAGTGGCGAAAATTCACGAAAAAATCAGAAATAAACGCAATGATTTTCTACATAAACTTTCTACGCAACTTGTCAAAAACCACGACATCATTTGCGCAGAGAACCTTTCAACAAAAACGTTAATCGAAGGGAAACACTATTCAAAATCAATTTCAGATGTGTCCTGGTCTTCATTTTTAACAATGTTGGAGTACAAGGCTGCCTGGTATGGCAAGACATTCGTGAAAGTGGATCAGGCTTTCCCTTCTACGCAACTTTGTTCTACTTGTGGCGAGAAAAACCCTGAAACGAAGGACCTTTCGGTTCGTTCCTGGGTTTGTTCGTCGTGCCATTCCCTACACGACCGCGACCGAAACGCCGCTCATAATATTCTTATCGAAGGTTTACGCCTTCTAACCGCAGGGACTGCGGGGATAGCCTAATCCATAAGGCCTCGTTAGAGGTCTGTTCTTAGGAATCCTCTTCTAAATTTTTAATTTAGGAGGGGTAGTTCAATTGCCGATGCTGCTGACTGTACTGGAAAAAGACTATGCGCTGCTGGAACATGGTGAATTCAAGTTGAAGCGTCCCTATCTTCTTCTCGTTCGGGAAGCAAGGGAGCTGGTTGAAAAGGACTTAAAAAAGGCAAAGGCGTACTTAAGGGAGCATGACTTGTCGGTTGTACGCACGGGACGTGATGACTTGTTTACAGAATATCAATTTCATTATGTAAGGGCGGCCGTGGTGCGACGATATTCAAATATACGCCTTCGCAACCAAAGTAAAAGCTGTTGGAACTCTATTATTTATGGCGGACCGTCAAAGCGGTGGATTGAAACGGTTCCAGTGCTTATAGACTGCCTTGAACAGCATGGAAGAAGTGACATATTGGTTGTTGAATGATGAGATTAATATAGGCAGTTCTACTTCTACTGCGTCTCTGAAGGTGATGGTGATATGTGTCTTGTGATTGACGATGCTGGTGATGGCGTTATAGGCGATCCAGGCGTTTTGTTCGGACCTTGGTGAATAGAGAGGAAACATGATGTAGGGTTGTCGAACGGCGTCTACGCCGACGACCACGGGAAGCTTATGCTTGTTCCCTGCGAGGTACTGCTTAGTACGCTCGGTGGCGGTTCTGTAGCTGCTGCCCATATCCTTGCAGGCTGTATCTACAAGCTTCAATGATTTTTTGGGAACATGGAATACGCCCTTTTTTTCATAGACGATTGTGTGATTCTTTTGGCCGTGGCGGAAAGACTGCAACATATACGTATCGCTCGTGATGGCATATTCATTAATGAATTCTTCTGGAAGGTTCAAATGGAATTTCCTCCTTTGCTTTGTATTGATTCAGGCCTTGTCCTATTGTCTCATCGATTGGTCAAATGGCAGGCGGGATGTCGGAGAGCCTGTCGTCTGCGGGGGAACTGCCGGGAAACGGCTGGGGTCAAATCTTCGTACATAGCGTAGCGGAGATGTGCGTTTTGGAGAAGAATCGACGAAATTCGCTAAGTTAGCCCATATGTATAATGATACGTATTGGTAGGGCAAAATCAATAGTAAAAGAGAAAATAATGGATAAATATATTTATTATTCTGAAAATATTGCAAACTGATATTCCTTTTATGTATAATGACGAAAAGGGTATTGGGGTGATATCGATGGATAAATATTATTCGTATACGGATTTTTTGCGAGCAGTAGGGCAGTACCCGCCAGAAACGGAAAGTGAAAAGCTGTTGAACGATATTTATTTGGATTTATTTTTAGGTAGATTGCAGCGGCTTCAGCGTATTGATCAGCTGAAGGAACTCATCGATATGTCATTAGATCAAAGGAACGAACAAGATTTTCATCAGTATTCTGAGGAATTTAGTGAATTACAGAAAGAGATTAGCGAATAGAACGGCCATCGTCACGCAAGCATAGCGTGGCGTTTTTTTATTGCGGCGGAAAAGCCGTTGGAGGGTGAGTGGTGTTTCTCACAGCCGTTGGGAGCGGCTGTGCAGTTAGTATATTTATAGAATATACGTTCGCTTAATGTTCGATTATTGAAAACGGGTATGGTAAAATGAGAGTATGAATAATCGAGAAAGGGTGACTGCAAATGAGCGAAACTTTTGAGATACACTCCCACTATCAACCGAGCGGGGATCAGCCGGCGGCAATTGCCGAGCTGGTAAAGGGCGTAAAGGAAGGAAAACGCCATCAGACGCTGCTTGGTGCAACAGGTACAGGGAAGACGTTTACGATTTCGAACGTCATCAAGGAAATCAATAAGCCGACGCTGGTCATGGCGCACAATAAGACGCTGGCCGGTCAGCTGTACAGCGAGTTCAAGGAATTCTTCCCAAACAATGCGGTCGAATACTTCGTCAGCTATTATGACTACTTCCAGCCGGAAGCCTATGTTCCGCAGACGGATACATATATCGAGAAGGATTCGAGCATAAATGATGAAATCGATAAGCTGCGGCACTCTGCGACATCGTCCCTGTTCGAGCGGAAGGACGTCATCATCATCGCCTCCGTTTCCTGCATCTACGGCTTGGGGTCCCCGGAGGAATACAGGGAGATGCTTGTATCGATCCGTACAGGCATGGAAATAGAGCGCAATCAATTGCTGAGACGTCTGATTGATATCCAGTACGAACGGAACGATATCAACTTTACGCGCGGGACGTTCCGTGTGCGCGGGGATGTAGTGGAAATCTTTCCTGCTTCACGCGATGAGCGCTGCATACGTGTGGAATTCTTCGGCGATGAAATCGACCGCATCCGCGAGGTGGATGCACTGACGGGCGAGGTGCTCGGCGAACGCGACCATGTGGCGATCTTCCCGGCATCCCACTTCGTTACCCGTGAAGATAAAATGCAAAAAGCGATTGAAAGGATCGAGGCGGAGCTGGAGGAACAGCTGGAGAAGTTCCGAGCAGAAGGAAAACTGCTGGAGGCACAGCGTCTGGAGCAGCGGACCAACTATGATTTGGAAATGATGCGTGAAATGGGCTTCTGTTCGGGTATTGAAAACTATTCCCGCCATCTGACGCTGCGTGAGGCAGGCTCGACGCCGTACACGCTGCTCGACTACTTCCCGGAAGACTTCCTGCTTGTCGTCGACGAAAGCCACGTGACATTGCCACAGGTGCGCGGCATGTACAATGGCGACCAGGCGCGCAAGCAGGTGCTGGTCGACCATGGCTTCCGGCTACCGTCCGCGCTCGACAACCGACCGTTGAAGTTCGATGAATTCCAATCGAAGGTGTCGCAGGCGATTTATGTTTCGGCGACGCCGGGACCGTTCGAGCTGGAGCATACGCCCGAGATGGTAGAGCAGATCATCCGGCCGACGGGGTTACTCGATCCGACGATCGATGTCCGTCCGATCGAGGGGCAAATCGATGACCTGATCGACGAAATCCAGGAGCGTACACGACGCAACGAACGTGTCCTCGTGACGACGCTGACGAAAAAGATGTCGGAGGATCTGACGGCCTATCTGAAGGAAATGGGCCTGAAGGTGGAGTACCTGCACTCGGAAGTCAAGACGCTGGAACGGATTGAAATCATCCGGGAGCTGCGCCGGGGCACACATGACGTCCTGATCGGCATCAACCTGCTGCGGGAGGGGCTCGACATTCCCGAAGTCTCCCTCGTGGCGATTTTGGACGCCGATAAGGAAGGGTTCCTTCGTTCGGAGCGCTCGCTGATCCAGACGATCGGACGGGCTGCGCGTAATGAAAACGGCCATGTCATCATGTATGCGGACAATATGACGGACTCCATGAAAAAGGCGATCGACGAGACGAAGCGTCGCCGGGCAATCCAGGAGGCTTACAATGAAGAGCACGGGATTGTGCCGAAGACGATCATCAAGAAGATTCCAGAAATCATCCGTGCCACACAGGCGGCGGAAGAGGAAGAGCGATACGTAACGAAAGTGACGAAGGGCAAGAAGCTGACGAAGGCGGAGATCGACAAGCTTGTCGCAACCCTCGAAAACGAAATGAAGGAAGCTTCAAGAGCGCTTGATTTCGAACGCGCCGCAGAGCTTCGGGATACTATCTTTGAACTGAAGGCAGAAAGGTGACGTAACGTGAAAAATACAGAAATCGTTGTAAAAGGTGCAAGGGCACATAACTTGAAAAATATTGACGTGACGATTCCGCGCGACCAGCTGGTGGTCCTGACAGGCTTGTCGGGGTCGGGGAAATCATCGCTTGCTTTTGATACAATTTATGCGGAAGGGCAGCGGCGCTATGTGGAAAGCCTTTCCGCCTATGCGCGCCAGTTCCTCGGCCAGATGGACAAGCCGGACGTCGACATGATCGAGGGGCTGTCGCCGGCCATTTCGATCGACCAGAAGACGACGAGCCGCAACCCCCGTTCCACGGTAGGGACGGTGACGGAAATCTACGACTACCTGCGGCTGCTGTTTGCGCGCATCGGGAAGCCGGTCTGTCCGAATCATGGCATTGAAATCAGCTCGCAGACGATCGAGCAGATGGTGGACCGTCTGCTTGAGTACCCGGAGCGGACGAAGATGCAGCTGCTTGCGCCCATCATTGAGGGGAAGAAAGGCACGCATGTGAAGCTGCTCGAGGATTTGAAGAAGCAGGGATATGTACGGATCCGTGTGGACGGGGAGCTGCGCGATCTGGATGACAATATCGAGCTTGATAAAAATAAAAAGCATACCATCGAGGTCGTGGTGGACCGCGTCGTTGTAAAGGAAGGGATCGCCGCCCGTCTGAGCGACTCCCTGGAAGCGGCGCTGCGCCTGGCGGAAGGACGTGTGCTCGTCGATGTGATGGAGCATGAGGAGCTGCTGTTCAGCGAGCATCATGCCTGCCCGATCTGCGGCTTCTCCATCGGGGAGCTGGAGCCGCGCATGTTCTCCTTCAACAGTCCGTTCGGTGCCTGTCCGTCCTGTGACGGACTGGGCATGAAGATGGTGGTGGATCCGGACCTGGTCATCCCTGATCGGGACCGGACGCTCCTGGGGCATGCGATTGCGCCGTGGGAGCCGACAAGCTCGCAGTATTACCCGGAACTCCTGAAGGCGGTATGCAATCATTTCAACATTCCGATGGATGTACCTGTCCGGGACCTTTCAAAAGAGCAGATGAACATCATTCTAAAAGGCTCAGGGAAGGAAAAGATCCAGTTTACGTATACAAATGAGTATGGCCGTACCCGCTCGCAGCTGATTGAATACGAAGGGGTACTGAAAAATATTGAACGCCGATTCAAGGAAACGAGCTCTGACTATATACGCGAACAGATGGAGAAATACATGACCGAGCAGCCATGCCCGACCTGCAAGGGATACCGTCTGAAGCCGGAGACGCTGGCCGTCAAGGTGGACGGGAAGCATATTGCGGAAGTGACGCAGTATGCGATTAAAGAGGCGCTCAGCTTTTTCGAGCAGCTCGATTTATCGGAAAAGGACCGCCAGATCGCGCGTCTGATTTTACGTGAGATCGATGAGCGCCTCGGCTTCCTCGTCAATGTCGGCCTCGACTATCTGACATTGGCCCGGGCTGCAGGCACACTCTCGGGCGGGGAGGCACAGCGAATCCGCCTGGCGACGCAGATCGGTTCGCGTCTGACGGGTGTACTCTATATTCTGGACGAGCCTTCCATCGGGCTGCATCAGCGCGATAACGACCGCTTGATTTCGACCTTGCAGAGCATGCGCGACCTCGGCAATACATTGATCGTCGTCGAGCATGATGAGGATACGATGATGGCGGCCGACCATCTGATTGATGTAGGGCCGGGTGCCGGCGTTCATGGCGGTACGATTGTCGCACAGGGAACACCGCAGGAAGTGATGGAGAATGATGCATCGCTGACGGGACAGTATTTGAGCGGGAAGAAATTCATTCCGCTGCCGGTTGAGCGCCGGACATCTGACGGACGCAAGCTGACGATCAAGGGCGCTGCGGAAAACAATTTGAAAAACGTGACGGTCGATGTGCCGCTTGGTATGTTCGTTGCCGTGACCGGTGTATCGGGATCCGGGAAATCGACGCTCGTCAATGAAATTTTATACAAGACGCTCGCGCAGAAATTGAACCGCGCGAAAAGCAAGCCGGGCGCCCATAAAGCGGTGGAGGGACTTGAGCAGCTCGAGAAGGTCATCGATGTCGACCAGTCCCCAATCGGACGTACGCCGCGCTCGAACCCGGCAACCTATACAGGGGTGTTCGATGACATCCGGGACGTATTCGCGTCGACGAACGAGGCAAAGGTACGAGGCTATAAAAAGGGGCGCTTCAGCTTCAATGTGAAGGGCGGACGCTGCGAGGCCTGCCGCGGCGACGGCATCATCCAGATCGAAATGCACTTCCTGCCGGATGTCTACGTGCCGTGCGAGGTATGCCACGGCAAGCGCTATAACCGTGAAACGCTCGAAGTCCGGTACAAGGAGAAGAATATCGCCGATGTGCTCGACATGACAGTGGAGGATGCGGTGGTGTTCTTTGAGAATATACCGAAAATCAAGCGCAAGCTGCAGACGATTGTCGATGTAGGGCTCGGCTATATGAAGCTCGGGCAGCCGGCAACGACACTGTCAGGCGGGGAAGCGCAGCGGGTGAAGCTTGCCTCCGAATTGCACCGCCGTTCGACAGGCAAGTCCTTCTACATCCTCGATGAACCGACGACGGGCCTCCATGCGGATGACATCGCACGTCTGTTGAAGGTGCTGCAGCGACTTGTCGATAATGGCGAGACGGTACTGGTCATCGAGCATAATCTGGACGTCATCAAAACGGCCGACTACATCATCGACCTCGGTCCGGAAGGCGGGGACAAGGGCGGCACGATTGTGGCAACGGGTACGCCGGAAGAGATTTGCGAAGTACCTGACAGCTATACAGGCCGCTATTTGAAGCCCGTGCTGGAGCGTGACCGCAAGCGGATGGAAGAGGCCGTTGAAAAAGCCAAAGCAAAATAGCAGAGTGCAAACGAAACTTTTTTGCCTCCCTCGTTGTATAATAAGGTATATGACGAAAGGGAGGCTTTTTTGATGGATGAACGTAAACGTATATTAAAATTGGTAGAAAACGGTACGATTTCGGCTGAAGAAGCAATTAAATTACTGGAAGCATTATCACAGCAAAAAGACCCTGCTCAACCTGCGTCACCTAGCGTGTATAATACGCCGGTTCAAACAACAAAAGAAGAGGAGCCTAAATTTACGTTTGAGGAAGAGTCAAAACGTAAAACGACGGGCTTTGAGGATTTATTCAGCAAGCTCGGCAATAAAGATATCAATAAAAAAATGGACGAGTTCATGCAGGAGCTGCGCCATGATTTAACGGACTTCAGCGGCCGCATGATGACGATGATGAATACGACGCTGTCGAAGATGAAGGATTTCGACATGGAGTTCCCATTCGGGGAAAAGGTCGAATTCAATAAAACATACGCATTCAATGCAGAAGAGGTGCGAGGCCTTGAAGTTGACGTGCCGAACGGGCGGATCGTTGTGGAAAAGGGCACAGAGGAGCCAAACATCATCATCGAGGCACATGTAAAGACGCAGAAAAGAGAGTCAGAAGAGGATACGATCGAACAATTTACAGAGGGCTTTGTCGAATTGAAAGACGGCAAGATTGAAGTGGCGACCCATTCGAAGATGTGCCATGTGGCGCTGCGCATCGTCCTGCCTGAAAAGCAGTATGACGTGTTCCTCATCCGCCTGCTGAACGGCGGCATTACATTAAACGATCTGGATACGAAGCTATTGAAAGCAAAGACATACAACGGCATGGTGAAGGTGGAAAATGTGACATTCGACCATGCAAACTTCCAGTCGGCGAACGGCGCCATCGAAGCACGAGGCATCGCCGGCGATGATGTGGAGGCGGAAACAGCGAACGGACGCATCTATATTGATGGGGACGTGAAGGAAGTGGAGGCGGAGTCGGTGAACGGCCATGTGGTGGTGACAACTACTTCCAACAAGGCATATAAGATCAAGGCGCGCACCGTGGCAGGCTCCGTCGAATTGTACATTCCGAAAAGCGTAGCTCTGGATGGACAGGTTACGACGAACTTTGGACGGACGGATGTCGGCCTGACGGATGTGGCGGTCCGCACGGGCGAGGGCCAGTTCCTGCAGAAGATATCTTATTTCAATAAGATGCTGGAGGACGCACCGATGCTGAAATTGGTCGGTGAGTCGAGAACCGGTTCCGTCATCGTACGCTATACGACACATGGTGAATAAGAAGGAGAAGAAAGAGCTGTCTGAAAGTGAAATTTCAGGCAGCTTCAGAGTGTCGACAAAACACCCCGAGAGTGCCGTCTCACGGGGTGTTTTGTTATTTCCGGAGGCAGTTGAATCCAACTTCCCTCTGAATTTTATGCGTGAAGCGTCTCTGCGAGACGCTTTCATCTCATATTAGGTAGCTTTCCATGTCCAAGTGGCAAGCTTTTTAAATTCATGGTAGCAAAAGTAAGCATCTCCTGCATGGACAATTTTTTTAGATTCCTCAGAGTTGTCCAACGCATATCACACGCTTTTCTTTCGCATCAGCAAAGACACGTTCAATCGTCAGCATTTCAAGTTGTTCACGTTCTTTAAATTGTTTTTTTGTCATCATGGTTATCATCATCTCAAAGTATTGGGAGGTTTAGAAGTACAACCTTTCTTCAGTAGTCGATACAAGTCGATTGGAGTGGAAGGCGCGAAGACTCCTACGGGAACAGCGCGAGCCGAAGCACCCGGACTGAGCGCAGCGAGGGAGAAGGCTGAGGCCGTGCCCGTGGAAAGCGTAGCGCCTGTAACGGAAATCGACGATTGTTTAGTATGTACTGTAAACAGAAAAAAACTGTAGAAAATTTCAAATTTCTTTGAATTTGTCTACAGTCTAGAGCTGTCTGAAAGTGAAATTTCAGGCAGCTTTTTTTCATTCATTTCACGAACA
>JBJEFP010000192.1:0-9981 GCA_051874195.1 Lysinibacillus sp. | reverse complement strand
GCCTTGCTGAAGTAGGCGCTCAAGATAGCCGCTTCATGCAATGTCGTCTCATCCGGCTGATCCGAATGGATGACGACGTGCGAACCCGGGATGTCTTTCGTATGGAGCCAGATATCCGTTTTTTTCGCCAATTTGAATGTCAAATAATCATTCTGCTTGTTATTTTTACCGACGGAAATGGGAATGCCTGTGGAAGAAGTAAACTTCTCGGGCTCCGGCTTTGTCGGCTTTTTCTTTTTCTTTGAAGCGCGAAGGCGCAGGTAGCCCTGCTCTGCCAGCTCTTCACGTATTTCCTCGATATCGGCGGGAGCGGCCTGCTGCACCTGCTGGGAAAGCATTTCGAAATACTGGATTTCATCCGCTGTTTTTTGCTTCTGCTCTTCAATCATGACAAGTGCATTTTTCGCCTTGTTGTACTTCGTATAATAGCTCTGGGCATTTTCGGTCGGCGTCTTCCGCGGACTCACCGGAATGGTCACTTGTTCGCCGGTGTAATAGTTCTCCACCGTCACGCGTTCGGCGCCTTTTTCGAATTGATACAGGTTCGCCATCAGCAGCTCTCCGTATAGCTGGAATTCGTCCAGCTTGCTGGCACGGGCGTAGTCCTGGTCCAGTTTCTTCAGCTTCAGGCGCAGCTTGTCGATTTCATTGGAAAGCCAGCGTTCCAGATCGCCTGCCTGCTGCTTCACGCGGTCGCGCTCGGCCCGGGCAAAGAAGACGCGGTCAAGCAGCTCGCCAAGCGTAGCATAGGTGGCCTGTGCTCCCTCGAGATGGCGGAGCTCCGCTGGCGAGAAGGCCACCTTGCCGTTTTCCTTGTAGGTCGGCTGTACGGCCTGCTCGATGTCCTTCATGAAGTCGCGGAAAATGTGCGGATGATTCGTATCATCCAAACGATATAATAGTTCGGCCGCATGCAACGGCGAGAAGCCGGCGAAATGCTGTACGACTTCCTTTGGTTCGCGCGGGCGGCTGAAAAAGCCCATGATTTCATCGTCCGATGCGGTGAACGGGTTTACCTTTTCCTGCGCAGGAGGGCCGATGTAAGTCTGACCCGGCAGCACGGTCCGATAGCTGTTCAAGGATGGCGGCAGATGCTTCAGGCTGTCGAGTATCCGCATATTCTCCCCATCTACCAAAATGCAGTTGCTGTGGCGTCCCATGATTTCCACAATCAGCTTGCGCATCACCGGATCCCCGATTTCATTTTTGCTTTCCACCGTCATTTCAATAATCCGTTCCCCGTCCTGTGCGTTGATGCTTTGGATGAAACCGCCCTCTAGATGCTTGCGCAGCAGCATGCAGAACATCGGCGGTTCCGCAGGGTTGTCGACCGTCTGCTCTGTTAGATGGATGCGGGCATAGGAAGGGTGGATGGAGACGAGCAATTTATGATTAGCACCGCCTGCACGGATTTGCAGCATTACTTCCATTGCATTCGGCTGGTGGATTTTTGTAATGCGGCCTGTTACTAATTTCTGAAGCTCTTTTGTCATTGCATGTGTAAATAATCCGTCAAAAGCCATTGATCATTCCTCTTTCACTTATAGCGTCTTGCTACATTTTTATATTATCCATTGTCAATCCATTCCCTCTTATGATAGCATTTTTTCTTACGGGTGCCGATGTTTACATATTTCTATAAAACAATCGGCATAACGGCCTAAACATATGCTATAATTGTTGCAGTATGCAAGGAAGGGTGTGACGAACCTTGGTGCGTAGTATGACGGGCTTTGGCAGGGGTGTCACAACGACGAAATCTCATCAACTGACCGTTGAAGTTCGTAGTGTGAATCATCGTTTTTTAGAAATCAATACAAAATTCCCGAAAGAGTGGATGGAGTCGGAAGTGCTGGCGAAAAAGATGCTGTCACAGGCTGTATCACGCGGGAAGCTCGATGTGAACATCTTTTTAAAGGAGCTCCAGGCGGCCGAGCAGAAGATTGAAATCAATTGGCCGCTTTTAGAAGCATATCGCAAGGCGAAGGAAGAGCTGTCGCAGAACATGCTGGTGGAGGAAAAGTGGACGATGCAGGAAATCGCCATGCTCGACCAGGTATTGACGATTCAGAAGGAAGAGCTTGTCAATGAAGAGGTGCTGTCCGCAGTAGAGCAGGCGTTATCCGAGGCCGTGGCACAGCTGATTGCGATGCGTGAGCGCGAGGGTACGGAGCTGAAGGCAGTCATGCTGCAATATAAAGAGCAGCTGCAGGACCAGGTGCAGTGCATCCGTCAAACATCGGGGGATGCGGTGGCGAAATACCGGGAGCGTTTGAAGCAGCGGGTCGAGGAGTTTACGAGCGGGCACCTGCTGGAGGACAGATTGCTTACGGAGGTGGCGCTGTTCGCAGAACGGGTGGACATCACCGAGGAGCTGGACCGTCTCGAAAGCCATTTCAGCCAGCTGACAGAAACGTTGGAGGAGAATGTGCCGATTGGTCGCAAGCTAGACTTCCTGATGCAGGAAATGCACCGTGAAATCAATACAATTGGTTCGAAAAACCAGTCTTCTGAAAGCTCGATTGCTGTTGTGCAGGCAAAGACGATTTTAGAGAAAATGCGGGAGCAAGTTCAAAATATTGAATAGCTAGAAGGAGTTATAAATGAAGAAACAACGTGGCTTATTAATCGTATTATCAGGTCCATCGGGTGTTGGAAAAGGGACGGTTCGTAAAGAGCTTTTCTCGCAGGCAGATACGAATTATGAATATTCGATTTCAATGACAACGCGTAATCCTCGCGAAGGAGAAGTAGATGGTGTAGACTATTTCTTTAAGACACGCGAGGAATTCGAGGCGTTGATTGAAGAAGGCGGCTTGCTCGAGCATGCCGAGTTCGTAGGGAACTATTACGGTACACCGCTTGCCTATGTCAACGAAACACTGGATGCCGGGCGTGATGTATTTTTAGAGATTGAAGTACAGGGCGCAAAGCAGATTCGTGAAAAGGCACCGGATGCGTTGTTCATTTTCCTGGCACCGCCGAGCCTTTCGGAGCTGAGGTCACGCCTGATTGGTCGAGGCACGGAGACGGACGAAATCATTGTAAAGCGTATTGCAACGGCAGAGGCAGAGCTGGAAATGATGAGCCTGTACGATTACGTTGTAGAAAATGATGAAGTAGAAAATGCGTGTGACAAAATCAATGCCATCATCAAGGCGGAGCATTGCCGTCGTGAGCGTGTAGAAAAAATGTACTTATCCATGTTGAAGGGAGAATAATCCATGTTATATCCATCAGTAGATGCTTTAAAAAAGGAAATCGATTCTAAATATTCATTAGTGAGCCTGGCTTCCAAGCGTGCTCGTCAAATGCAGGAAGAGGGCGGCGAACGCCTTCATAAGTACGTATCCCATAAGCCGGTAGGAAAAGCGTTGGAAGAAGTGGCGATCGGTGCTCTGAAAAAAGAGCAGCAGGATGAAGCGACTATTTACGAGGATGAAGTTTAATAATTGATGCAGGCAGCTCCCGGAGAAGTTTCTTTGGGAGCTTATCATTTGAAAGGGAGAAATTTTTTATGCAAAAGAAGAATATTTTACTTTGTGTATCAGGTGGAATCGCGGTTTATAAGGCAGTGGCGCTTACAAGCAAACTGACACAGGCAGGCTTTAACGTAAAAGTAATCATGACAGCATCTGCACAGAAATTTGTAAACCCGTTGAGCTTTCAAGTGATGTCAAAAAATGATGTCTATGTCGATACATTTGATGAAAAGGATTCGAGGGTAGTTGCGCACATTGATTTGGCGGACTGGGCGGACCTTGTGCTGGTCGCGCCTGCAACGGCGAACGTCATCGGGAAGCTGGCAAACGGCATTGCGGATGACATGGTGACGACGACACTCCTTGCGGCAACAGGACCTGTATGGATTGCGCCGGCGATGAATGTACATATGTATGACCATCCGGCGGTAAAGCGCAATATCATGCAGCTCCATGCAGACGGCTATCGCTTCATCGAGCCTTCCGAGGGCTACCTGGCATGCGGCTACGTCGGAAAAGGACGATTCGAGGAGCCGGAAAAAATAACGGAGCTGGTGAAGAAGCATTTTCAACCTGCTCCCCAGCCGCTGAAGGGCAAGAAGGTGGTAGTATCGGCCGGTCCGACACGTGAGAGAGTGGACCCAGTACGCTTCCTGACGAACTTCTCTTCAGGAAAGATGGGCTATGCGATGGCGGAAGCGGCCCGTGACCTGGGCGCCGATGTCATCCTGGTGTCGGGTCCGACCAACCTGGCGAAGCCGGCCGGTATGAAGGTAGTGGACGTCGAAAGTGCGCAGGATATGTGCGATGCGATTTTGGCCGAATACGACGGGGCCGACATTGTCATCAAGACGGCTGCTGTAGCGGATTACCGTCCGAAAAATGTGCATGGGCAGAAGATGAAGAAGCAACCGGGGGAGGCTGTGCTGGAGCTTGAACGTACAACCGACATTTTGGCGACGCTCGGTGCGAATAAAAAGCATCAGCTACTGATCGGCTTTGCGGCTGAAACGAATGACGTCGAAAGCTACGGCATGCAGAAGCTGCAAAGGAAGAATGCCGACTACATTGTTGCAAATGATGTTACACAAGATGGTGCCGGTTTTGGGACGGATACAAACAGCGTCATCCTGCTGGGGCACAATGTTAAAGAAGCCTTCACCCATCTTCCGAAGAAGGAGCTTGCCCGTCGTCTCCTGGAAACGATTGCGGAGAGGGAAGATTTCAAATGACGTTAGTCGTTGCCCAGGTCATCGTCGATGTAGCGGCGTATCCGGTGGACCGGCCCTTCGATTATCTCGTGCCGGAAGAATGGCATGCGCTGATTGAAGTGGGCAGTCGTGTAAAGGTGCCATTCGGGCCGCGCAATGTATTAGGATTTGTGGTGGCGCTCCAAACAGAAACGGATGTGCCGATGAATAAAATCAAGCCGGTGTCGCAGGTGCTGGACATCGAGCCGGTGCTGACGCGTGAAATGCTGGAAATGACAAAATGGCTGAAGCAGCAGACCATCTGCTATGAAATCGATGCCCTGCAGGTGATGCTTCCATCAGCGCTGCGGGCAAAATACGAAAAAATTGTGCATGTTGCAGTAGCAATGGAAGAGGTTCCGAAAGCGCTATATCCATTCTTTAATCGCAACGGCAAGGCGGATTTTAAAAGTTTTGAAAAGGCCGGCTTGCTCAGGGAGCTGAAGCAGGCGGTCAAGGATGGCCTGGTCACGGTTGAAAACAGCGTGAAACAGCAGGGACGTACGAAGGAGATCCGCAAAGTACAGATTGAGCCGGACGCAGCCAAGCTTGCGGAAATCGAATCGGCAATTCCAAACCGGGCGGCCAAGCAGAAGCAATTGGTGCGATGGATGGCAGGGCATGCCGGACAGGTATTATTGCCGGATGAGGTATGCAAGGAAGCAGGCGTAACGATGGCCGTCCTGCAGTCGGCCGTCGAAAAGGGCGCTGCGGCCTTCATAAAAGAAGAGGTGTACCGGGACCCTTTTACGAAGGATGTCGCCAAAACGGATTTCCTGAAGCTGACCGATGAGCAGGAAACGGCACTTTCTGCGATTACAGGTGCGATGGACGCTGGTCGTGCCGAAACCTTCCTGCTTCAGGGGATTACGGGAAGCGGGAAAACGGAGGTGTACCTGCAGGCAATCCAGCATACGCTCCGTGAAGGCAAGGAATCCATTGTACTTGTGCCGGAGATTTCGCTGACACCGCAGATGACGGAGCGCTTCCGATCGCGTTTTGGCGAGCTGGTAGCCGTCATGCATAGCGGTCTGTCCGTCGGTGAAAAGTATGATGAATGGCGGAAGATCCAGCAGGGCAAGGTGAAGGTAGTGGTCGGTGCACGGTCGGCAATATTTGCACCCTTTGAAAATCTTGGGCTGATCATTCTTGATGAAGAGCATGAATCTACCTACAAGCAGGAGGATTCACCACGCTACCATGCAAGGGACGTCGCAATCTGGCGCAGCGAGCATCATAAATGCCCGGTCATTTTAGGGAGCGCCACACCAAGCCTGGAGTCATTTGCACGGGCCAAAAAAGGTGTCTATACGTTGCTGACATTAAAAAAGCGGGCGATGAATCAAAGTCTGCCGACTGTTCATGTAGTGGATTTGCGGGAGGAGCTGAAGCTTGGCAATCGCTCGATGTTTTCCATCCAATTAGCTGATGCGATACGGGAGCGTCTTGCAAAAAAGGAGCAGACCGTGCTGTTCTTGAACCGGCGCGGCTATTCCTCCTTTGTCCTGTGCCGGGACTGCGGGACGGTTGTGGAGTGTCCGAATTGTGATATCTCGCTGACCTACCACCGCTTCAGTGAAAAGCTGAAATGCCATTATTGCGGCCATGAGGAGTATGTGCCGCAAGCTTGCCCTGAATGTGCAAGCGACCATATCCGTTTCTTCGGGACGGGTACACAAAAGGTGGAGGAGGAGCTGCATAGGCTGTTCCCCGAGGCGCGTGTACTCCGGATGGATGTGGATACGACGAGCAGAAAGGGCTCCCATGAGGTGCTCTTGGATGCATTTGGCCGTGGGGAGGCTGATATTTTGCTCGGCACGCAGATGATTGCCAAAGGGCTGGATTTCCCGGACATCACGCTTGTCGGTGTGCTGAGCGCGGATACAAGCCTGCACCTGCCGGACTATCGTTCAGCAGAGCGCACCTTCCAATTGCTGACGCAGGTGAGCGGCCGGGCTGGGCGGCACGACAAGGCCGGGGAAGTGATCGTGCAGACGTATACGCCCGAGCATTATGCCATCGAGCTTTCAAAGGAGCAGCTGTATGAGCCGTTTTATGAACGGGAGATGCATGTGAGAAGACAGGCGAACTATCCGCCCTACTATTATTTGGTGCTCGTCCAGGTATCTCATGAAGATGTGATGATGGCCGCCGAATATGCTGCAAGAGCAACGGAATATCTGCGGGCCAACCTGTCGTTCAACGTCTCCATTATCGGGCCGACGACGGCGAGCATCAGCCGCCTCCAAAATAGATATCGATACCAATGTTTGATAAAATATAAAGTAGAACCAAATTTGATTCCGGTGCTGTTGCAGCTCATCAAACTGTACCGCTCGGAATGGATAAAAAAAGGAATTCAGCTCACAATTGATTTGGACCCCTCCATGATTTGAGCTTGCGAAAGAGGTAAATAATATATGGCAATTAAAGAAGTAGTAAAGGCACCTGCAAAGGTTTTGTCTTCCAAAACACAAGAAGTGAAAGTCATCGATGAGAAGATCATCGGGCTTTTAGATGATTTATATGACACGATGGTGGAATATGACGGCGTCGGAATCGCCGCTCCGCAGATTGATGTAGACCTGCGTGTAGCAATCGTCGAACTGGGCGAGGATATTTTAGAGATGATCAACCCGGTCGTCCTTGAGACGCGTGGCGAAGCCGAGGATGTGGAAGGGTGCCTGAGCTTCCCCGACCTATTCGGCATGGTAAAGCGTCCGACCTACGTAAAAATCGAGGCGGCGGACCGTGAAGGACGTATTTACGAACTGGAGGCCGAGGATTTCGAAGCACGCTGCATTCTGCATGAAATCGACCACTTGGACGGGGTGCTTTTCGACTCGAAAATAACGCGTGTATTGACGCAGGAAGAGCTTGACGAAATGTACGCGGACGTTGAGGAGGAATAACGATGACATCTGTTGTTTTTATGGGGACGCCGGCCTTTTCGGCACCAATCCTGCGCATGCTTCATGAAGAAGGCTATCATGTGCTGGCTGTCGTGACACAGCCGGACCGCCCTGTAGGCCGTAAAAAGGTACTGACACCGCCACCGGTAAAGGAGGAAGCTGTCAGACTTGGCCTGCCAGTCATCCAGCCGGAAAAGCTGCGGGGCTCCGAGGAACTCCAACAAATCATTCGTCTAGGGGCGGACATCATCATTACAGCAGCATTTGGCCAGATTCTGCCGAAGGAGCTGCTGGAGGCACCGCGACTTGGCTGCATCAATGTCCATGCATCGCTTCTGCCACAATACCGCGGTGGCGCTCCTATTCACCAGGCAATCATCGATGGGCAGGATACGACCGGCGTAACGATCATGTATATGGCTGAAAAGCTGGACGCTGGTGATATCATTTCCCAGCAGGAAATCGTCATCGAGGATACGGATCATACAGGCAGCATGTTCGAGAAATTGAGTGAAGTAGGCCGTGAGCTGCTAAAGGCTACATTGCCTTCCATTATCGATGGTACGAATCAAAGAATCGAGCAGGACGAATCCAAGGTGACGTATGCATCCAATATCAGCCGTGAACAGGAGCGCATTGACTGGTCGAAGGAGGCGCGTACGATTTATAATCAAGTGCGCGGACTTCATCCATGGCCGGTTGCCTATACGACATTCGGGGGCGCCAACTTTAAAATATGGTGGGCACAGATCGGCACGACATCCAATGACCGGGAACCGGGGGAAGTGGTGGCAATCGATGCGGACCATTTCGAGATTGCTACAGGTGAAGGTGGATCGCTTGCGGTGTATGATGTACAGCCGGCAGGCAAAAAACGCATGTCGGCACAAGAGTATCTACGCGGCACAGGCTCGAAATTACAGATTGGGGACCGTTTTGAATGAGTAAAAAAAAGCAGCAAATCTGGGATGGCAATGTAAGGGATGCCGCCCTTTCCATTCTGTTGGCAGTCGATAAGAACCAGGCATACAGCAACTTGCTGCTCCACCAGACAATCGAAAAGTATAAAATCGATGTGAAGGACCGGGGTTTATTAACGGAAATTACGTATGGTACATTGCAGCACAAGCTGACGCTGGATTACTACCTGGAGCCATTCATCCGAGGCAAGGTTGATTTATGGGTACGCTGGCTGCTGCGCATGTCATTGTATCAAATGGAGTATCTGACACGCATTCCGGCACATGCTGCCGTGAATGAGGCGGTGGAAATCGCTAAACGACGCGGCCATAAAGGAATTGCTTCCATGGTGAACGGCATCTTGCGGTCGATTCTGCGCCAAGGTGTCCCCTCGACTGAGGATATCCAAAACCCGGTGGAACGCCTCTCAATTGAGACGAGCCATCCACAGTGGCTGGTAGAGCGCTGGGTGGAAAGCTACGGGTTTGATGAAACGGCGGCCATGCTACGAGAAAACAACATTCCGCCCGTCCAGACGGTACGGGTCAACAAGACGCGCGCCACAGTCGAGGAAGTACTGGCGTCTCTTGAGGCAGAGGGCATAAAGGCACAGCAGAGCGACATGATGCCTGAATGTATCCATCTGACAAACGGAACAGCGGCGCGTACAACGGCATTTAAAGAAGGGCTCATCACCATCCAGGATGAGAGCTCTATGATGCCCGCCAATGTCCTTGATCCGCAGCCGGGCATGAAAGTGCTCGATATGTGTGCAGCGCCGGGCGGTAAAACGACGCATATGGCAGAAAAAATGGGCAATGAGGGCTCTATTTTAGCGATGGATTTGCACCCTCATAAATTAGACCTTATTGATGAAAATACGGCACGTCTTGGATTGGATATTGTTCAGACGGCTCCGGTTGATGGACGTAAGGCGGCAAGTCTCCTGGCAAAGGAAAGCTTCGACGCAGTGCTTGTCGACGCCCCGTGCTCGGGACTGGGAGTCATGCGCCGGAAGCCTGATATTAAATATACAAAGCGTGAAGAGGATCTGGAGAGTTTACAGACCATCCAATTGGCGATTTTAGATAATGCCGTGCAGGTGCTAAAACCGGGAGGACGTCTCGTATATAGTACATGTACGGTCGATAAGCGGGAAAATGAAGGAACAGTCGAGGCGTTCGTCGCAGCGCATCCTGAGATGGAGCGCGAGGAATTAGGGAATTTACCAGAAAAACTATTAGCGAAACAAAATAACGGGATGCTGCAGGTGTTCCCGCACGATTTTGGAAGCGACGGCTTTTTCGTCGCCGCGTTTCGTAAAAAAGGAGAAACAATTTAAGTAATGGATCAAAATAAATTTGATGAACGTATTCA
>JBJEFP010000191.1:0-10107 GCA_051874195.1 Lysinibacillus sp. | reverse complement strand
TCTCCCCTGGTTAATAGACAAGTTCTTTCGATTAATAGACAACTCCCTAATTACTAGCGAAATCCTTTATCATCATGACTGACACTATTTTAAAAATAGTCTTTCTCCCCTATCGGAAGACCTTTTTCCATTTGAATTCATAAAACAAGCTTAAAACCGTCAAGCCAAGGAACAAGCCGCTTCCCATATAGAGAGTCCATGCTTTATCAGTCAATAGATACAGCAGCCACATGGATGCCGCTCCGCTCAGCGCGAGCAGCACATTGCCTGCGAACCTGGATAGGGCGACAGCATCCGTCTCCCTCACTCCATCCTCGGCAAGCAGAAGCAAGCCTCGACCGGACCGAAACATTGCCCCCAGCCCAGCAAAACTCACCATCATCAAGACAACCGCTACGATTGAACCCATATCCCTCACCCTTTACCTTTTAATACAGATAAGTTTACTACACTTTAAACAAAAAGAAAATACCCGACCATTCAAGTCGGGTATTATTTCTGCTATTCCTTCACCAGTTCAAGTTCAACCGGAATATTTGCTTCCAGCGTTTCGCCGTTCAGATAATCAATTGCTGCCTCAATAGCCTTTTCACCGATCAGTTCCGGCTGCTGTGCTACTGTTGCTGCCATGTCGCCGGCTTTTACCTTCGCCACGGCATCCTCTGTTGCATCAAAGCCGATGACGATGATGTCTTTGTGGAATGAAGAGATGGCCTCTAATGCGCCTAATGCCATTTCATCATTTTGAGCGAAGACTGCCTTGATGCCAGGTTTTGCCTGCATGATGTTTTCCATAACCGTCAAGCCTTCGGAACGGTCGAAGTTGGCCGTCTGGCTCATCACGATGTCCAGTTTTCCTTCCACTGCCTCCATGAAGCCTTGCCCACGGTCACGTGCAGCAGAGGATCCTGCCACACCTTCAAGCATGGCAATTTGCGCGCCTTCATCGACCAATGTCAGCAGGTACTCCCCTGCCAGACGTCCGCCCGCTACGTTGTCAGAAGCGATATGCGTCACCACTTCGCCACCTTCAGCGGTACGGTCCACTGTAATGACGGGGATATTTGCACTGTTAGCTGATTCAACAGCTGTAACAACAGAAGCCGAATCGACCGGGTTGATGATGATCAGATCGACACCTTGCTGGATTAAATCCTCCACATCCGCAGCCTGTTTAGAAGCATCGTCCTGTGCATCTACGACGGAAATCGAAGCGCCTGCTTCCTTCACCTTTTCCTTCGCTGCATCACTTAATGATACGAAGAATGGATTGTTTAATGTAGAAACCGAGAAGCCGATTTTCATATCCGCCTCTGAATCTTTGCTTTTTTCATCGGAAATAAACCCGGATTCCATCGAACATGCTGCCAAAACGATTGTTGCAACGGCTGCAATCAAAAGATTGGTCCACTTTTTCATGTTGAACACTCCTATGCTGTTTTCTTGCGGTCAATCAGAACCGCTAGTAATATGACAATCCCCTTTACGACTTGCTGGAAGAAGGAGGATACTCCGATTAAGTTCATCCCGTTGTTCAATACACCGATGATTAACGCACCGACCAATGTCCCGAAAATCCAGCCTTTCCCGCCAGTCAGGCTTGTCCCGCCGAGTACAACCGCCGCGATGGCATCAAGCTCATACGATTCCCCTGCTGTCGGCTGGGCGGAATTGAGACGTGACGTCAAAATCAGTGCCGACATTGCCGCCAATAGTCCTGTGATGGCATAGACCGCAATCTTTACGCGGTCGGGACTAATACCTGATAGCCGAGAAGCCTCTTCATTACCGCCTACTGCATATACACGCCGTCCGAACGTTGTCTTATGTAGGATGAAATACAATACAGCGAATGTCAAAATCATTGTGACGACCGGTACCGGAATACCGAAGAAGTAGCCCTTCCCGAACAGCTGGAATGCCATGCTGTCACCAAGTCCGGAAATCGGGCGGCCTTCCGTGTATACAAGCGTCAATCCGCGGTAGATCGTCATTGTCGCCAACGTCGCGATGAACGGTGCGACCTTCCCTTTCGTGATGATGACACCATTAACAGCCCCAAGAACAAGGCCCAACATCAGTGCCGCCCCCATCGCGATGATTGGGTCCGTACCGCTCGCCAAAAGACTCGCTGCGACAGCGCCCGTTAATGCCAATGTGGAGCCAACTGATAAATCAATCCCTCCCGTCAGGATAACAAATGTCATACCGAACGCAATCAAGGCACTGATTGAGACTTGACGTAATACATTGAATAAATTGTTTATCGATAAGAAGCTTGGGTTTAATAGCGTAATGACGATGACTAATAAAATTAACCCGATGAGCGGTCCAAGCTTCGTTACGAGTTCTTTAGTTTCCTTTTTGGACAACTTTGTCGCCTCCTGTTGCATAATGCATGATTTTTTCCTGGGTCATGTCTTTTTTCATCAGCGTACCCGTCACTTTTCCTTCTTGCATGACCAGTACTCGATCGGCCATGCCGATGACTTCTGGCAGCTCGGACGAAATCATTAAAATGGAGACACCTGCTTCTGCAAGATTATTCATAATCTGATAGATTTCCTTTTTGGCTCCGATGTCCACACCGCGCGTCGGTTCATCCAGGATAAGGATTTGCGGATCTGTTCCGAGCCACTTGGCGATGACAATCTTCTGCTGGTTACCGCCGCTGAGGGATTTTGCTGACTGGGTCGCACTTGCTGTACGGATACGAAGCTGTTCGATATATTTGGCTACCATCTTGTTTTCTAGCTTTGGCAAGATGACACTGCCTTTCGAGCCTTTATCCAGATTCGCCAGCATGATATTGTCCCTTACAGAGAAGTCCAAAATCAATCCTTCTGTTTTCCGGTCCTCGGAGACGAAGCCAATTTTGTGCTTCATCGCATCAATCGGGGAATGAATCTTCACCGGCTTGCCGTCGATGAGAATCTCACCGCCCGTTGCCTTGCGGTAGCCGAACAGCGTCTGCGCGACTTCCGTACGACCTGCCCCCATTAGGCCTGCAACGCCGAGAATCTCTCCCTTGCGTACCATGAAAGAAACATCCTCGAATGCTCCTTCCGCAGATAGGTTGTTCACCTGCAGCTTGACCTCGCCGATCACCGCTTTACGTGACGGGAAGCGCTCCCCGAGCTCACGTCCCACCATCATCGCTACGATTTCGTCGAATGTCGTCTTCGGTATGTCCCGAACGCCCACATATGTACCATCGCGTAAAATAGTAATGCGGTCACAAATCGAAAAGATTTCCTCCATACGGTGGGAGATGTAAACGAAGGAGATTCCTTTTGCCTTAAGCTCGCGCACCGTCTTGAACAGCGTTTCAATTTCACGGTCTGTCAGTGCGGCTGTCGGCTCGTCCATAATGATGTATTTCGCATCGCTCGCAATCGCTTTGGCAATTTCGATGATCTGCTGCTTCCCTACGGACAGGTCGCCTGCACGCGTACGCGGGTCGATTTGTAGACCGAGCTTTGACAGCAGCTCCTTCGCCTCCTCGTGCATCTCCTTTTTACGCAGAATCCCGAAGAGGCCATACGTCTTTTCCTTACCGAGGAAGAGGTTTTCCGCCACCGACAAATCAGGCAGGATATTCAATTCCTGGTGAATGACCGCAATCCCGTGCGCCTCCGAATCCTTCGGCGACTTGAACTCCATCTCCTGGCCGTCCACCATGACACTCCCAGCATCCTTTTCATAAATCCCGCTCAAAATTTTCATCAATGTCGACTTACCTGCCCCGTTTTCACCCATCAGTGCATGGATTTCCCCGTCATGCAGCTCAAACTCTACGTTATTGAGTACGACATTGCCGCTGAATGCCTTTGAAATGCCGGACATTCGAATCATGGTCTTTCGCCTCCTTCATTATTAAAAAACAACTCCGCTCTGTAGGATGACATTGGCATAAGGCGTCGTCTCGCCCGTACGGATGATGACCTTTGTCTTTGCGGTCAGCTGCTTGAATTGTTCATGACTGACCATCTCTAATTCTGTTAAAAGACCCGTCAGTTCCTTATAAACATCCGGGTTGCCTGTCACAACCTCTTCGGCCACTATTGCCTTCTCCACTACAAGGTCGTCCAGCACCGTCTGGAGAATCGGCAGAAAGCCCGGCTCGCCCAGCTTATAGGAAAGGTCTATACATGGAACCCCGTTCGGAATCGGCAGACCGCAATCGGCAATGACGATTTGGTCGGTATGGCCAAGCTTCGCAAAAATACCGGCCAGCTCACGGTTCAATATCCCCTTCTTCTTCATATCCGCATCTCCTTTACTCGTGCCTCGGTCTGCTCAATCGTCGGCATGCCACCCTGTGCGCCGAATTTTTCAACCGAAAGGGAGGCAGCGATGTTTGCGAATTGGACAGCTTCCTCTACATCCGCGCCAGTGCAAATCTTATGTGCAAATGCACCGTTGAACGTATCGCCGGCACCCGTTGTATCGACGGCAGTCGTCCGGAAGCCCGGCACTTTCACGATTTTCTCGCCGTCATGATACATCGCTCCCTGCTCGCCAAGTGTGACGATGAGCTTGTTCGGATACGCCTGCAGAGAAGCCTCGACCGACTCATTAAAAATGAGCTCGCATTCCGTCTCGTTTGGCGTAAGGTACGTGATGTCTTCCATCCATTCCCTTTTAAAATTACGTGCAGGTGCGGGATTAAGCAGCACTGGGACACCATGCGCCTTGCACAGCTTCAGCGTATGCTCCACCGTCTCGACCGGAATCTCCAGCTGCATCATCACAAGCTTCGACTGCTTGATGGCTGCCTCATTTTCGTCCACCAGCTGCGGTGTGACATGATTATTCGCCCCAGGGACGACGATAATGCGGTTATCCTGCTCGAATAATAAAATATTGGCGATGCCTGTACTTGTAGGGACTTCCTGCACAGATGATACATCCATGCGCTCACGCTTCAATATGTCAATGAGCGCCGGTCCGAAGCTATCCTGTCCGACGGCACCAATCATTTTCACTGTGCTCCCCAAGCGTGTGGCGGCAACTGCCTGATTGGCACCCTTGCCGCCGGGAACCGTTTCAAAACGATTGCCGAGCACCGTTTCCCCCTGCTTTGGAAATACATCCGTCTGGCAGACGATGTCCATATTTATACTGCCGATCACTGTAATCATGTTGTTTTCTCCTTTGTCGAATCTCGTACAATTAAACTTGGTTTAATTGTCACATGCTCATTCTCCAGCGTTTCTCCATTGATGACCTGCAACAGCATATTCACTGCCGTTTCACCCAGCTGGTAAATGTTCTGTGCGACTGTCGTCAGGCTCGGGGTCACCATATCACCGAGCAAGATGCCGTCATAGCCGACAATTTGAACATCGTCCGGAACGGAAAGCCCGAGACGATGAACGGCCCGCTGAACACCGATGGCAATGACATCATTTCCTGCAAAGACACCGTCAATTCCTGGATTGGCTGCAAGCAGGTCAAAGGCGATTTTTTCTGCCTCCTTGAAATGGAAGGGACTTTCTACTATATGTATTTTCACATCTCGTCCCTTCACAGCGGCCAAAAAGCCCTGTACCCGTTCCTGTGCCGGCACGACATGGCCAGGACCGCTGATGCAGGCGATTTCCCTTGCCCCGCACGACAATAAATGTTCCGTTCCCATAACTGCCCCCTCCTTATTACGCGACGTAACAGAGGGGACTTTCCCGTCTGATATCCGGTCGAGCAATACGAGCGGTATGTTCAGCCCGGTATAATATTCTTTTTCAAGCTGGTTCGTCGCAATGATAAAGCCGGCGATATACTTCTGTGTCAGCGTTTCCACGTATTGTCTCTCCTTGTGCGCCTGCTCATCGGAGTTGCACAGGATGACGGTATAGCCTTCCTTCAAAGCCGTATCCTCGATCGCCCGGGCGATTTCCGGGAAGAATGGATTGGTGATGTCCGGCACAATCAGACCAATCGTCTGCATGCGCTTCGTGCTCAGCGACCTGGCGATTTGGTTCGGCCGGTAATCGAGCTGCCTGATCGCCTCTTCAATCTTCATCCTTGCTTCTTCGCTTACATAGCCCTTTGTGTTCAAATAGCGGGACACAGTCGCTACAGAAACACCCGCATGCTTCGCTACATCTTTTATAGTAGTCAATTATTCCCTTTCCTCCCATACATGTGTAACCGGTTACACATGGAGGCAAAAAAAAAGAGCTGATTGTGTAACCGATTACACACAATATAATGGATTATTTCTATTCCTGTCAACAAAAAATTGCTATTTAGTAAAACATATTTAGTTATTTAGTATGACATTATTCTTTCGAAGGAACCGATAAATCTTATAAATGTGCTCAGAATAGATAAAAATACATACAAATCCTATCTTATTCCCGTTTTTTCTCGTATTCACATGTACATGGTACATCATTTCCCACTTTAAAAATTCCCTCCAATCCATACAATTAATTGAAGATTACCAATTTATTAAGTTTTACAATTGCGGATGGGAGCTTTATTGTATACTATACTAGTACATTGCTTTAAGAGGGGGAGAATTATCATGACATTTGAAATCAGACAACAATTAGCACTGGTTCGTAAAGAAAAGCCAGATCCAAATAGCTTAGAGTTTGGGCGTGTGTTTACAGATCATATGTTTGTTTTAGATTACACAGAAGGACAAGGCTGGCATGATCCCCGCATCATCCCGTACCAGCCGATTACGTTGGAGCCATCATCTATGGTATTCCACTACGGCCAGACGGTATTTGAAGGGCTGAAGGCGTATAAAACACCTGCCAAGGATGTCGTGCTTTTCAGACCTGAAAAGAATATAAGCCGCCTCAATAAATCAAGCGCACGGATGAGTATTCCACCAATCGATGAAGAGCTTGCATTAGAAGGATTGAAGCAGCTTGTATCCCTTGATCGTGACTGGGTACCTGAAGCACCGGGGACATCTTTATATATTCGTCCATTTATTATCGCAACAGAGCAATATTTAGGTGTCGCTCCATCGAAAAATTATCAATTCATCATCATCATGTCGCCGGTTGGTTCCTATTACAAAGAAGGAATGAACCCCGTGAAGATTCTAGTTGAACAGGAGTATGTGCGGGCCGTAAAAGGCGGGACAGGCGAAGCAAAAACAGGCGGAAACTATGCGAGCTCTTTGAAAGGACAACAGGAAGCGACGGCTTTAGGCTATTCGCAGACATTATGGCTCGACGGGAAAGAGCAGAAATATATCGAAGAGGTCGGCAGTATGAACGTTTTCTTCGTGATAGACGGCGTTGCTGTAACGCCTGAATTGAACGGCAGCATCTTGCCAGGTGTAACACGAGATTCCATTTTACATGTACTGCGCAAGGAAGGTCTTCCTGTAGAAGAACGCCGCATCTCCATTGACGAAGTAGTGGAGGCACATAAGGCAGGCAAGCTACAGGAGGCTTTTGGGACAGGAACAGCCGCGGTCATCTCCCCGATTGGTGAATTTTTATGGGAAGGCCAGCAGCTTATCATCAATAATGGCGAGGTCGGCTCTCTCACACAAAAGCTGTATGATACATTAACAGGAATTCAGACAGGAACAGTGGAGGATCCATTCGGCTGGACGATTACACTCGAAGCAGCAGCATGTGACAAGGCAGACGAAATTTCCACTTTATAGCCGGGCCGCCTCCATCATAACGAAAATGCACATTGCTGCGAGGAACAATCAGCAATGTGCATTATTTTTTAGATTTTTAAGCTTTCCTGTAACTATTTACGCCATTTTCCTCCGTCACAACTGCAAGCCCCTCATTCACCAGATAATCGAGCTGCCCCAATGTCTCGGAAAGCGTCAGTCCGAGCTGCACTTTGTAAATTTTTGCGAAAAGCTGTTTCGTCACTTCGAATACACTCCGCGGCTCTGTAATCATCTCGCGTACCTTCAGCGCACGGGTATGCTGCTTGGCAAGTCGCTCCTCCACAAGCCCACTAGCATTGAATACCTCTCCGCCATGACCCGTATAAAGTGTGGAAACATGTAAATCCCGCAGTTTTTTCAAGGAAGCGTTATATTGTAATAATGAATGTGGACGTTCGCCCTCCAACGCAACAGGCGGTTCTACAAGCGGGTTGGAAGAGACGTGCTCCAGTAATAGGTCACCGCCGATGCATTCACGTGTGTCGGTCTCCATAAAAATCAAATGGCTCTGCGCGTGGCCCGGTGTTTCATAGACCATCAGCCCCGGATGCCCCGGTACTTCATCTCCTTCAGCAAGGAACCTTGTCAGCGGCCGTGTACCAAACAGCTCCATTTCACCGCGCACTTCCACAACGCGGTTGATATAGTCATGCGGCACCCCCTGCTTTTCGAGCTCTCCAATATAAAAATGATTTCGGTATTCAAGAAAGTCCGGTTCCTGGCGCATCCAGTGGTCGACATATCGATGTCCCAATATCTCGGCTTCCGGGAATGCATCCACCCATCCGGCATGATCGGGATGGTGATGTGTCAGGACGACCTGCTCCACGTCCTTCATGTCATATCCTGCCGAGCGGATTCCCCATCTTAGCGCTTCATATGCTTCCTCCGTCTTCGGGCCGGCGTCGAACAGCGTCAATGCATCCCCCTTCAGCAAGAACGCATTCACATCCCCTACCGCGTATGGTGTCGGCATGATAATTTTATGTAGTTGCATTTCAACATCCCCTTTGCTTATGATCAATTACACCTTGCGCATCATGGTGTCTGGATACGACTTTATACAAGTATAATGATGTATCGCATGACTCGCCGATTGCTTCGTCTCTTTTTCGCTGGTGGCAGGACACCTGTCGGAAAGGAGCCTGCCCCCTTATTCATCTCGTCGTCCATGGAAATGGGGACTTCTGATAATAAGAGCCGAAAAATGAATAGCTATTCACATATTCTACCCCTTTTTCTGCTATTCGTCACGCTTTAGGTTGACACATCGCCATTACATTTATATAATTTTCTCATAATTCGAAATAAAAGCGTTGACGAAGCCAAGTAAATGATTGGATGGTGGAAAGAGAGTGTCGTATATGCTGAAAGCGACATCACCCGCTTCAATGATTGAACCTACTTCCGAGCCGTCATGGCAACATGACCGCTTTCCTGGCGTTACAAGGGGTAAAGTTGCACTGATGTGAACTAAGGTGGTACCGCGGAAACAAGCGTTTTCGTCCTTACTAGGAGGACGAGGGCGCTTTTTTTTATTGGCGCTGTCAGGACGGCCTTTATTCAACCATCGTTTTGACCTGACGGCAGCACATATAAAATAAGGCCCAGTAGTATTGAAGGAGGCATTTTTATGAAAAAGATTGTATTTATTGGAGCAGGTTCGATGGCAGAGGCCATGATTGGCGGATGGGTAAAAAACCGCGTTGTAAGGGCGGAAGAAATTTATGTAATGAATCGCTCGGATTATACAAGGCTGATGTATTTACATGACACATATGGGGTACAGGTACTGGAGAAACTTGCGGACATCCAGGATGCAGATCTGCTCATCTTGGCGGTGAAACCAAAGGATGCCGGCGCAGCCATGCAGAGTATCGCCCCTTATATCGGCGACAAAACGGCGGTCCTCTCCGTCCTTGCGGGCATCCCGATCGAGTCGATCGAAAAGGGGCTGTATCCAAGGTCGATTGCGCGCGTCATGCCGAACACTTCTGCTACAATTGGCATGAGTGCAAGCGGTATCGCGTTCAACAAGCATGTATCGACGGAGCAGAAGGCCATGTATATTCAAATGCTGTCGGCCATCGGGCTTGTCGTGGAAGTGGAGGAAGATAAGCTGCATGCAGTGACAGCCCTTTCCGGCAGCGGTCCAGCCTATATCTATTACTTGATTGAAGCATTCGAAAAAGCTGGGACGGAAATCGGCCTCCCAAAAGAAGTCGTCCGTCAGCTGATGGTGCAGACCCTTGCCGGCTCCGCCTCGATGCTTCAGTCGGTCGACGAGGAGCCTGATGTGCTTCGCCGCAAGGTCACAAGCCCTGGTGGTACGACTGAGGCCGGCATCCGTGCGTTGGAGGACCACCACTTCAATGAAACGATCAGCGCCTGCATTAAAAGTGCAGAACAGCGCTCCCGTGAACTGGCGAAAGGTGTTTAGCTTC
>JBJEFP010000190.1:0-10151 GCA_051874195.1 Lysinibacillus sp. | reverse complement strand
GTACACAATAGATAGCACGGAGGTGAATTCATAATGAGTCGAAATCAAAACAACAACAACAACGAGCGTCGTAATAATCGCAACAACGATAATAACGAACGCAATCGTGAAGAGTTCGGTAACGAACAAGATTTCAATCAGTTGCAGCAGCAAAAGAATCGTGTTGATCAACAAAATAATCAACAAGATCAAAAAAACCGCCGCAACAAAAACAATAACAATAACAACAACGAAGATAACAATTTCTAAGTTAGGTTATTGTTAACAATATGAATTCCCTGCACAAGTCGGTGTGCCTTTTTTAGGGCATGCCGACTTTCTCATGAAGGAATGGAAATATGGATTCCGCTTGGAACAGGTCCTTTGCGCGTTTTCCGGTAAATGGTAGTAATATTTTGTGAAATGAGGTATAAACGGCTTACTTTTACGTTATATTGCGAATTTTATGTTTTTCTAACTACACCTTTTATCCATCCATTGCTATAATGAGTAGGAGACTGCTAGATTACACATAGCTTAGACGAAAAGGTGGGCTTCAAAATGGGATTACCAGTAGAAGGCGAGACGATACAAATACATAGCTATAAGCATAATGGTCGTATCCACCGTGTCTGGCAAGAAACCATGATTTTGAAAGGGACAAAAAATATTGTCATCGGTGCGAATGAAAAAACGCTCGTCACCGAGTCGGATGGCCGTACGTGGCTGACAAGGGAGCCCTCCATCTGTTATTTTCATGCTGAGCACTGGTTCAATATTATTTGTATGCTGCGCGAAGATGGCGTGTATTATTACTGCAATATGAGTTCACCGTTTGTATATGATAATCATGCACTGAAATATATCGATTATGACCTGGACGTAAAGGTGTTCCCGGATATGTCATACACGCTGCTGGATGAAGATGAATATGAGCAGCACCGAAAGGAAATGGCATATCCGGAAGTAATCGATAAAATTTTGAAGCGCAACTTGGCAAAATTGATTGGCTGGATCCAACAACGGCGAGGACCGTTTGCCCAGGATTTCATTGAAGTCTGGACAAACCGTTACCAATTGTATCGCGATATTCAAGGGGAACAGGAATAAGGCTTGTTTGTAATGTGAGGATGACGGAAAAAGCCATTGCGGGATGCCCCTTATAAAGGGTTGGCGGCATACCAGTGCCATCAGCCGGGAGTAATAGCCCTTACTGGATACTTATTGAGATAGGAAAAGCTGCCCGGAAGGTTCTTACTTTCCGGGCAGCTTCTTTTTTGAAAAAGAGAAGCCTCAGCCTACCGACAGGCGTTGAACCGTGCAAGTTGTGGTATAGTATGTAACATTGTAAACAAGAGGCGGGAGGAAGTGTAAAAATCATTGGACAGTATTAAAAGATATATGCGTTTTGTAAAACCGTATCGCTGGCTATTGGTATGGACGATTGTCATCGGGATTGTAAAATTCGCCATCCCGCTGTTCTTGCCGTGGCTAGTACAAATCATTTTAGATGAAATTTTATTGGAGGACAGCCTATCGGCAGAAGAGAAAATAAGACAGCTGTTTACGTGGATCGGCATTGCGCTCGTTTTATTCTTCGTCATACGTCCACCCATTGAATACTACCGGCAATATTTCGCGCAGAATTTAAGCAATAATATTTTATTCGATATCCGGAAAGAACTGTATGGGCATCTGCAAAAGCTGAGCCTGAAATATTATGCCAACACGCGTGCCGGAGAGGTCATTTCACGTGTCATCAACGATGTGGAACAGACGAAAAGCTTTGTGATGACGGGCTTGATGAATTTATGGCTCGATTTGGCGACCATCGTCATCGTTGTAGCCATCATGTTTTCCATGGATGTAAAGCTGACGATCGTCTCGCTGATTGCACTGCCTTTTTATGCGTTCAGCGTGAAATACTTCTTCGGCCGCCTCCGCAACCTGACGCGTGCACGCTCCCAGGCATTGGCCGGGGTACAGAGCTATTTGCATGAACGGGTTACTGGGATGAGCATCATTAAAAGTTTTACGCTCGAGCGGCACGAGCAGGCAATCTTCGATGAGACAAATGGAGAGTTTTTGAACAAGGCACTCGATCACTCTCGATGGAACGCCAAATCATTTGCGGTCGTCAATACAATCACTGATATCGCACCGCTGCTCGTCATCGGCTTTGCCGGCTATCAGGTCATCCAGGGCAACCTTTCAATTGGGGTCATGGTCGCCTTCTATGCCTATATCGAACGTTTGTATGGACCGCTGCGCCGTTTGGTCAGTTCCTCTACAACGCTAACACAGTCGATTGCCTCGATGGACCGTATGTTTGAGCTGATGGATGAAAAGTATGATGTAGAAGACAGGCCAAATGCCATTGAGTTGACTGATGCCAAAGGGAAGCTGGCATTTGAAAACGTGTCCTTCCAGTATGAAAAGGACGGCAGGAAGGTGCTAGAAGGAGTGGACTTTACCATCGAACCGGGCCAAACTGCAGCCTTTGTAGGCATGAGTGGCGGCGGGAAGTCGACGATTGTCAGCCTGATTCCGCGTTTTTACGATACAAGCGAAGGAGCCGTGAAAATGGATGACCGCAACGTAAAGGATGTGGCATTAAGGTCGCTACGTTCACAGATTGGGATCGTTCTGCAGGATAACATTCTCTTTAGCGATTCGGTGAAGCACAACATCTTGATGGGGAAACCGGATGCGACGGAGGAGGAAGTCATAGCTGCAGCCAAGGCTGCCAATGCCCACGACTTCATCATGAGCCTGCCGGAAGGCTATGATACGAAGGTAGGGGAACGCGGCGTCAAGCTATCCGGCGGTCAGAAGCAGCGTGTCGCCATTGCACGAGTCTTTTTGAAGAATCCGCCAATCCTTGTGCTGGATGAGGCGACATCTGCGCTGGATCTAGAAAGTGAAGCATTAATCCAGGAGTCGCTGGACCGCCTGGCGCATGACCGGACGACGATCATCATCGCCCATCGTCTATCTACCATTACACATGCAGATAAGATTTTTGTAGTTGAACATGGGAAAATCGTTGAGGAAGGCACACATGCACAGCTCATGAAAAAACAAGGCGCGTACTATCAGCTTTTCCAAATACAAAAATTAGATTAGGAATACACTAGTTCGTAGGCAATAGTAATTTATGCCTGCGAGCTATTTTTTTATTTATATTTATAGATTTCAACTTTGTATTTATCGGAATATTTAAAATGATAAAATAAAAATACTCATTAATGACAATTTTCTGCATATTTTTAAAATTTCAGCTTTCCGAATATTGTAAATAATAACAAAATGCTATATGATAAAGCGTATTCCAAATTACTTTGGAAAAAAGGGGGAGCAACAAGTTATGACTAGAAAAGTACTTCTGGATGTAAAAGGGCTGGAAACAACTTTTTTTACGGATGATGGTGCCGTGAAGGCGGTTGATAACATCCACTTTCATGTGCATGAAGGGGAAGTATTAGGAATTGTAGGTGAATCAGGTTGCGGCAAGAGTGTAACATCTCTCTCCATAATGAGGTTGATTCCGAGCCCGCCTGGAAAAATAACAGCAGGTGAAGTTTTGTTGGATGGAAAAGATTTAGTCAATTTATCAGATAAAGAAATGCGCTCAATCCGAGGAAAAGATGTAGCGATGATTTTCCAGGAACCGATGACCTCGCTTAACCCATTATTTACAATAGGAAATCAATTAATTGAAGCGATACGTATACATAATAAATCCTGGTCCAAAAAAAAAGCGACGGAACGTGCAGTCGAAATGATGAAGCTGGTAGGGCTGCCACGGGCCGAAGAATTAATTCATGAATATCCACATCAATTATCCGGAGGTATGAGACAGCGGGTAATGATTGCGATGGCCTTGGTCTGCGATCCAAAGGTACTCATTGCCGACGAGCCAACGACAGCGTTGGATGTAACAATCCAGGCGCAAATCTTAAAGTTGATGCGTGAGCTTAATGCAAGGCTGAATACGGCAATCCTACTGATTACGCATGATCTGGGCGTTGTAGCGGAAACATGTGAGCGTGTAATCGTCATGTACGCCGGCCAAGTGGTCGAGGAGGCGCCGGTGAGCGAAATATTTAAAAATCCGCAGCATCCTTATACAAAGGGGCTCATCCAGTCCGTACCGGATATGCGCTTTAAGAAGGACAGCCTATACTCGATTCCGGGCAGCGTGCCAAAGCCGGGCTCCATTAAGGAAGGGTGCCGGTTTGCACCGCGCTGTGAATATGCAACCGAGCGATGCATGAAAGAAGCGCCTTCATTATATCGAACTTCGGATGTGCACCAAGCAAGATGCTTCTTGGTAGAGGAGGAAGTACATCAAGCGACAGACTTCTTGGCAGAGGAGAGGGTTCAATGAACAAAGTATTGTTGAAGGTCGACCAAATGAAAAAGTATTTTCCGATTCGTTCGGGAATCTTTGCGCGAACAACGGGACAGGTCAAGGCGGTTGATGATGTGTCGTTTGAAGTATATGAGGGGGAGACGCTGGGGATTGTTGGAGAGTCCGGGTGCGGCAAGTCCACAACGGGTCGTGTACTCATGCGTCTTACTGAACCGACGGAGGGACGCATAGAATTCAATGGCACAGATCTAACGGCGCTGTCTTCGGAAGAAATGCGTAAAATGCGTCGGGATATCCAAATGGTATTTCAGGACCCTTACGCATCGCTTAATCCGAGACATACTGTTGAGAAAATATTGGAGGAGCCGCTGATTGTCCATGGGATTGGCCGTACATCGGCGGAGCGCAAGAAGATGGTTCTCGATTATTTGAAAATCGTAGGGTTGAGTGAATACCATGCCAAACGTTATCCTCACCAGTTCAGCGGTGGGCAGCGGCAGCGTATAGGAATTGCAAGAGCCCTTATGACAAATCCGAAGCTCATCATTGCAGATGAGCCAGTATCCGCTCTGGATGTTTCAATTCAAGCGCAGGTGCTCAATCTTATGAAGCAATTGCAGGAGGAACTAAAGCTGACGTATATTTTCATCGCGCATGATTTAGGTGTCGTACGCCATATCAGTGACCGTGTAGGCGTCATGTATCTCGGGCGTATGGTGGAACTTGCAACAAGCGAGTCGCTATACGAAAAGCCCCTGCATCCTTATACGCAGGCCCTATTATCGGCAGTTCCGATTCCAGACCCTGAGCATGTCACTGAGCAAATGATATTGACGGGCGATATTCCAAGCCCATCCAATCCGCCGTCAGGCTGCACTTTCCATACACGTTGTCCATTTGCAATGGAAGCGTGCAAGCAAAAAGTCCCTATGCTACGGGAGATTACACCAGGTCATTCTGTCGCTTGTCACCTATATGATGAGCACAATGATAATAAATAGATAAAAGGGAAAGGGGTTTATGCATGAAAAACAAATTTTGGGCATTAATGTTACTGCTGGTGCTTTCAGTAGTACTAGCTGCATGTAACAGTGATTCAGATTCAGACACGGCAGATTCGGATGATGCTACTGACGACAAAGGTAGCGAATCTACTGGCGGTGTATTAGTATTCGGCCGCGGAGGGGATTCAGTTTCGCTTGATCCTGCAGCAGTTACCGACGGGGAGTCAATTAAAGTAACACAAAATATTTTTGAAACTCTATTAAAATTCAATGAGAATGATACAACAGTTGAAGCGGGTCTGGCAAAAGATTGGAAGGTCAGTGATGACGGTCTGACTTATACATTCACCCTGCAAGAAGGCGTCAAATTCCATGATGGCACTGATTTTAATGCAGAAGCTGTAGTAAAAAACTTTGAGCGCTGGAGTGCAGGAGCAGAAGATACTTATTATTATTACAACTCCATGTTCCGTGCTGAAGGGAAAGATTTAATTACAAGCATTGTAGCTGAGAACGAAAGCACAGTAGTAATTACACTATCTCGTCCGCAAGCACCGTTCTTAAAGAATATCGCCATGGCGGCATTCGGTATCGCTTCACCGACAGCATTTGAAGCAAGCGGTGATGCTTTCGGCGACCAGCCGGTAGGTACAGGTCCATTTAAATTTGTCGAGTGGAAACGCAATGACTCTATCACAGTCGAGAAAAACGGAGAGTACTGGCAAGAAGGATTGCCAAAGTTAGATAAAATCATTTTCCGTGCAATCCCAGATAACTCGGCTCGTCTCAATGATTTACTGACAGGTGCAATCGACCTGGCTGATGGAATCAACCCATCGGATGGAGATTCTATCACATCTAATGCAGACTTGCAGTTAATTGAACGTCCATCTTTGAACGTTGGCTACTTAGGTTTAACAAGTACACGCCCACCATTCGATAATAAATTGGTGCGCCAAGCAGTCAACTATGCAATTGATAGACAAGCGATTGTCGATGCATTCTTTGAAGGCTATGCAAATGTAGCGAAAAACCCGATGCCACCATCAGTAAGTGGCTACAATGATGAAATTGAAGACTATCCATTCGATCCAGCGAAAGCAAAGGAATTGCTTGCTGAAGCTGGATATGATGGAAAGGAAATTGAGCTTTGGGCTATGCCGGTTCCACGTCCGTATATGCCAGATGGCCAAAAGGTAGCGGAAGCGATTCAAAAGAATTTAGCTGACGTTGGTATCCCTTCTAAAATCGTGACATTTGAGTGGGCTACCTACCTAGACAAAGCGAAGAAAGGTGAAGCGGATGCATTCTTGCTAGGCTGGACTGGAGACAATGGGGATGCAGATAACTTCTTGTATGCATTACTTGATAAAGACAATATCGGAAGCAACAACTACTCTTACTACGCTAATGATGAAGTGCATGAGCTGTTAATTGCAGCACAATCCGAGGTGGACGAAGAGAAACGAAACGCGCTTTATAAACAAGCGCAAGTAATTATTCATGAAGATGCACCATGGGTAAACATTGCGCACTCTACGCCATTATTAGCGGCTAAAAAAGGTGTAAGCGGCTATGTGCCACATCCAACTGGTTCAGAATCTTTGGAAAACGTTTCAATTCAATAATCAATAAGAAAAAGGAAGGGGAGGCCTCTTACCTGGCCCTCCCTTTCTTTTTATGTATGATAAATAGATTTTGATAGAGAGGTGAAGGCGAATGCTTCACTACATAGGAAAACGACTACTACATTTAATACCCGTTTTGTTGGGGATGACATTCATTGTGTTTCTGATCATCCGTGCTATTCCTGGAGATCCCGCTCAAGTGATTTTAGGACAGCAAGCAACAGCGGAAGCGACTGCTGCCTTGCGTGAAAAGCTAGGTTTGGATAATCCATGGTATGTGGAGTACTTTAACTATTTGAAAGATCTGTTTACATTTGATTTAGGCGAATCGCTGCGCACGAGTCAGCCGATTACCGCAGAAATCTGGCCTTATTTGGCGGCTACATTTGAATTGGCGATTTTCGCCATGATCATTGCTGTCATTATCGGTATGAACGCAGGGATTATTTCAGCCTGGTTCCAAAACTCCTGGTTTGACTATTTGGCGATGGTCATCGCACTGATTGGTGTCTCCATGCCAATTTTTTGGCTAGGTTTATTGGAACAATGGGTTTTTGGTATCAACCTGGGCTGGCTCCCTACTTCTGGTCGTGAGGAAGTACGCGACCCGATTACTGCAATAACACATCTCTACCTGATCGATACATTAATCCAAGGGCGTTTTGATCAATTTATTGTTGCATTGAAGCACTTAATATTACCAGGTATCGCTTTAGCTACTATTCCAATGGCGATTATTGCACGTATGACCCGTTCTTCCATGCTTGAAGTGATGAGGGTCGACTATGTGCGTACAGCACGTGCAAAAGGGCAGAAAATGTTTGTGGTTATCTATAAGCATGCATTGAAGAATGCATTGATTCCAGTGTTGACAGTTATCGGCTTGCAGCTCGGAATGCTTTTGGGCGGAGCCATCTTGACGGAAACAATTTTCAGCTGGCCAGGAATAGGGCGTTATATTTATGAAGCAATCGGCTATCGTGACTATCCGGTAATCCAGTCGGGTATTCTAATCGTTGCGTTCATATTCTTAATGATTAATTTAATCGTTGATATTTTATACACTGTCATCGATAAGCGGATTAAGTATAACTAGAAGGGGGGAATCCAGCATGTCTACACTGACGACAAAAGTAGAGGGAACCCAGCAGCAGGAAAAAGTCGCCGGACCATGGAAGGAAGCGTGGCGGACATTTAAAAAAAGCAAGTCGGCGCTTGTTGGGACGGGGATTGTCGTGTTTTTTATTCTTCTCGCGTCTTTCGGTCCGCTATTTGCCCCCCAAGGCATGAACGACCAGTTGCTGACTGACCGGCTATTACCGCCGTCAAGTGAACACTGGTTTGGTACGGATGATTTAGGGCGTGATATTTTCTCGCGAATCATCTATGGAGCCCGGCTTTCCTTAACTGTGGGCTTTTTAGCTGTCGTGTTATCCGCTATAATGGGGAGCTGCTTAGGGCTTATCGCGGGCTATTATGGACGCTGGCTAGATACAATCATCTCACGTTTATTTGATATTCTGCTTGCATTTCCAAGTATTTTATTGGCTATTGCAATTGTAGCCATTCTAGGGCCTTCCCTACAGAATGCTTTAATTGCGATCGCCATCATTAATGTACCGAATTTCGGTCGTTTGATTCGTTCTCGTGTATTAAGCGTTAAAGAAGAGGAATATGTTTTAGCGGCAAAAGCGATTGGAATGAAAAATTCACGTATTTTATGGAAGCACATTTTTCCGAACTCAATGACACCAGTCATCGTACAGGGAACATTGTCGATTGCCACAGCTATTATTGAAGCGGCGGCATTAGGGTTCCTTGGTCTAGGTGCCCAAGCCCCTCAAGCCGAGTGGGGGAAGATGCTGGCAGATGCAAGAATCTTTTTCATGAACGCACCATGGGCGATGATATTCCCGGGGCTGGCGATCATGCTTACGGTCATCGGATTCAATTTGATGGGTGACGGACTGCGTGATGCGCTCGATCCAAAAATGAAGAATTAAAAATAGGGGGCTATCCACTTGTATGGATAGCCTCTTTCATTTCGGCAGGGCAAGAGCAAATCATTTAAAAAAAGGGATACTGCCATGATATAGTAATAGTAGAATAATAATTTTGGCAAAGGAGTGTGGCACATGGCACAAGCATTAACAGGGAAAGTGGCGTTCATAACAGGTGCAGGGCGCGGCATCGGTAAGGCGATCGCACTGCAATTAGCAAAAGAAGGCGTACATATCGGATTGATTGCGCGTACTGAAGAGGCGTTGCAGGACGTAGCGAAAGAAATTGAAAGCTACGGTGTAAAAGTAGGCTACGCAGCAACGGATGTTTCTTCAATGGAGCAAGTGAATCAGGCGGTTGCCCGGATTACAGAGCAGGTCGGTCCGGCAGATATTTTGATCAACAATGCCGGTATCGGGACGTTCGGGAAATTATTGGAGATGGATCCGGCTGAATGGAAGCAAATGATCGATGTGAACCTGATGGGTACATATTATGTAACGCGTGCTGTCCTTCCGCAATTAATCGAGAAAAATGCAGGGGACATCATCAATATCTCTTCCACAAATGGCTTGAGCGGTGCGGCGACATCCAGTGCCTACAGCGCTTCGAAGTTCGGTGTCATCGGGTTGACGGAATCCCTTGCCCAGGAAGTGCGACGCAACAATATCCGTGTTACGGCCCTTGCACCAAGTACGGTGGCGACGGATCTAGTGGCGGACAAATCCTTCTTCGACCCGGAAAAGGCTGACCAATACATGCATCCGGAAGACATGGCCGAGTATGTGGTAGCGCAATTGAAGTTGAATCAACGCATGTACATCAAAGTGGCGAGCATGCTGAATACAAATCCGTTCTAACGAAAAGAGGAGCTGTGCAGAAAGCAAAAACTTTCCGTACAGCTCCATTTTTCGTGAAAAATGCCCGCTATGAGGCATTGCTCAGGCAGTGTTGGATAATTTCATTTTGATTCCACTGCCTTCAGAAAATCCAGACGTGGCAAGCTTTTGCGCCACCCTTCGGAAAAATGGCTCCATGCTTTTGGATTCCAATCCACGTCATTTGTCGAATTTGATATACAACTTAATTAATAATAAACGCCATTTTAGGCAGGGCACTGAAAAACTTACGTTTTTTATAACGAAGTAGTTTTTCAAACAAAAA
>JBJEFP010000189.1:0-10177 GCA_051874195.1 Lysinibacillus sp. | reverse complement strand
CCTAGACATTACTTTATCCACAAGGCAATATTTTTTAATTTCCTTAACAAATAAAGGCTCAATACTGAAATCTGTTCTTGCCAGAGGAAAAAGCACATGGAGCGAAGGGTGGCGACTCCAGCGGGACAAGCGAGAAAGCCGAGACCCCGCAGGAGTGAAGCGACGAGGAGGCTTGGCCTCGCCCGCGGAAAGCGTCCACCCGTAGTGCAATGTGCAGTCAAGTACATGTTTTGGTAAAGAGCCCAAATAAAAATACAGATTTCTGAATAAATCGAGAAATCTGTATGTTATCATTACCTCTTAATAACAACATGTTTGCCGTTAATATCGAAGTCTTGGACCGCCTGTTTGCTTGCGATTTGGAAATCGCCTACAATGGTATGCTTTAAGGCAAAAGATGAAAGTGCAAATTCCAATGTTTCTGTAAGACTGTATGAATTGTTCAAACCAAAAAGCACTCCCGCAACGAAAGAATCACCTGTTCCGATTCGCTCAAGTACATTCACTTTAACTGGTCCAAGTATATGCTGCTCATTACTAGTCACAACTGCACAGCTTAATTTTTGCACGTTGTTCTCAAGTACTTCACGATCTGTCGTAAAGAATGCCTCAAAACCATATTCTTGACAAAAATCTTTAAGAATCGCTAGTTTTTCATCTAGCGTTTCCACTTTTATCTGTTTACCGTGCAATTGATGAATTGTAAAAGCATCTAAATAGCTGCCGAAACAAACATTAACATAAGGTAAAATTTCTAAAAACGCTTCTCGCGCTTCTTCTATCCCCCAAATTTTTGTACGGTAATTAAAATCAAAGCTCACTTTTATATTCTTCTCATGTGCTAATTTAGCTAGTCTCAATGTTACTTCACGCGCTTGCTTACTAACGCCCATGCTAATGCCGCTTAGGTGAATCCATTTCACACCTTCAAGCATCTCTTCTAATTGATAATCATTAGGCGTTGCCTCAACAAACGCAGAGTTCTGACGATCATACGTAACTTCGGTCGGACGAATAGAATGTCCTTGCTCTACAAAATAAAGCCCCATTTTATGACCTTTTTGAATGGCAAAATCCGTATTTACACCATATTGACGCACTTGCATAATAGCCGCCAATCCTAGATTATTATTAGGCACACAAGTAGCAAAGGACGTTTTTTCTCCCCAATTGCTCAAAGCAACTGCAATATTCGCCTCAGAGCCGCCATAAACCATGTTTAGTTGACTAGCTTGAATAAGCAATTGGTTATTTGAAGGTGTTAAACGTAACAACATTTCTCCAAATAACAGTATTGATTTCATCTATTACACCATCTCTTTCAAAGTTATCGTAAAGAACGACTAGATCAAGAATCTAGCCGTTCCGCTAAAGGATTTATATTAACACGTTGTCATTATGCTTTTTTGATTTTAATTAGCTCTTTATTTAACACGTATATTAATTCTTTAGTTAACATGCCGTCTGCCATAGTAGCCAACGTATCAATTGACATTCCTGATGCCATATCATACATTGGATTGTTCTCTTCTGCTAGGCCTGCTAAATATTTATTCATTACTACTCTTGTCTCAGCGTTCTCAAATAGCTCCCCAATTGTGCAACGAGTTGAATAAACATCATCTGTGATTTCTAGCTCTTCAATTTCAATATCCCCTAAATCTTCAGGCATATCAAACCAGTTCGCTACAACACCACCCGTTTCTGATTCAGGACATACATAGCTTGGATTCGCTTCTTCCACTTTGTTGAAGAATGCAGTGTCTTCTAAATCACCACATACAGCTTTCACTGTGTTTAATCCTGGTTGTAACGTTACATTTTCGAAAATAACGATATTATCTTCGCCTGTCTGAGTGGCAACTTCTGTACCATTCACATAAAGCGTTACTTCTTCACAGTTTGTATAAATTTTCACTTTGATTGATTCATCAGCACGATCCACGTAACGTTTGCTTGTGATATGAAGTACTTTTTCATCTGACCAATTCGCTTTATACATGAAGAATGCATCTTTTTTGATTTTGCGGTCATATGTGACTAAGCCTTTGTTGTTTCTTCCTTGAACGCCACCTTCATCACGGATGTTTGCTCCGAAGTCAAACATGTTCCATACATATGTTGACCATAGGTATGGGCGTTCAGAGAATGCTTTCCATACTTTTTCGTGGTATAGTGCATGATATTCTTCTGTGTAATCTTTTACTTTTGGCTCATCTGAATGGTATTGAATAATGCCTTCTGCACCGTATTCAGAAATACCTAGACAAACGTTAGGATTTGTAGCATGGAAGCCATCCATCCAAGGACCGAAATCTTCCGCTTCACCTTGATACCATCCATAATATTTATTATATCCAACGATATCTGTCATATAGTTATACTCGTCATTATCCGGTACAAACATAACGTTAGCCATTGTTGTTAAACGAGTTGGATCTTCTTTTTTCGTTAATTCAGCTAGTTCTTTTACTACTTTTCTTACTTCTGGACGGTTACCGCCGATTTGAATTTCGTTTTGTACGCCCCAGAACATAATTGATGGGTGGTTGAAGTTTTGACGAATTAACTCTACCATTTGTTGTTTCGCATTAATTCCTTCTAATTCTGTTTTAGACATAATAGAAATGAATGGAATTTCAGCCCATACAACCATACCTTCTTGGTCACATAAATCATAGAAATATTGATCATGTTGATAGTGAGCCAAACGGATTGATGTTGCTCCCACTTCTTTAATCAATTCCATATCTTCTTTATGCTCTTTCTTGGTAATTGCCCACCCCATGTCTTTTCGGTCTTGGTGACGAGAAACACCGTTTAAACGAAGAGGCTGGCCATTAAGGATAAATCCTTTTTCTGGATCCACTTCAAAGTAGCGTACACCAAATGGAATAGACAGTTCGTCAATCGTATCATTGAAGCTAGTTAAAGAAATTCTTGCTTCATACATGTATGCATTTTTTCTACCGTTCCAAAGTGTTGGGTTGTTAATAACAGCTGGCATTTCAACTGTTTGGTTTTCACCAGCGGCTAGCACAACTTCTTTCGCTGCATATGCAACCGTATTACCTTCAGCATCTAATATATCTACCCATACACGTACTTTCTTCTCTTCTTCAAAATCATTTACTAATTTAGACTTGATTGTAAGGGATGCCTTCTCTTCGCTTACTTCGTCTTGTACAATATAAACACCTTGTGAACCGTAATCCATTAAATCAAAATGAACAGGATTAGCAATTACAAGATTCACATCACGATAAATTCCACCGAAGAATGTGAAGTCAGCCATTTGCGGATATACATCTTCAACAACTGTGTTGTCTACTTTAACTGCTAATGAGTTTGGTTTACCAAATTCAATTGCATCTGTAATATCGAAACGGAATGTAGAATAACCACCACGATGTTGTCCCATGTGTTGACCATTTACGTACACATCTGTCACACTATTACTTCCGTTGAATTCAATGTATACTCTATTTCCATATGCTAATGTGTCTACCGCGAATTCTTTACGGTACCAGCAAGCGCCTTTATAAAAATCAAAGCCGTTTGCTCCGTCAATCGCATTCCATGTATGTGGAACATTTACATCTTCCCAATCACGATCGTTAAATCCAGTATCCATTGCATTTACTACATCTTCTTTAATAAACTTCCAAGCAGTGTTCAAATTAAAAATTTTTCTCATAGTTTGACTCCTTGTTAAGTATTTCTTGCTTAAGGAAACGCTTACATTTCATCGTAGAATCCATCAAACAAGTATTTAAATATTGTTTTCTACATGTTAATGATTTATTAACAATATACATTGTAATACTCAAACATCTTATTTTATCGTATTATCTTGCGTCTTTTAGCACAAATTATGCGTGTTTCGAAAAGATTTCTGATATAGTAAATACGGATCGAACTATAGAAAGGTGATAATATGGTTGGTCATGCTGAATTTAAATATGATGACTTCTATAACGTATGTAATATAATCTTTTCCTTAACAAACCTTGATGTAAAACTAATCGATCAAGAGGAAAACATATTATTGCAACTGGATAGTCTTACTATGCCCGCAAGCTTACAAAAAACAGATATTAAATACTTCAAGATGTGCGATACCCTTCAGAAACATCCCCCCACATCCTATTACTACCATACCAATACCTATGGACTTGATTATATAACTGTAGGGATATGGAGAAATGATATTTATTATGGTGCTATTATTGTCGGTCCTTTTGTGGCGACTATTCCTGACGATGCCTTTATTAGCAATGTCATTTCTAAAAATAATTTACCGGTTAGCGAACATAAACCGTTACTCGAATTCTACAAATCGCTGGCTATCGTTAGCAGTAGTACAGCTAATAGCATTGGTGCAACCCTTGTCAATCTAAGCAATCATACCTACCTCAAGTCTCAATTAATAACTTCTAGTTCATTAAATCCAACACGAAACAAAGAAAAACTTAAAGACCGTATTATGAACAGCACTGATATTATTGAATTTCGTTATAAGAAGGAAAAAGAATTAATGGATTATATTTCTAGAGGAGATAAAGAGAAAATAAAGAAACTACCAGGCGGATTTAGTGACATCCATTTAGATAAACGTATACCTGAAAGTCCAATTAGAGGCTCCAAGAACCTACTAATCGTTCTAAATACATTATGTAGAATTGCGGCTGAGAACGGTGGGGTACATCCGATTTATATTCACAATATTTCAGAGAAATTCGCTATTTTGATTGAGCGGGCACCTAATTTACCCTATTTAAATGACTTAAGTAAAACGATGCTAGAAGAATATTGTGATCTTGTAAGCGAATATTCAACGCGAAAATATAGTGCGATTGTAAAGAAAGCTGTGAATTATATTAAACTACATCTCGATAGTCCTTTAACTCTACAAGGAATTGCCGAAACCATTCATGTAAATGCTTCACACCTTTCACGAAAATTTAAAGATGATACAGGTATGAGTCTTATTGATTTCATTAATCTAAATCGAGTTGAAGCCGCAAAGGTCTATTTACAAAATAATACTTCTAGCATTACAGAAATTGCTTTTATTGTAGGATTCAACGATGTGAACTATTTCAGTAGAGTATTTAAGAAAGTAACAGGTCTTACTCCATCACAATATAGGCGTAAACATTCTACTGGTGAAGAATTGGAATAGAACTTCGTTTCTTGTTTTGATTCTGAAAAAAGGTCGTAAACAGCTCATTTAAATTTCTCTCTAAAAAATACGTCTCCTAAATCACGCGAACCACATTGAATCGCTTGAGGAGGCTGAGGCCATGCCCGTGGAAAGCGAACCGGCTGTAGCGGAAATCCACTTTCCACAAGATTCTACTAACATTAAAAGGTAAATCAACACGTGTGATAATTTCCTAAACAATAAAAAATCCCGCAATCAATATGACTGCGGGATTGCTTTCATTATTCAGTTACAGGTACGACAGAGCCGCCCCATTCTTCAAGGATGAACTCCTGGATTTTTTCAGAGCGTAGCGCTTCCACCAATGCCTTGATGTTTTTATTGTCCTCATCCCCTGCACGTACGGCAATGATGTTCACATACGGCGAATCAGCGCTTTCAATGGCGATGGCATCCTCCAGCGGATTCAAGCCATTATCGATGGCATAGTTCGAATTGATTAATACTGCATCGCCTTCTTCATTTTCATACATTTGGTATAGCAGGGATGCTTCCGTATTTGCATCAAATTCAAAGTTCTTCGGATTTTCTACGATGTCGGAAGTCTCGGCCTTCGTTTTATCTACACCCTCTGCAAGCTTGATCAGACCTTCCTGTTCAAGCAGGGATAGCATACGCCCATGGTCCGCTACAGAATTTGATAACAGGATTGTCGCTCCTTCAGGCAATTCTGAAAGGGATTTATATTTTTTAGAGTAGACGCCGATCGGCTCGATATGGATGCCGCCTGCATTTACAAAATCATACCCGAACTCTTCTTTTTGAGCTTCGAAATAAGGAATGTGCTGGAAGTAGTTGGCGTCGATTTCTTCGCTTTCAAGGTCTTGGTTTGGCAATATATAATCTTGATATGTTTCGATTTCCAGATCGATGCCCTGTTCCTCTAAAATCGGCTCCACCTGCTCCAAAATCTCTGCATGCGGTGTATTTGATGCCCCTACTACCAATTTTGAAGACTCTTCTGCATCATTGCCGCCTGACGTTGTACCCTCGTCATCCGAGCCACATGCCGCTAAAGCTAGTACAGATGCTGATACTAATGTTGATGCAATAACTTTTTTCTTTGTTAGAAATGCCATAACCGAAAACCTTCCTTTTTCTCTAAAATTTTATGATGATGTGCGGATGCACGAACTAACGTTTATCAATTTTCGATGTAATGAGGTCGCCGATGTATTGGATGACGAATACGACTATCAAAATCAAAATCGTCGCCATCAATGTCACATCCGCCCGATTGCGTTGGAAACCTTCCAGGTACGCCAAGTTACCCAAGCCGCCTGCCCCGATGATTCCCGCCATTGCTGTATATCCTACAAGCGCAACTGCTGTGACGGTAAGACCCGAAATCAATGCCGGCAAGCTTTCCGGCAGCAATACTTTAAAGATGATTGTCGATGTTTTCGCCCCCATCGAGCGAGCCGCTTCGATGACACCCTTATCAATCTCACGAAGGGCAATCAATACCATACGCGCATAGAACGGCGCAGCACCGATGATCAGTGCGGGTAATGCCGCGTTGGCGCCGCGGATGGAACCAACTAAAAACTTCGTAAATGGAATCAGTAAAATGATCAATACGATGAACGGAATGGAACGGAAAATATTCACTAGCGATCCCGTTAAAAAATAGACGATTTTATTCGCCCATACTTGATGAGGGCTCGTTAAAAACAGCAAGATGCCGATTGCCAATCCTAGGATGAATGTAATCAATGTTGAGACACCCGTCATATACACCGTTTCGTATAACGCTTCCGACATCTTTCCCCAGTCTACATTCGGAAATAATTGACTAAGCATGCTCAATCACCTCCGTCTGTAATTCATGCTGCGCCAGCACATCCAGCGCCGTCTGTACCTGCTCCTCACTGCCGTCGATATGGACGATCAATGTCCCGTACGGACCGCTTGTCGTATGGGAAATGGAGCCGTGTACGATATTCACGTCAACACCGTATTCCTTGATCAATTTGGAAATGACCGGCTGTTCCGTTGCTTGTCCAATGAATGTAATCTTTACAAGCTTGCCGGAAGGATAGTTCTCCAGGATTTGCTCAATCGATTCCTTCGTTTCATTCGTCCCCGACACCTGCGATACGAACCTTTTCGTAATCGGCGCCTGCGGGTTCTGGAAGACGTCCAATACCTTGCCTGTCTCCACGACCTTCCCCGCCTCCATAACGGCTACACGGTGGCAGATTTTGCGGATGACATGCATCTCATGGGTAATGAGCACAATCGTCAGCCCCAGGCGCTTATTGATGTCCAATAAAAGCTCCAGGATGGAATCCGTCGTCTCCGGATCCAAAGCTGAAGTCGCCTCGTCACACAGCAGCACCTCCGGGTTATTGGCGAGCGCCCGGGCAATCCCGACACGCTGCTTCTGGCCGCCCGACAGTTGCGAAGGATACGCCTTTCCACGCCCTGTCAGGCCGACAAGGTCGATCAGCTCCGCCACACGCTTGGCGCGTTCCTGCTTGGGCACACCTGCAATCTCCAGCGGGAATGCGATATTATCCTCCACCGTGCGGGACCAGAGAAGGTTGAAGTGCTGGAAGATCATGCTGATTTTCTGGCGCGCCGCACGAAGCTTCGAACCGGAAATCGCCGAAATCTCCTCGCCATTCACGGCAACCGAGCCTGTCGTCGGCTTCTCCAGACCGTTGAGCAGACGGATCATCGTACTTTTACCTGCGCCGCTGTATCCAATGATGCCGTATATTTCTCCTGTTTCAATTGTCAGGTTTACATCGTCCACGGCCTTCAATTCGCCGTTTTTCGTCTTGTAGACCTTTGTTATATTGCGTAACTCAATCATAGCTGACTCCTTCTACATAAAAAACCTTCCCGCCATGACAAGCAGAAAGGTTTTCGTACAATTTATACGTAACCGCTCTCTCATCTTCCAAAGCATAGCTTTGCGTGATTTGGCACCTTTTTACAAATGTACTGGTTGCCGGGCTTCATAGGGCACTTCCCTCCACCGCTCTTTATAAGAGTAACGTTATGAAATTAATTTTACGTTTGTTACTTTACCACGTCCGGCAATTGTCCGTCAATTACTTTTTCAATATTTCATACAGATGAGGTACGGATTGAAATGCATACAATTTCTGGTCATATCTACCGTCCCGTGCAACCAGCAGACAAGGCACGCTCTCCACTTCATAGTGAATCGCCAGGTCCTGCAGGTAATTCACATTTCCTTTACCAATTGGTACATCCGGCAGCAGCTCCTCCACAACCGCCAGCATCCTGGAGGCGACGGCGCATGTGCCGCACATCGGTGTATATAAATAAAAGGCGGCTACGGGTTCCTTTTCCATTGCTTCCTGCCATTCGTTCTTTGTCCATTCTTTCATCTAATCATCCTATTTCACTTGGAATTTGGCCGCTTGCAGAATCTGGCGTACAATCGTGTCCGGTGCTTCAGCGACCCCCGTAAAGGGTGCAGGAAGCTCCAGCTGGACTGCTTCGCTATATGTTCTGCGCATCATCTTCCGCAAATAGTCACCGGATTTATCCCGGTCAAAAAAGGTGAAAAACTCACAGTACTCATACGGCTCGAGCAAGTCAATGAATGCTTCCTCATCCTTTGTACCATGTGTGCAAAGAATCAGTACCTGTTCAGCCAGAAGAGGCTCGATTTTCAATTTGTCGGAACGACCTTCTACAATTATACACTTTTCAATCATTCACCGCTTCCCTCCCGCTTCCATGAAAAGCGCATCCACGTCTGCTTTCCTGCACTACGAATGATCAATGCAGATGCGGATGCCCAGACATTTTTACACCCATCCCAAAACCCTCTATTTTGAAAAAAAGCGCCGAAATCTAAGGTTAGATTCAGGCGCTTTCGTATTATTCGGCGATCAGTTCTTCATATGCTTCAGCAGTCAATAATTGCTCCACTTCCGATTCATCCGAAAGTTCGATGACAATCATCCAGGCATTTTCATATGGAGATTCATTAACGAATTCAGGACTATCGGATAACTCCTCATTCACTTCCACTACTGTACCGGACACCGGTGAATATAATTCAGAAACTGTTTTTACTGATTCTACGCTGCCGAATGGTTCATTGAATGCCACTGTGTCTCCTACTTCAGGAAGCTCAACAAATACGATATCGCCCAATTCGTTCTGTGCAAATTCCGTGATGCCGACACGTACTTTATTGCCTTCAATTTTTACCCACTCATGCTCTTGCGTGTAGCGCAAATCTTTAGGAATGCTCATGAAAAAACCCCTCCAACGAAATGTGTCTATAATCCTTTTCAGTTTGACACATTTCTATGGCAAAAACAAGCTTGCATTCAGTTTATTTCCACGTTTCAGAGAAGTCAGACTCCTTGAATCCAAGGGTGATTTTTTCGCCGTCCGTGACGATGGGACGCTTGATCAGCATGCCGTCAGATGCCAATAACTCCAGCTGCTCTTCTTCAGACATATCGGCCAGCCGGTCCTTCAGGCCAAGCTCCTTGTACTTATTGCCCGATGTGTTAAAGAATTTCTTCAAAGGAAGGCCACTTTTTTTATACAACGCCGTCAATTCTTCCTTTGTAGGCGTTTGCTCGACGATATGAACGGATTCAAATGCAAGTTCGTTTTCTTCTAGCCATTTAATCGCTTTCCTGCATGTTGTGCATTTAGGATACTGGATAACTGTAAGTGCCATGAATATTGCCCCTTTTTATATAAATTTGTCCTCCATCATTGTAAAGGAAAAGGGCCAGAAAAGCGAAAAATTACAAATTCACTTCCATTAAACTTATCGTTTACCAGTTATGGATGTTTTGGACTTCCCAACCGTGCATGTTATAAGTAAAATATGTCTCTTCTCCAAAATTGCCATAGGCGTAAATGCCCCCTGCACGAAAAAAAGACCGTCCTGGCAAGGCAGGACGGTCTCTAGTCTCTATAAGATTATTAAACGATATATTT